>JBEKXX010000158.1:0-6187 GCA_049511595.1 Occallatibacter sp. | reverse complement strand
CCGGTTTGAATCCATAGCTGATATATCATAGCCGGGAAGGAATGGGAATAGCGACCTCTAATTGGCAGTTGCCCTTTCGAAAAAGCCGCTATGGCTCGGCGACGCAGCCGTTCTGCGCCGGCTGGACGCCTTGTCAGCGGAACTCTAAGGCCGGTTGAAGGGAACTGGCTTTGAGCGCCTTCCATACAAATGATGGCATCCAACCGCCACTTTTCGTATGCTGCTCTACGTAGACGATTCGTGAGCACAGCAAGGCGATGAATGGATCTGGAATCTTGCCGATCTGCACTTCCCAGACGCGATTCAGATTGTCGATCTCTATCACGCACGCCAACATCTGCGGAAGTTAGCGCGCAAATTACACCCCAATGAAGCAATGAAGCAGAAAGTCTGGATGAAAAAACACCAGCGGCGTCTGCTGGACAATGGGAAAATTGAAGGCCAGACCCTTACGCTTCGCGCCATCGGTGCAACCAATCCCGAAGTGGCCGAGAAGATTCGTATCGAAGCAGATTACTTTCAGAGAAACACCAGCACATGCGCGACCCAAAGTTCCGCCGCCAGCACTTGTTTGCCGGCTCGGATGTCATCGAAGCAGGATGCAAGACCGTAATCGGCTTTCGCCTCAGGCAGTCCGGCATGTTCTGGAGCGTCCGCGTGCGGCATCGCCCTGCCACCGGTGCTATGCTCATGCTGAATTTGCCTTCAGTGTGGCGCAGGTGGAGAGGAAGCGTGTCACTACGCCGTTTTGGTAATCGCAGCCTATTGAAAAAGTAGAACTTCTGCCATCATGCCGTAGAAGGTCAGTTATGTCCTGCGATCAAAGCACACAATTCCGACCGTTGCATCCTGGCTCACTTGGGAACGTGGGTACAAGCATTGGCTGAAAGAGTTTGACAAGAGGGAAGGATTTGATATATCAGTGATTGTGCTCGAAGCAGGCGGGTTGTTCTCAACTGTAGCGGCGTGCTTGTGCACGTTCCGGCTCAGTCTGAATCCATGCGGAGGAGCGCTACTTTGTCAGGAGTGATACTCATGAATCGGAGACAATTTCTTGCATCGGCCGCTGCTTTGGCGGCAAGCTCCGCTTATCCCGGTCTGGCGCAAACGCAGGGGCAGTATCATGGATTCCCCCCCTCGCTGTTGAAGGACGATCCTTACATCGAGAACCCGCCCATCGCCGAATATCATTCGGCCCCGGCGAGTGCCTACGAAGCCTTTCGGGATATCAAGTTCAGCATCCGGATTCACTGGGGAATCTACTCGATATGGCATCGCGGCCCCGAGTCCTGGCCCTTCCTCACCATGTCCTTCGAAGATCGCCAGACCTACAACAACCTCTATAAGACCTGGAATCCCGCGGGCTTCGATGCGAACGCATGGATGGACGCTTTCCAGGAAAGCGGCATGCAGATGTTTGCCTTCACCTCCAAGCATCACGAGGGCTTCTCCATGTTCAACACCAAAACAAGGGTGAAGAACCGGGCCAACTGGACAGCCGCCGGAGGTCCAAGGATGGAATCCTGCGACCATGCCTACTCCATCATGGAGACGCCGTTCCGGCGGGATGTTGTGAAGGAGCTTTGTGACGCCGCGCATAAGCGGGATATGAAGGTTGATCTTTATTTCTCGCATCCGGATTGGTATGACGCGGACTTCCGGCCCTATGTCGCGCACCCGCTGCAAATTCCTTCGTCAACCCAATGGATGAACCAGCGCGACGTCGAATTCACGCGGCAGCGGCTGGGCAATCATGCCGTGATTGTTCCCGATCCTACGGATGCCGAGGTGAAGCGCATGATGGAGAGGCATCGTGCGCAACTGGTCGAGTTGCTGACCAACTATGGAAAGATCGACACGATGTGCCTGGACATGTGGCTGGGGCCGCGCGTTTGGCCCGAACTGCGCAAGACGGTGCTGAAGATGCGCGAACTGCAGCCGCAGGTGATGTTGCGAGGGCGCGGCATTGGGAACTACGGCGACTACTACACACCGGAGCGTGTGGTACCTGGATCGCAAGAAACATCCGATAAGCCGTGGTTCACCATTTACCCGCTGGGTACCGACTTCTCCTACGACCCTGACGCCGCAAACTACAAAGGCACGCAATGGATCGTACGGAATCTGGCAGACACTGTCGCCAAAGGCGGCGGCCTGCAGATCGGCGTCGGCCCCAGCGCCCATGGGGAGTTTCATCCCGAGGCGATCCGGCAAATGAAGGGTGCGGGCGCGTGGCTCAAGGTGAACGGCGAAGCGATCTACTTGACGCGTCCCCGTGAAGGCACGCTTTGGTCGGAAGGAGACACGGTCCGCTACACGCGGTCGAAGGACCGGCGGTTTGTCTACGCGATCCTGACCGAATGGCCAGGAACGCAGGTAACGCTTAAAACCATCCGGCCCAGGGATGGCTCTAAAGTAACTCTTCTGGGGTCAAAGGCAGAACTGACATGGAAGTTCGACTCGGCGCAGGGGACGATTATTACTTTGCCAGAGAACCTGCAGCAAGCCGGCAACAGGCCGTGTGATTACGCATGGAGCTTGAAATTCGAAACGGCGTAAGCTTCAGTGAACGGGAAATGAGCGCCGCTACACCCAACACTCGATGATCACCGAAGCGGTTGGCTCCAATCCGTTCGCACACACTGCTCACAAGCCGCGTGTCCCGCACAACTAGTGTAGTGTTTCATGCAGGATGACGATTATCCCAAAGAACGGAAGCCGCGAGAAATTCCTGCGATTGCGTGGTTCGCTGCTTCGTAACAACAGAAAGATAATCGACAGAATTAGTGACGCCCGACACTAGCAACGCTCGGGCAGAAGCCGTTGTTAAGCTAAGCTTCCTTAGAACGAGTATGAAGCGCCGTCTTACCAAGGGGGAAATCATGGATCACTCTCGCTCTCGCGCCGTGCTTGGAACATTGGCGATTGTGGCCTTATCGCTGTCTTGCCTGTCCGCTTCGAGCTTCTCGCAGCAGCAGAAGCATGCGGAGGCCGAGAGACTATGGATGAATACGAGCCTTTCGCCAGACGAGCGCGCCGATCTGGCGATGAAAGAAATGACGCTGGACGAGAAGATCCAGCTTATGCATGGAAATGGGATGCCGATGTTCGATCCGCTTACTCCCGTGACCGCCCTGTCGAACCGTGGCGGGGGCTACGTGGTTGGGATTCCGCGGCTGGGGATTCCGGCGATCGATATGTGCGACGCGGCTTACGGCGTCCGGGGCAGCGCGCAGAACGGGCGCTATTCGACGGCCTTGCCTGCAGATGTGGCGTTGGCGGCAAGCTGGGATACCGCCGCGGCATTCGAGTATGGCGCGCTCATCGGGCGCGAGCTGCGGGCGCAGGGCTACAATATGTCGCTCGGCGGCGGCGTGGATATTACTCGCGAACCGCGCGACGGGCGGACATTCGAGTATCTGGGCGAAGACCCCGTGCTGGCCGGAACCATGGTGGCCAGGCTGGTCGCCGGAGTTCAGTCGCAGCACATTATCGGCGATATCAAACACTATGCGTTCAACGACCAGGAAAGCGGACGCGGTTGGGTCAATGTGAATATCGGCGAACGGGCGGCGCGGGAGAGCGACTTGCTGGCCTTTGAGATTGGCGTCGAGCAGGGCCACCCGGACGCTGTCATGTGCGCGTATAACCGCGTGAATGGCGTCTTTTCCTGCGAGAATAATTACCTGCTGAATGAAGTGCTGAAAAAGGATTGGAAATTCCCCGGGTTTGTGCTCTCGGACTGGGGAGGGACGCACAGTCTTGAAAAAGCTTCGGCCGCAGGACTGGATCACGAGGAGGGCGGATCTTTCTTTTATGGGGAACGCTACAAGGCAGCGGTGGAGTCGGGGAAGATTTCCATGCCGGAGTTGGATGAGCACGTCCACCGCATCCTGCGCTCGATGTTTGCCGCGGGAGTGATCGATGATCCGCAGCGGCGCAGCGTCGTCGATCCGTTTGCCGGCCGGGAGGTCGCGCGGAAGATCGAAGAGGAGAGCATCGTTCTGCTCAAAAACGACCGCGCCGCGCTGCCGCTCGATGCCGCGAAGATTCACACCATTGCGGTGATTGGCGCACATTCCGACACGGGCATGATTTCGGGAGGCGGTTCGGCGCAGGTAGATCCTACGGGAGAAAAGGCCTTCATCGCTTCGCCCGAGGCCCCCACTCCCCCGAACGTGGAGATCTGGTTTCCCACTTCGCCGCTGAAGGCAATTGAGGCCAGGGCGCCCCATGCCATCGTCAAGTACGATTCCGGCGCCGACCCCGCAGCGGCAGCCGCCATGGCAAAGGGAGCGGATGTAGCCATCGTCTTTGCCTATCAATTCGAAAGCGAAGGCGTGGACCTGCCCGGTCTTTCCCTTGCCGGGAATCAGGATGACCTGATCGCCCGGGTGGCGGCGGCCAATCCAAACACCATCGTGGTGCTGGAGACAGGCAGCCCGGTGACGATGCCATGGGTAAAGGCGCCGGCAGCGATTGTGGAAGCATGGTACGCCGGCAGCGACGGCGCCAATGCCGTCGGCAATGTTCTTTTCGGTACGGTCAATCCGAGCGGCAAGCTGTCGAATACCTTCCCGGAGAGCGAGGCCGATCTGCCCCATCCAACCCTTGTGAAGCCGCCGCCTGAGCCGCGGCATTTCTCCGGCCATGATTCTCCGCTGCAGTGGGCCAAGGGTTTGCCGCCATTCACGGTCGATTACAACGAAGGCGCCGAGGTTGGCTATAAGTGGTATGACGCCCAGAAGAAACCCGTGCTGTTCCCCTTTGGCTATGGGCTCTCTTATACCAGTTACGGCTATTCGGGCCTGTCTGTCGCTCCGGGAAAGACGATCAAGGCGACATTTACGGTGGCGAACACCGGCGCACGCGCCGGGGCGGAGATCGCGGAAGTCTATGCATCCCTGCCAGCCGGCGCCCAGGAGCCTCCCAAGCGGTTAGTGGGCTGGACCAAGGTTCAACTCAACTCCGGAGAAGAACGGACCGTAACGGTGGAAATCGATCCCAAGTATCTGTCGATCTTCGACGTACAAAAGGATGGATGGACGCTTGTTCCGGGAGACTACACGATTCTGGTTGGTGGATCGTCGCAGGACCTTCCGTTGAAGGCGGTTGTCAACCTGAGATAGGTTCGTCCCAGGGCAATCGCATTTGGAATTTCATTGAACCCGCGGTGAAACTTCCGGCATGAGGGCGCGCGGTGCGCCTTCGCAGGAGGGTTCATGCCGTGTCCTGCGAAGACACCTTGACGCCGGCGCCGACCTCCTGTTCTTCTTTGCCGTCTGCGTCCTTGTCTTCTTCTTCGTCATCGTCCTCGTTTTCTTCGTCGTCATCGTCCTCGTCTTCTTCATCGTCTTCTTCGTCGTCATCGTCATCTTTGTCCTCTTCGCCGATTACTTCGCCGTCACATTCGTCGTAGTAGGGGCAGGTACTGCAGTCGTCGTTTTTGAAGCACTTGATGGATACGGGCGCGAGCTCGTCGCCGTCGCTGGTGCGGGCGATGGACTCCACCTGGTTGCTGGAAGGAAATCGGGGTGAGGTGGGCGCGAACTGCGAGGCGACCTGAAGGCCGTAGATGAGACGGCCAGCTTTGGTTCCGTCCATGCGGCCGTCGGCAAGAGCGCCGATGACCTGGGAGAGAGCCATCAGAATGGAGGCGCGATCCTCCAGAGCGGGCAAATCGAGTTTGGCTTTCGTCGATCTCTGACGGAGGAGGGCGCGGTGAATGCGGTCGTGGTGATAGCAATAGGGCATATCTTTGAGGGCGGCAGAGTGGCAGCGCGATCCATCGGGCAGGATGTGACGGCATTCCTTGTACATGGGACGATTTCCCTCCGCATAAATTGACAACGCCGGAAATGGGGTAAAAGCGGGCCGCCGCAACAGGCGGGAGGGCCCCAGTTTACTTTCTGATTACGGGGGGTACCCCTCCCCACTTCTGGAAATAAGTGCTGTGGTTTCATGTGGTTAGCGCAAGTAATGTGCGCCAAGTGTCTGATTTCACAGGACTTCCCCGCAGATATGTCTCCGCAAAGGAGTTACGGGCAGTGATCAGTGGTCAGTGGTCACTACTGTCCGGTTAAAAGTCGAACAGAGTCAGTTGGTTGGGATGGGGGATGGTTGCGATTGTGTAATCGGCTTGCTGAAGGGCCTGTAAAATGGGCATTTTCTCGAACAAGGTGACTGA
>JBEKXX010000157.1:0-6214 GCA_049511595.1 Occallatibacter sp. | reverse complement strand
TTTCGATTCAATTGGGCCGGCAAACCCCAGAGCGCAAAAACCTCTATCGGTGGCCTCAAAAAAAAGATCCGCATTCGCTGAAAATCGATCCTTGCACCGGCGCCGCGCTCCCGCCGGAAAATTGAACCGATCGAATTCCTGGAGTTGGAAGTACCGAAACACCCAAAATCTGGAAGCAGGCAGCGAATTCGTCATATACTGTGCTCCACAAACGCCGGTCTCGGGAAACGGCCCAACCACACGGAACGGAGGCGACTATGGATGTGGCAATCACCGCCAGGAACGGAAGGATCACGAAGGTGCTGCGTACGCATGCCGAGGAGGGCATGGAACGCATTGGCCGGATTCTGGGCCGGACCGCGCGCGCCAGCATCACCTTTAGCGCGCAAAGGCATGTCCACATCGTCGAGTTGACCGTGCAGGCCCGTCTGCAGAGATTCGCTGCTACTGGCAAGGCGAATACGCCGGTCGCCGCCCTCCGCGAGGCCATCGAGCACGCCGAGCACCAGGCTTACCGTTACCGGGACCGCCGCCTGGTGAGCAAGCGCCTGCCCAAGGGCGACAAGGTGCTCACGGCTCCGCCGGTTGCCCGGCCCAAGGCGCGCGTCGAGCCCACGACCGATGCCGGAGAAGCAAAACCAGCCCGCCTCGCGGGCAAAGCGCGGACCTCCATCGCCGTTCACTCCTTTCCCGCCCGCGCCAAAGTCGTCGAGCCGCACGTCGTCGAGAGCGGCGAAGCCCTCGCCCTCAAGCCGATGACCATTGAGGAGGCCGTCAAAGACGCCGAGTTCCGCGACCGCGATCTGCTCATCTTCCGCACGCCGTCGGCGGAGATGTATGTGCTGCATCGCCGGCGTGACGGTCAAATGGAGTTGGTGGAGATCCCGTAGAAGCCAACCCGCCCCATCGCCGGCGCCTTGTGCTCCCGCGCCTGCGCCATTCTCATCGGCGCGCCGCGGCATGGCCTCGGTCCCGCATTCGCTTTCCGTCGAAAAGCGGGAGCATGCAGGGAGGTGTGGAAATCCTGCCCGAACTTCGTGATGCGACGGACTTTGGTTGCATCTGCTGACCGATTTTGGGGATGGTGAACGGTCGCTGCGCCCCCTACGATTGAACCTATGGCGACATCTCCATTCGGTGCCGGGCTCATGCCGGAAAGCAAGCAATCTGAGGCGGGAGACGCGGCGGACCCTGGGGAGGTCATTGGCTTGAGCCTTTACGAAAACGCGAACCCCGACGCCCAACGGGAGGTTCTCGACGGCTTGCCGGTCCTGGTGTTTCTGGAACGGGCGGGGAAGATCGTCTTTGCCAATGCCGAAGCGCGCAAAATGCTGGACCTGAGCGAGGGAGAATGGGCTCCCCGCCCTGTAGAGGATGTTCTCTGGGGGCTTTTCCCGGGCACCGCTGAGCCGCAGACGAAGTTGACCGGCACGCCGCGCGGCTACCCCTTTCATGCAACCTTGCCGGGCAAGGGCGGCCGGCTCATCCCCGTCGAAGGCACCTACAGCGTTCTGAATGCGGAACTGCGCGAGGCCGTCATCGTTGCCCATCCTGGCGAGCGCGATCGCGCCCCCAAATCGCGCCTCATGGAAGACGTGCTCGCCAGCCTTCCCGAGGCCGTCGCCATCGATCACCAGAATCATGTCCTGTACACCAATCCCGCCTTTACTCGCATGTTTGGTTACACCGCTGAAGAGGCCGGCGGCGGCAGCCTGCGGGAACTCATTGTGCCCGAGACGCGCTTCAACGAGAATGCGGCGCTGCTCAAAGCCGTCGAAGCCCATGGTTCCGCCGTCATGGAAACGGTGCGCAGGAACAAGGCTGGCGAGCTCGTGGATGTGAGCCTGCAGATCGCGCCTCTGCTGGTGAACGGCGCCCAGGTGGGCAACGTCTTCACCTTCCGCGACATCGGCGAGCACAAGCAGACGGAAGAAAAGCTGCAGCATGACGCCATGCACGACCTGCTGACCGGCTTGCCCAATCGCGCGCTGTTTCTTGACCGCGTGGATCTCACCCTTAGCCGGCGCCTGCGTAATCCCGAGCACGGCTGTGGCGTTCTCTATCTTGACCTTGACCGTTTCAAAGAGGTCAACGACGGGCTGGGTCATGCAGCGGGCGACCTGCTGCTGGCCGCGGTCGCCGGACGGCTCCGCGCTTCGCTCCGTCCCCAGGACTCGGCCGCGCGGCTGGGCGGGGACGAGTTTGCCGTTTTGGTCGAAAACATTCTCACCGCATACGATCTTGAGATCGTGGCCGGACGCATCCTGCGGGAGATGGAGCGGCCCTTCGATGTCTTCGGGCACGCGGTTCACGTCGGCGCCAGCATCGGCGCGGCCATGGCCGGGCCGGACCACACCTCGTCCGATCTGCTCCTGCGCGATGCGGATCTTGCCATGTACCGCGCCAAGCAGGCCGGCGGCGGCCGCTGCGAAATCTTCGACACGCACCTCGAGGTCGCTGTTACTGCCCAGCAGGAGCGGGAGCGCGAACTCCGCGCCGCCGTGGATAAGCGGCAATTCGGCTTCCGCTATCAGCCCATCTACCGGCTCGCCAACGGCAAGCTGGAGGGATTCGAGTCCATTCTGAGCCTGTGCCGCGCCGACGGGACGGTTGACAATTTTCAGAACCTGCCCGTTATTGCCGAAGATAACAACCTTTCCATCCTGCTGGCGCGGGAGGCGCTGGACGCCGGGTGCGCGCTATTGCATACTTGGGCAGGTCGCTTGCCGGACCAGGCGCTGACCCTGGCTGTTAACCTGACACGCCGCCAGCTCTACCATCCCGATCTGATCGCGTATTTGGTGAAGGTTTTTGCGGTGAGTGGCGTTGACCCCTCCCGGCTTTTGCTCGAGGCGCCGGAAAGCGCATTCAACGAGGATCTCGACGCCGCGGTCGCCATTCTGCAGCGTCTGGCGGATTGGCAGGTGCGCGTCGCCATCGACGACTTCGGGAGCAGCCTCGCGCCTTTGAATCATCTGGTCCGCCTGCCGGTCGCGATGGTGAAACTTGACCCAAGGTTGACGGCAGCCGTGCTTTCGCCGGGCCGGCAACTGGCCGTTCTCGAATCGCTGCTCCGCCTTGGCAATACTCTGGGCGTGCAGATCGTCGCCCAGGGAATCGAGACTCGGGATCAACTCGCGGCGCTCGCCCGCATGGGCTGCGCTTTGGGCCAGGGTCCGCTGTTTTCACCCGCTCTGGATTCCGAACTCGCGCTCAAGCTCGCCCAAAGGGGCTACTGGGCGCCGGCGCTGGAAGCCTGAGTCGGGCCGGGCCGTGGCAGGATTGAAGGGCATTGGCGCAAACAGGCCTCGCCCTTCGGTGTAGCATGAAACCCATGACGCCCCCCAAAACCCTGCGCCGAGCGGTCAAATCGCGATCCGCAACCCGCGGGAAGAAACCGGCCGCCAAACCAGCCAAGGAGCTGATCATCCTCACCGGAATCTCCGGCGCTGGCAAAGCGTCGGCCCTCAAGGCGTTTGAGGACCTGGGGTATCACTGTGTCGACAATCTGCCCCTCGAACTGCTGCCTCATTTTGCCGTCCTCGTCGGCAAGTCGACTGAAGTGGAACGAGCCGCCATCGTTATCGATGTCCGCGAGGGCGCCACGCTCGACCGCCTGCCCGAGATCCTGAAAAGCATCAGGAAGCTGCTGCGCACGCGCGTGGTTTATCTTGACGCGCAGGATGCGATTCTTGTCCAGCGCTATTCCGAGACGCGGCGTCCGCACCCGCTCGGCCGCTCGGAGACGGTCTGGCGCTCCATTGTCGAGGAGCGTCAACTGCTCGATCCCATCCGCAACGTCGCCGACACCCTCATCGACACATCGAACTTCAATGTGCACGAGCTGCGCGCCGACATTCTGGCCCGCTTTAGCCGCGAAGACGAAACCAAGCGCCTGCTGGTTTCCTGTCTCAGCTTCGGCTTCAAAAACGGCGTGCCCCTGGACGCGGACATGGTCTTCGATGTCCGCTTCCTGCCCAATCCGCACTTCGTGCCGGAGTTCCGTAAGAAGACCGGGCTCGATCCCAAGGTCGCAGCCTACGTGCGCGGCTTCCCGCAAACCAGGGAGTTTCTCGACCGCGTGACCAGGTTGATGCTCTATCTGCTTCCGCACTACGTGGAGGAAGGCAAAAGCTACCTCACCGTGGCTTTTGGCTGCACCGGCGGTCAGCACCGCAGCGTGATGATGGCCGAAGAGATCGGCGATCGGCTCCGCAAGGCCGGCTACCAGGTAAAAGCTTTCCACCGCGACATCGTGCGCTGAGCAATGGGAATACGATCGAATCGCCGGAAAAACGTCTCTGCGCCCGGATCCCGGCTTCACTGTGCGTTTCCAGCCAGGCCACAATCCGGGAAGAACAGAAAGGGAAGAATCATGAAAGCGAGTTGCCGTCTTACGGCCATTTTGGTATTTGGAATCGCGTCTGCGGCCTGTGGCCAGCAGAGCGCACCCCCGCCGCCCGCGCAAATCGCTCAGCAGTTGGCCTCGGACATGCAGATCATCCAGAAGGAACTCAACTCCGTGGGTAAGCTCAACTTTGTGGTTCATGTGTCGAATGCGGACGAGATAGGAACATCTCAGTACAGCGTATTGCTGACCGAAGTGGCGGCCGATCCTGCTGCCTGCTCGATCCATTACCACTGGTGGAGATCGATATCTGGCAACGTGGTGAATGATGAGGACGTATCGCTCAGCTTGCGCGATGTGATGGGCGTCTTGACGATGCCAAGCGACCAGTATTTTAAGAAAGTGGCTGAGGAGGAGGGGGCGGCCCCCGACGAAATGAAAGTTTATTACGAAAAATTCGATCCGCCTATGTTTATTGTTGCGATGCGAGTGGCAGCAGACGATGCGGACGGGTTCTCGTTTACCGATCAAAAACAGTCGGCCCGTGTTGGCCAGGCCGTGGCTCAGGCCGTGTTGTTATGCGGCGGCAAGAACGAACCGTTCTAAACGCGCAGCGGGCAGGCGAGCCAGATCAATGGGCCGGCAGCTCATCCAGCCACCGGCTCAGCGCCTTCTCCTCCTGTTGATCAACGTCCCCTGGCGAACCCAGCCACACAAGCATCTTGTGCGTCGCGACCCTCTGATACGCCTCCGGGTCGTGCTGCGAACCGCTGCTTGCCGGCGGAGCGGCTCGCTCAAACCACAGCACCGGGACGCGAACCTCTCCCGCCGCCGCATCCAGATCGTAGCGGTCGCGCACCAGCAGCCGTGCCGGAACCAGCCGCGCCCGCGCATCGTTAAAGATCGCGTCCATCGGGGCCGCCGTGGGCGATTCCGCTACCACCCCCGCCAACTCCGCGTGCTCCGCGCCAACTTCGAGCGCCAGATTCGCGCCCAGCCCCGTGCCGTCCAACACAATCGTTGCGGGATCGACGTGCCGTGTCCCCTCCAGGTATTCGAGCGCCCATTCCGCATCCTGACGCCAGTGTGCTTCGCTGGGCCGCGCGAACTGGCTTTGTCCGTAGCCGCGATAGTCAAAAGCAAGCACGTTGACGCCCACCGCGTGCAGTCGGGCCAGCGCGTCCATTGTGCCTCCCAGATTTCCGTTCTGCCCGTGCAGAAAAAGCACGGTGAAGCGGCTCGCGGCAGCTCCGGGCGCGGCGGGAATCCACCAGCCCATCAGCTGCGGCACACCTGCGTCGGTTGAGGCAATACCAACCGGATCGAAGGACAAGCCCGCACTGGCCGGCGTGCGCCCAACCGCCGCCGCAGGATGATAGAGCAACTGCCAGCTCCCTTGCCAGAAAAGCAGGCACAAGGCACACCATCCGCACAACGCCGCCGCCACGATTGTCAAAGCCACGGCGCTCGCCAGCCACCGGCCCGAAATACGCGGCGCTCCCGCCGCTTCCGCGCCCGGTCGTTTCCCCGCGCGGCCGCCCTTGGTGCTCGCCGGAACCCTCCGCGCTACGATCTCCAGCCGTGTCTTTTTGCCCGGCATCAGGTCTGTTCCCCGCCATCTGCTCCAAGGAGCGGAATCAACTCCATCCTACCTGTGGCCGTTGCCAGCCGCACCTCGCTCTGGTGTATATTTCTCTTTGGTGATAACGATTACATCGGTGGGAGGCAATCATTATGGGAACGGGAAATCAGGGAGCGGCAAAACCGGCGGCAAATGAGGTTTTGCTGATCACCAGCGGCGATCTGCGCCTCTCGGCCAACCAGGAATGCTGGCCCGCGCAGCGCGACATGGAGGAGAAACTCACC
>JBEKXX010000156.1:0-6219 GCA_049511595.1 Occallatibacter sp. | reverse complement strand
CCTTTCATTTCGTGCAGCGCCTCGCGCGGCATGCTGAGCGCGCTAGGCTCGCTGGAAGTCGTGACCGTGAGGGTGACGTTGGTGTCCGGCAGCAGTCCATCCGCTGAATCGTCGAAATCGATCAGAACCTCACCGACGTTGCGCGTGGTGTAGGTGACGACAGCGGAGGGAAGGCGCACGATGTGGCCGTACCACTCGACACTCGGTTTGGCATCCCAGCGAATCCCGACCTTTTGTCCCGTTGCCAGGCGCCCCAAATCAGGCTCGTCGAAGAAGCCGCGGACGCGTTCATGGCGCAGATCGGCGACCTCGAGAAGCAATTTGCCGGCTTCGGCGTATTCCGATGGGGCAGCATCCATGCTGTAGATGGTTCCGGCAATAGGGGCGCGAATTACGGTCTGAGCTTCGATCTGCTGCGCGGCGATCAGAGCCGCTTGCGAATCGGCCAGCGCGGCCTGGGCGCGCGCCACTTCATTCGGCGAAAAGCGATGTTGGGCGCTTTGTTCGGCCGCGTTCAGGCTAGCCTGGGCCGCAGCCAGCCGTTCGCGCGCCGCCAGGACCTCGCCTTGCGCGGCCGCGCCGGTTGCAGCGAGCTTGGCGAGGGCGTCGAAGTCGTGTTGAGCTTGATCGCGAGTCAGGCGGTCCTGTTGGATCTCGGCGGCGGAGGCTTGGCGTTCGGCTTGGGTTCCGTTGTGGGTGGCCGCGTCCAGCGCCGCCTGCGCGGCCTTCACCTCGCTCTCGGCGCTGGCAACTTGTGCGCGGGCAGCGGCGTCGTTCAAAACAACCAGAAGCTTGCCGGCCGGAACGACGTCGCCTTCCTGTGCATACACAGCCTTTACCGTGGTGGCGATGGGACTGTAAAATGGATAGTTCACATCGGGCTCTACGCGGCCATTGGTGCTGACCGTGTTCAGCAGCATGGCGTGTTCCACGCGCGCTACACGTACCGGAAGGCGCTCGCGCAGAAAATAGCGTGCCGTAAAGAATACGGCAAGCAGAACAACGACTGCACCGGTCCAAAGCCAACGACGGCTCGTTTGCGATCTTGCTTTAACCATGTACTTAACCAGAGCTAGTATATAGGACTCAAAAACATCGGGTAAGAAACACAAAAAGAAGCGAGAGGCGGATCGCGCCCGCCCATTCCGGCTCGTACAATACCGGTATGGCAGCAGAGCCAAGAT
This sequence comes from Occallatibacter sp., assembly GCA_049511595.1. Classification (GTDB taxonomy): domain Bacteria; phylum Acidobacteriota; class Terriglobia; order Terriglobales; family Acidobacteriaceae; genus Telmatobacter. Next base: position 5,035 of record JBEKXX010000156.1, on the reverse strand, counting down.
ACACCGACGAGCATGCCAGGGCCGGGCTCGACTTTGCCTTTCCAGCGATCGAGACTTGGCAAAACCAGTTTCCTGGATACGAGATTCAGATCGACGACCCGGAACTGACGTCGGTTTGCCCTAAGACCGGCCTGCCGGACTTCGGCGTGCTGACTATTCGCTACATGCCGAAGGAACGGTGCCTGGAGTTGAAGTCGCTCAAAGAGTACCTTTTCAGTTACCGCAACCTGGGGATTTTTCAGGAAAACCTTGTGAACCGCGTTCTCGATGATGTGGTGAAGGCCTGTGGCCCAGTCTGGGCGATTGTGAAGGGGGAGTTCCGGCCGCGGGGCGGAATCGGGACGACAATCGAGGCGCGCTGGCCAAGGCCGAAGGCATGATCACGCGGATTCGCGTCTGCCTGCTATGGTAATCGTTGTTCGCCTGCAAATTGCGATTTGACTGAGGCTGCTTGTCAACTTCTCTTGGACCATTGCGCGCCCGTGTCAACCCGGCCCTTGGCACGGTGCTGCTGCTGCTCGCGCTCAACCTGCTGAACTACATCGACCGCTACATTTTGGCTGGCGAAGTTTCACCTATCCAGCGCGAGTTTCACGCGAGCGACCAGCAGATGGGCGCGCTCGGCACAGCATTTTTCGTCTTCTACATGATTGCGGCGCCGCTGACGGGCTGGCTGGGTGACCGCTATCGCCGCAAGCCGCTCATTATTGTTGGAGCAACGCTGTGGAGCCTGGCCACGCTGGCCGCCATCTGGATCCACAGTTACACCACGCTCTATCTGCGCCAGGCGCTGGTCGGAGTCGGTGAGGCGACATTCGGCATCTTTGCGCCGGCCGTGCTGAGCGACTTTTATCCCGAGCGGGATCGCAATCGCGTGCTCTCGGTGTTTTACGTCGCGATCCCAGTGGGCGCGGCTCTGGGTTACCTCGCTGGCGGGCAGATTGGATCGGTTTGGGGCTGGCGCACGCCGTTCTTTTTGTGCGCGCTGCCGGGGTTTCTGGCGGCTGCGCTCTATGGTTGGATCGGCCGCGAGCCGGAACGCGGCGCAACGGATCACATCCTGCCAGGCCTGAACCGGAACACGGTGTTGGGACTGTTCACGAACCCGGCGTTCCTGACGGCGACCTTCGGCCTTGCGATGTTGACGTTTGCCATGGGCGGGATCTCGTGGTGGATGCCGGAGTTTCTCCGGCGGTCCGCGGGGATGTCCGTGGGAACGGCGAGCCTCACCGTGGGCGCAACAACGGTGATCGACGGGATCGCGGGAACGCTGACGGGCGGATGGATTGCGCAAGTGTGGCTGCGCAGGAACCATCGCGCACTCTATCTGCTTTCTGCCTGGAGCGTAGGCTTGACGCTGCCGTTCGGCATTTTGCTCTTCTTCGGGCCGCGAGCGTGGGCTGTCCCGTCGCTGTTCGCCGCGGAGTTCTTCCTCTTCCTCAACACTGGTCCGCTCAACACCGCCATCGTCAATTCAGTCGCGGCGCCGGTCCGCGCCACTGCCATCTCCATCAACCTGTTCTGCATTCACTTCTTCGGCGACACGTTTTCGCCGCAGATCATCGGCTCCATCAGCGACCGATCAAACCTCAGCATCGGCCTTGGCGCAACCCTCGTCTTCCTGCTCATCTCATGCACGATCCTTTTCACCGGCGCAAAGTTCGCGCCGCTGCTGGAAGTACAGGCACAAGGGACCAAGGGTTAGGGAAATAGGCAACTGAGGGCACTCGACTGCTCCGTTATTTTTGTTCACTCTTCCACTTGGCCCGCGAGCCAGGGGCTGCCGGCTATTGCATCGTGCACCACTAACGCCGCCAATCCCGCTCTGCTGACTCCGCTACTTGCCCGGTAGCGGCTCGCGATCCCTGGTATTCATGAAGGCACGATGGCCGCCCCGGGAATGCAGGTCGGGATCGTGAATGGGAGGCCGCTCCTGCTCCGCATCGAAGCCATGGGCGAGCAGGGGATTGGGCCGGAACTTCGGCAGTCCGCCATAGAACTGGCGGACATGGCTGAGGATCATGCCGGCGCGGCCGTGCATGGGCTGGACAATCCCTCGAATCTGCACGTCCTGGTCGCGGTATTTCCTGAGCTCGCCGACCTCGTCGCGGTCTTCCCAAAGGCTGACAACGGTAAAGCGGCAATGCTCGTCGGAGGTTTGCGGCGAGCAGACATCGAGGAAACGGGTTCCGTCTGGGAGTTGCACCACATCGTATATATGCGCGGAAACACAAATGTTCTTGTTGAGCATTTGCGCCGCCTGATCGGCGGACACGCAGGGCCTGGGCTTGGCGGCGAAGACGAGGGCGGGGGTGCAGAGGACAATAGCCGCGAGGGAGCGGGGGAGGCTGAGCCGCATAGGAAGTCTCCGTGGAGAGTTGCATATAGCGTAGCGCGAAAGCTGCATGATGCGATGTGACAACCATCGCACCAACTAGCCAATGGGGCAATTAGCTGGGGGCTAGAAGCTGTTCACCGCGCGCCGACGAGTTCGCTGCTCTTTGCAGGCTGGCCGTAGTGCGACTCCACGTAGCGGTCGAGGATCTGCTTGAACTCCGCCACGATGGTGTCGCCGCGCAGCGTGGTTGCGAGCTTGCCGTCGATGTAGACCGGCGCGACGGGATCCTCGAAGGTGCCCGGCAGGCTGATGCCGAGGTTGGCGTGCTTGGACTCGCCGGGGCCGTTGACCACGCAGCCCATGACGGCCAGCTTCAGCTCTTCGACGCCGGTGTACTTCTTGCGCCACTCGGGCATCTGTGTGCGCAGGTAGCTCTGAATCTGCTCGGCCAGCTCCTGGAAGTACGTGCTGGTCGTCCGGCCGCAGCCGGGACAGCTCGTGACCTGTGGCATGAAGCTGCGGATCGAGAGCGACTGCAGGATCTGCTGCGCGGCCAGAACCTCTTCCGTGCGGTCGCCGCCGGGCTTGGGCGTGAGCGAGACGCGGATCGTGTCGCCGATTCCCTGAAGCAGGAGCGGCGCGAGACCCGCAGTCGAGGCGATCAGGCCCTTCGATCCCATTCCGGCTTCGGTAAGGCCGAGGTGGAGCGGATAATCGCAGCGGGCGGCGAGCTTGGTGTAGACATCGAGCAGGTCGCGGACACCGCTGACTTTGGCCGAGAGGATAATGCGATCGTGGCCGAGGCCGTAGCGCTCGGCGGCGCGGGCGGACGAGAGGGCGCTCTCGATCATGGCCTCGATCATCACGTCGCGCGCGGGCTGGGGCTCGGGCCGCTTGCTGTTCTCGTCCATCATGCGCGTCAGTAGCGACTGATCGAGCGAACCCCAGTTGACGCCGATGCGGACCGGCTTCCGGTTCTCGACGGCGCACTCGATCATGGTGCGAAAGTTGTCGTCGTCTTTGCGGCCAATGGAGACGTTGCCGGGATTGATGCGGTACTTTGCGAGGGCGCGCGCAGCGGCGGGATATTTTTTGAGCAGGATGTGGCCGTTGTAGTGGAAGTCGCCGATGATGGGCACGCGCAGGCCGCGCTTTTCCACGCCTTCGACGATGGCCGGAACTGCTGCCGCGGCGGCTTCGTTGTTCACCGTGACGCGAACCAGCTCGGAGCCGGCGAGAGCGAGGGCCGCGACCTGCTCGATGGTGGATTGTACGTCGGCCGTGTCGGTGTTGGTCATCGACTGGACGACGACGGGAACTTCCCAGCCGACGCGGACGTGGCCGATGGCTACGGTTGGGGTTTTTCTGCGCTGAATCGACGCCATGGAACTAGTTTAGCGGAGTTCGCGGTGTTAGCGGAGCTAGCGGAGTTGGCAAGGCAGTGAACAGCTAATAGCTTTCAGCTACCAGCTTGGTTCGTGTTTCTAGCCAGTAGCCGGGAGCCGGCGGCGTTAACTTTCTGGTCCATATCCCCCCTCTCCCCGTATGCCAACCCTCCATATTTGATAACAAAGGGTTTACTGGGTGGGTGATGACCACCAATATTTGATTCCAAAGGACTTATCCGCAAACGTATTGATTTACAGGGCTTAGGAGGCATTTTCGGGCGAAATAGACCGCTTTGGTCAACTTTTGGGCTTGGGCCGGACCGGTCGGGGAAGAGCAGCCAGTAGCCAACAGCCAGTAGCCAATAGGCCGCGGGAGCGATGGTGGCCTGCGCGTCGATCATGGAATGAGTATGCGCCGGGGCGGGGTAATAATCGGCAAACTTTGGGAAGATAAACGAACCGGGGCCAGGAGTCAGAAAAGGAAAGACTTAAGGCGGGGATGGCGAGGTTGTTTGGGCGGTCGGGGCTTGACAAGTGAAGATGGGGGTCAGGGGCTGTGGGGAACATCCCGTCTGTCCCCAGGTTCCCAGGTTCCAGCGGAGGCGGTCAACAAGGTCTGGACGCTTTTAAGGTCTGGACGCTTTTTCAGATGGCACCGAAATGATCGAAGGCAAGACAATCCGCAACATTCGCGATTTCATTTGATGCGTTTTACGATTACCGTGTCGTCCTCATCCTCGACCTTCATACGGCAGCCTGAACTTGTTTCATAGATGGTCACGTCGGGACGGTACTCGTAGAAATACGTGTAATCGTACTCGGCTTGCTGCCATATTTGGCCATTGTCCAATTTGAAAATCGTCTCTCCATCCCATCCCTCGATCTCGCCACTGATTGTAGATTCAATCGCCGGCGAGCAGCTGCTGCGCTGTGGTGCGGGCGCAGGCACTGTGGGCGCAGGTGGTGGTGGCTTCGTTTCAATTTCGTTCGAAACTGCCAAGTAGAATGAGCCCGTTTGATGGCCGAGTTCGATTGTGTATGTGCCGGTGGCCACATTTCCTTTTATGGTGCCGCTCCAGGCGATAGATGGCGGCCCGTCGGAAACGATCTCAAGCTTCCCGGATTTCGGGTCGTAGCTCTTGACATGACAAACACCCGAGCCGATGAGCGGAGGGGAAATCTTGAGGGCGCAATTGCCGTTGCCCACCTTGATTTCGATTTGCGCGGCTGTTGGTGTATCGGGCTTCGTTGTATTGATCGCGGTTCCCGACAATCTGATATTGGTCTTTTCTTGGCCATAAGCTAAGGA
>JBEKXX010000155.1:0-6403 GCA_049511595.1 Occallatibacter sp. | reverse complement strand
ACGCTGAAGCCGTCAATGTCCTTCATCGTCGCTTGCAAGGCGAGTGTTACGCTGCGGGCTGCGGAAACGAACGCGCTGAACAAACACCGAGCCTCAAAGCTGGACCTAGGCGCAGCATGTAGGGCATCGAGAAAAAACTCTGCCTCACGTAGCTTTTCTTCGACTATTCCAAACGATTGGCTCATTTTCCGCCGTGCCGGAGTCTCCCGGCCACACTCGTTGATCCAGGCATTGGATACCCGGGGCCCGGGAGTAGAGAGTTTGGAGCATCGCCCAACGAGTACATCCTACTGCAGCAGGGGCGGCTGCTCTTCGTGGTTGCCGTTGCCGTTCAGCTCTTCGGGCGGGATGATGACGGCGGCGGCGACCTTGTCGTCGGGCTCCAGATTAAGAATGCGCACGCCCTGGGTGGCGCGGCCGGCGGCGCGAATGGTCTTTGTATCGCAACGGATGATCTTGCCGAACTGGCTGATGACCATCAGCTCCGACAAATCGTCGACCAGCTGAATGGAGTTGACGCGGCCGACGCGCTCGGTGACGGACAGGTTCTTGACGCCCTTGCCGCCGCGCGTTTGCAAGCGATACTCCTCGACATTGGTGCGCTTGCCAAAGCCGTTTTCTGTGACGGAGAGAATGCGATAGGCGCCCGCCGCGTGCTCCTTGGGCGTGACCGCGACTCCGACCACGTAATCGTTCTTGATGAGGGCGATGCCGCGCACGCCGTAAGCGGGCCGACCCATCGACCGCACGTCGCCCTCCTCGAAGCGGATTGCCATGCCCAGGTGCGTGGCGATGAAGATGACCTGCGAGCCGTCGGTGATGCGCGCCGCCACAAGCTCGTCGTCCGCGTCGATGCCGATGGCGATGATGCCACGCGCCATGACGTTGGAGAAATCCTTGAGCGGCGTCTTCTTCACCGTGCCCTTTTGCGTGGCGAACAAGATGTACTTGCCCTCCTCCTCGAGGTCGCGGACGGGCAGAATGGCGCAGACTTTTTCGCTCGACTGCAGATTTAGCAGGCTCTGGATGGATTTGCCCTTGCCCGCGGCGCTGACGTCGGGGACCTCGTAGACCTTGAGCCAGTAAACGCGGCCGGTGTTGGTGAAGCAGAGCAGGTAAGCGTGCGTGGAATTGACGATGAGCTGCGAGACGAAGTCCTCCTCGCGGGTCTTCATGCCCATGCGTCCAGTGCCGCCGCGGCGCTGCTGCCGGTAAATCGAGATCGGCGTGCGCTTGAGGTAGCCCTGATGGCTGACGGTGACGGCGACCTGCTCGTCGGCGATCAGGTCTTCGAGCTGCAGTTCCGCGCTTTCGTCCACAATCTCAGTGCGCCGCTTGTCGCCGTACTTGTCGCGCACCTCTTCGAGTTCCTTGACGATCACGGCGCGCAGCTTCTTTTCGCTGGCCAGGATCTCCTCGTAATCGGCGATCTTTTCGCGAATCTCCTTCAACTCTTTCAGGAGTTCGTCGACGGAGAGCTGGGTGAGGCGATAGAGCTGGAGTTCGAGGATGGCATCGACCTGGCGGAGAGTGAGGCCGCGCTCCTCGTGCCGCTGCAACTCGCGGTCCAGAGTGATGACGATCTCAGTGCCCTTGCCCCACGCGTACAGGTTTTCGCGCGCCTCGGCCCGCGAACTCGATGCGCGAATAATCTTGATCACGGTGTCGAGGTTGTCGAGCGCGATCTTCAAGCCTTCGAGGATGTGCTCGCGCTCGCGCGCCTTGCGCAGCAAAAAGGCCGTGCGCCGCTGCACCACGTCGATGCGATGGTCGATGAAGACGCGGATGGCTTCGGCGAGGCCCAGTTCGCGCGGCTGGCCGTTGACCACGGCCAGGAAGATCATGGAAAAGCTCTCCTGCAGTTGCGTGTGCTTGAAGAGCTGGTTGAGCACGATCTCAGGTTGCGCGCCGCGCTTGAGGCCGATTACCATCCTCATGCCGTCGCGGTCGCTCTCGTCGCGCGTCCATTCAGTGCTCGTGTCGATATCGGAGATGACCTTGTTCTGCACCAACTCAGAGATGCGCTTGAAGAGCATGGACTTGTTGACCTGATAGGGAAGCTCGGTGACGATCAGCGCCTGCCTGTCTTTGGTCACGTTTTCCGTGGCCACGCGGGCGCGCATCAGGAAGCGGCCTCGGCCGGTGCGATAGGCGTCAACAATCCCTGTGCGGCCATAGAGGATCGCTCCGGTTGGAAAATCCGGCCCTTTGACGTGCTTGAATACTTCAGCCAGCCCGGCTTTCGGATTTTTGATCAGATCGATAGCCGCGTTCACTACTTCGGTCAAATTGTGCGGAGGAATGTTCGTCGCCATGCCCACCGCGATGCCGTTAGAGCCGTTCACAATTAGCGTCGGAATGCGCGTGGGCAGCACGGACGGCTCGTCGGTGGTCTCGTCGAAATTGGGAACCATATCCACGGTTTCCATTTCGATGTCGGCCATCATCTCTTCGGCGATGCGCTCCAAGCGGCACTCGGTGTAGCGGTAGGCTGCCGGCGGATCGCCGTCGACCGAGCCGAAGTTGCCTTGGCCGTCGACGAGCGGGTAGCGCAAGGACCACGGCTGGGCCATGCGCACCAACGCGTCGTACACGGACGAATCCCCGTGAGGATGGTACTTCTTCAAACACTCGCCAACGACGCCAGCACACTTTGAGTACTTCTTGTTGTGCTGCATCCCTTCGCGATCCATTGCCGTTAGAATGCGGCGGTGCACGGGCTTGAGGCCGTCGCGAGCGTCGGGCAGAGCGCGCCCGATGATCACCGACATGGAGTAGTCGAGATAGGAGCGGCGCATCTCCTCTTCAATGTTGATGGGAATGAGATTCGTGCCGCCGGGAGGGTTCGATCCGTCGAGAGGGAGTTGGGGATTCTGATCGTCTGCCATAGATTTTTCGTGGCCCGCAAGAGGGCGGCAAAAAGGTCCGGAAAAAGCGGGGCCGGGTCCGCAGGTCTCAGTATCTATTTTAATGTCTCGAACGGGGTTTTAGCAAGGCAGAGAGGTGAAAATAAACTCTTATTTTGCTTATAGTTATGGGGCAGCGTCAGGTCTGCGAGAAACGCTGTGCATTCTGCGGGCTCGGGCCCGATTTCTTGCTTGAATTTGGCGGCGGCAAGGCTTGTTCGCCGGTCTCGGGCGCGCTCATTCGCGCTGCGCGCAACTTTCTCTCTTCGTTCTCCGAATCCGCGGATCGCTACAACAAACCCGGCAGGCTCAGCACGCAGAACACCGCCTGTAAAAGCACAATCGCGCCGCCGGCAACCAGCGCCAGACGCCCGCGCGGGCCTTCGTATGCGTCGGCAAAAACGCCGCCCACAAACGTAAGCAGAAACGGCAGCGACCACAGCCAGGGACTCCCCGGCGCGCGGGTCATCACGAGGGCCATCAGAATCAAAGCGCAGAGCAGCGGGACGGTATTGCCGAAGTAGCGCGACTTGCGCGCCGCCAGATAGAGCACGCAGGCCGCGCCGCAGGCCACCGTCACTCCGCCGTTGGCGAGCGCCAAGAAGAACCTCCGCGCCGGATCCGTGGAAAGCCACAGAAACCCCGCCGACGAACGGAACACATAACTGAACGCATCCGGCGAGAAGCCGTAGCAGGCAAACACCAGCACCAGCGCGCCCGCCGAACCGGCGAGCACCACGGGCAGCGCCTGGCTTCTGCGGCCTTCGGCGATCCAAACCATGGCCGCCAGCCCCAGCAACGCGGCAACAGGCAGCGCCACAATGTGCGCCGCCGCGGCGATGCCGAGGATGACTATAAGCAGCACAATGCGCGGCCGCCATTTGCGCCGCGGTCCCAGCATGGCGTGGGCCACGCCGATGCAGGTATACACGCCGCCATACACGCCCAGCGCGGCCCACACCTCGGGGCTGGGCGTCACGCAGGCCTTCAATATCGCCGGAGAAAAGCAATAGAGGGCAAGCGCCGTGTAGCCGCCCAGGTTGCCGTAGAGCCTCCGCGCGACCCACCAGATGCACCCGCCCAGCGCACAGCCGGCAAAGAGAAACGGCAGGCGCAGCAAGAGCAGAATGTGCGTCATCTGGTGCCGCAGTTCCCAGGTGCTCAGCCCGCTGGCTCCCTCCTGCACTACGCGGTTCTCCGGCTTGCGGAACAGATCCATTCCGCGCTCGGCAAGCAGATTCAGCGTGAGCGGGAGCCCGGCAAGCCGGTAAGCCAGAATGCCGTCGTGAATGTTCCCGCAGGAGGTGTAGTAGCCGGCCAGAGGAGACGGCTTTTCCCAGGTTTCGCGGCCGCAGCGCGCGTATTGGTAGTCGTTGTCCGTCAGCGTCTGGCGGCTGGTGAGCCAGAACCCCTGGAGGAGAAAGAGCGCCAACAGCCCCGCCGCAATGCGCTGCGGCAGATTGAAGCGAAAGCGGCGGAGCTTGCCAAAGCGGTGGGCCATCACGTTCAAAGCAACTAGAACTGGTTGCATAAATGGTATCGAGCAGACGGAAGAAATTCCCTCAGGGGCTAAAGCCCAATGTTTATGCGCCTTCCGCGGCACGGCTGAAGCCGTGCCCTTTCAAAACTGAATTATGCAACCAGTTTTAGTCTAAACCGCCAGCTCACGGAGTCCCCGGTGTTCCGCAACAGACATTTGCCCAGGTGCTATTCTCATTTGCAAGGGCTTACGTATGAGCAGCTTCTTCACCGTTGGCCACTCCAATCACGCGATCGATATATGGCTCGGCCTCCTACGCCACCACAAGGTCGAGGTAGTGGCCGATACACGTAGCTCGCCCTATTCGAAGTACGTCCCGCAGTTCGATAGGGAACTCATACAGTTCTCGCTGGAACAGGCGAGGATCCACTATCTTTTTCTTGGCGCAGAATTGGGTGGGCGCCCGGCCGATCCGGCCTGCTACGACGCCAAAGGGCATGTTCTTTACAGCCGCCTGCGCGACGACGTCCGCTTCCAGGCGGCCATCGCGCGGCTCGAGGCCGGGATGGAGCGTTTCCGCGTCGCCCTGCTCTGCGGCGAGGAGGATCCAGCCCACTGCCATCGCCGCCTGCTCGTCGGCCGCGTCCTCACGGAGCACGGCAACACCATGCTTCATATCCGCGGCGACGGTCGCGTCGAATCCGACGCGCAAGTTACCGCGGACTCGGGGAAGCCGCTGGTCGACGCGCAAGGAGAACTCTTTGCGGAAATCGAAGAGGACAAATGGAGATCTACAGCATCGGTTTTACCAAAAAGAGCGCCAGAGAGTTCTTCGGCGCGCTGAAGGCCAACGCTATCGAGCGCCTGCTCGATGTGCGGCTAAACAATACATCGCAGCTCGCCGGGTTCGCCAAGCTGGCCGATTTGCCTTATTTCCTTCGTGAGATCTGCGGAGCCGCCTACGAGCACGAACCCCTGCTTGCTCCGACGCAGGAGATACTCGACGCTTTCAAGAAGCACAAGGGAAGTTGGGACGTTTATACCGAAGCCTATCTCGCCTTAATCCGCTCACGAAAGGTCGAGTCGGTTCTCTCCCAGGACAGCTTCCGGAAGAAAACCGTTTTGCTGTGCAGCGAGCCAACCGCGGAGCATTGCCATCGCAGGCTGGCGCTCGAGTATTTGCAGAAGCACTGGAATGATGTCATCATTCTTCATCTTTAGATTCACATCCGGGAGGTAAGTCTGGCTCGATGAGCTTCGACCGGATTGTCTGTCTTGCTAATTCCTACAAGCACAACCATCGTTGTGTGGCTGGAATCAGTCTTGTTACAAAACAGTGGATCCGCCTTGTCGGCAAGCGGGTTCCCGGTTGCCTCACGCGCCAGCAGACCTGCTACTCAGACGGCACTGAGGCCGCAATTCTCGATGTATTCGAAGCCGAGCTTGGCGAAAGATGCGGTTCCAACTGCCATCCGGAAGATGTATTGAGCGTTGAAAGACCCTGGCGCCCGGTCCGTCGTTTCGACGAACCGCGCGACGCGAGCTTCCTCACCGGTTACTTGAACAAGGGGCCCTCTGTGTTGCAAGGCTATGGAGATCGGGTCTATGCGCGGAAATTCGAAGCTGCGCCAGCGGATAAGTCTCTCGAACTCATCCATCCGGAAAACCTGTCGTGGTGGATACGGGAAGAGGCCGGCAAGCGCAAGAATCGCGCCATCTTCCGAGCCGGCAGCGTCATCCGGACCTGCTATGACCTGGCTGTCACCGATCCCAACTGGCTAGACCGGCTTCGCCCTTTGCCGGCCGGCATCTACCCGCATTCCTACTTTTTCAAAGAAACACTCCCCATGACCTTCCTTACCGTCAGTCTCAGCGAACCATTCGAACGTTTTCATTACAAGCTGGTGGCGGGAGTGGTGAATCTGCCTGCATAACCACATCCCGTCTGCGTCGCCGGTTGCAACGCAACCGCGGCCCACTCGCAGCAACCAGACTTCGCCAGTGCCGCAACGCCTGA
>JBEKXX010000154.1:0-6574 GCA_049511595.1 Occallatibacter sp. | reverse complement strand
AAGAATTCCGGTATAATCCAGTCTGGGAACCGGAGAGATGGCCGAGTGGCTGAAGGCGGCGGTTTGCTAAACCGTTGTACGGTCAAAAGCTGTACCGGGGGTTCGAATCCCCCTCTCTCCGCCAGAGACAGTCTGCGTTATTGTTTATTTCACTTATATAGAGGGTCGTTCCCGGGTTTTCGGGCTAATTCGCAGAGTACCTTCCACCGGAAAATTCCACTTGCAGCCGAAAAATCCCCCGGAAGATAAGACCTTCTCCGATCAGGTCATCGATGGTCCGGTTTCTACACTCCACCTTGCTCGGTAGACATCGCCGTGCGACGGAAAAATTTGCCTCGGATGATCCCGATACCCTTCATAAACAAGGCGTACCGGTTCTTTGAGATAGAATGATTGTTGCAAATTTTACAGACATTTACGGGTCACGAATCCAAACGCAGTCAGGCTTGATCTGCCTGAGAGGAGCTGTTTCATGTGGTCGTTATTCGCTAAAAGACTCGCTGCAACACTGGGAGTGGTTGGCTTGGGTTTGCTCCCCCCGATCATTGGTGCCGCGGCGCCCCAGAACGCGGCTCCAGTGCCTGCGTTGCCTGTGGAGCCGGATGCGGTGCTGAGTGTGCAGTCCAATGCGGATGGATTTGTGGCGAAGGTCAATGGCGAAACGCTGCGGGTAACGGTATGCAGCGACTCGGTGGTGCATATCGTAGCGGCTCCGGGCGATACAGCGGTGCAGGGCGCATCGCCGGAGCAGCCGTGGATGCTGGACAAGTCCACAGTGTGCCCTGGCGCCAAGTTTGCTTTTGCGCAGGACGCGGACGGCGCTTCGCTGACCACGGCGAAGCTTCGCGTGAAGCTCGAGAACAAGGCCGGCAATCTGGTCTACTCCACGATCGATGGGACGGTGCTGCTGCTGGAGAGACCGGCGGAGCCGCGTACTTATCTGCCGGTGGTGCTCAATGGGGAGAAGACCCTCACCGTGGAGGACCGGTTCAGGCCGGATGTAACGGAGGCGTTCTACGGACTGGGACAGCACCAAAACGGAATGTTCAACTATCGCGGCGCAACGGTGGAACTGGGGCAGAACAATAGCGACGTTGCCATACCGGTGCTGGTATCCAATAAGGGCTATGGACTGATGTGGAATACGGCATCGCTGACCTATTTCGATGACCGGTATCCGCCGGCCTTAAGCATTACCTCAATGTCTGAGAACGCATTGGACTACTACTTTCTCTACGGGCCGGAGATGGACGGAATCATCCACGAATACCGCCAGATGACGGGACACGTGCCGCTGTTTCCTGAGTGGGCCTATGGATTCCTTCAGTCAAAGGACTCCTACACATCTCAGGCCGAGTTTTTGGAGGTCGCCAAGCGTTACAGGACGGAACATATTCCGCTGGACTGCATGGTGCAGGACGGAGGCTGGTGGACGGCGCGAGGTGATGGGACTTTCAACGCGAACTATCCCGATGTCGCGGCGCAGCTGAATGAACTGCATGGGGAGCACGTTCACACGATGATTTCGGTGTGGGGGCTCTATGAGGACAGCTCGGTCAATCTTCAGAAGTTGCGGGCAAACGGATGGGAAATCTCCCCGGCAGCGCATGAGCCGGAAACGCGCGAGTATGACGGGACCAACCCCGCGGCGCGGGATTTCTTATGGAAGACGATCTCCGGGCATCTGCTCGCTCAAGGCTGGGATTCGTTTTGGCTGGACGCCTCGGAGCCGGATGCGGGTCCGCACGAGGCCGATGCGATGCTGTTCGACAAAAAAGTGGCGATCGGCAACGGCGCCATGTACACAAATGTTTTTCCTCTGCTGCATACCGGCGGCTTTGCAGAGCACTGGAAGCAGGCCACGGAGGAAAAGCGGGTCATGCTGCTGACGCGCTCGGCGTTTCTGGGCCAGCAGCGGATTGGAACCGCTGTGTGGAGCGGCGATAGCTACCCCACCAACTGGGCGTTCCAGCACCAGATTGCGGCGGGGTTGAACTTCGCGCTGAGCGGAATGCCCTATTGGACGACCGATGTTGCAGGGTACTTTCCTTTGTACAAGGGCGCGTCGATGACCACGCCCGAGTATCAGGACCTTTACGCGCGTTGGTTCCAGTTTGGCGCATTCTGCCCCTTGTTCCGGACCCATGGGCATCGCGACCACAACGAAATATGGACCTACGACAAGGTTGAGCCGGTGCTGATCACCTATGACAGGCTGCGTTACCGGATGATGCCGTACATCTACTCGCTGGCCTGGAAGGTGACGCGTGACGACTATACGATGCAACGGCCGTTAGTGATGGATTGGCGCAGCGACCATAAGGTGTGGGATATCGCCGATGAGTATATGTTCGGCCCTGCGTTCCTCGTAAGTCCGGTTTGGAAGGAAGGGGCTCTAAAGCGGGATGTTTATCTGCCCAAGGCAGAGGCCTGGTACGATTTCTGGACGGGCGAGAAGGTCCAGGGCGGACAGGATCTCGAGGTGAATGCTCCGATCGAGAAACTGCCGCTGTTTATGCGCGCCGGATCGATTGTGCCTCTGGGACCGGAGATCGAGTATGCCGGTCAAAAGCCGGACGATCCCATTGAGTTGCGGATCTACCGGGGCGCGGATGGCTCCTTCAATCTCTATGAGGATGAGGGCGACAGCTACCGGTACGAGCAGGGCGCCTATGCGGTGATTCCGATGCACTGGAATGAGGCGGCCGGAACCCTGACCCTGGGCGACCGGGTCGGCTCGTTCTCGGGGATGTCAGAGCACAGAAAGTTTCGCGTCGTTCTGGTAAGCCCAGGGCATGGCGCGGGCGAGAAAGTTTCTTCCCAAGCAGATGCCGTGGTGGAGTACATGGGAAAGAAAATAGAGACGGCGGTCCATTCAAAGTAAGAAACGGTGTATTGCTCCTCGATCTCGACGATCGGAATGAAGGCCCTTAAAGTCGCAATAGGGGCCGGGGAGTCCCGCCGGTTTCCGGCACAACATCGCAATGGCGGCAAATGATCGGGGCACCCGCCTGAAAATGCAATCCGCACCGAACAGATGCGGAAGAGCGGAATCTAATATCCCATCAGTGCGATGCGGATTTGCAGCCGTCTTCCATAAAGGAATACGCGAGCATGTGGCAAACGAACATGTGAACATCTTCGATGCGTCCCATATGTGGATTCGCCGCAAGGATGTTCAGTTGCACCAAGCTGCCAAGACGGCCGCCGTCGCGCCCGGTCAACCCGATGGTGCGGCACGCGATTTGATTGGCATATTCGACTGCCCGCAGAACATTTGGAGAATTACCCGAGCCGCTGATGGCGATAACCACATCGCCGGCGCGGGCGAAGTTCTTCAATTGCTCCTCGAAGACCACCTCGTAGCCGACATCGTTAGCGTATGCGGTGATCGTTCCCATGGAGTCAGTCAAAGGCAGGACACGAAAACGCTCTTCGCGCTGATAACTGGCGCCTTTGACGAGATCGGTGGCGAAATGCGATGCGGTGAAAGCGCTGCCGCCGTTGCCGCAGACGAAGACCTGCCGTCCCTCATCGCGTGCCGATCGTAACCACTCCGCCGCAGTCTGAACCGCCTCGAGATCGAGTTTTTGAAGCACGCCTTCCAGGGATTGCCGATAGTCCTCAAAGTAATTCACGAGTGAACCTCCTGCCGGCACAACGCCAGGACCTGGTCGCGCGTCGCAGCTCCGGTACCGGGTTGCATAATCGTTATCGACGCGACCAGATTGCCGAAGCGCGCGGCGGCGACGGCGTCGCCCGTGAGCCGCAGCACCAGCGCGGCGCCGGCGTGGAAACTGTCGCCCGCGCCGCAGATGTCTACCGGGTTGGCCACGGGCCGGGTAGGCACCTGTACCGCGCCCTGCGCGGTGATGATGGAAACGCCTTCGGATCCGCGCGTCACCATCAGCGTGGCGTTGCCGATATGGCGCCGCAGCGCCTCGTAGTCCACCGGCACGCCGATTCGTGCGCAAGCCAGCGCGGCCTCATCCTCGTTGAGCTTCACCAGCGCCTTGCGGAATAGTTCGCCGCGCGCGCGAGAGTCCACGAGCACCGGCTTTTCCGGATGAGCGGCGGCGAACTCCGCGATCGCCTGGCGCAACCGCGCCGTCACGACACCGCCGGAGGCGAGTTCCATCTGGTCGGAGACGAGCACGACGTCAAACTGCGGGGCGATGCTCTCGAAGCGCTGCACCACCTGCGCCTCAACCTCGGCCGGCAGGTCGCGCGCGCTCATGTAATCCACTCGCGGCAGATCCTCGACCCCGGTGGTGCGATTGATCAGCTTGGTATAGGTGAAGGTCAGACCCGACTCGTCGCGCACGAGGCTGGAGCCGATGCCGCGCTTCGCCAGCGCGAGTTCGAGCTCGTAGCCATGTCCGTCCGCGCCCACGGCGCCCAAAACCTCGACGCGCCCAGTGCCCAGCGCCGCCAGATTCGAAGCCACAGTGCCGGCCGCGCCGGGCGTGCGCTCGTACTCCACCACAGCCACGCGCGGGATGCCTGTTTCGCGCGACGGCTCGGAATAGCTCGGTTCGTAGCGGCACCAGCGGTCCAGGCAGACATCGCCCACCACCAGCGCCGACAGCTTCGGAATGGCTGCCAGAATCTCTTCGTTCGTCATATCCGCGCCCCTATCGCCCGCCACAGTGCTGGAAAGGTTGCACTGCGATCGTCGCTGAAGGAATCACTGCGCTCGCCCTCGGCCCTTCATCACGCCCTTGGGCGTAGCGCGAGTTCATGGTTTCAGAATTCTCCCTAGCAATGCTACTTGATCTAGGTAGTTCGGCACAATGTAATCGGCTCCTGCGCCCACTAGTCTATTGCGCTTCCATGAGTCCACTACCAGGCATTTGCCCTCGTCCGTCGCCACTCCCACAGCGATGCCGCCCACGGTTTTCACGTTTTCAATCTCCACGTAGCCATCGCCGAAACCGAGAATCTCGCGGCCATGGCACTCCGAGCGCGAGAGAATGCGTTCGATCAGGATGCTCTTCGAGAAGCTCTTGTAGTCGTCCAGAGCGCCGAACACGCCGCCATCGAAGTATTCCGTCACGCCGAGCAGATCCGACTCGCGGCGCATGAATTCTTCGTCGGTGCCGCTGGCCAGGTAGAGGCGCAAACCACGCTCACGGAGCGCTTTGAGCAGGTCCATCGAACCCGGAACCAGGTATTTCTCCGGCGCGGCATTTCCCGAGCGCAGTTCCTCCAACCGGTGCGCGATCCGGACATGCAAGCGATCCAAGTACCTGCGTTTATACACGAGAGGGTCCGCCGCCGTGCCGCCGCGCAGCTCCACCTGCCGCGCCAATTCAATCATTTGGTAAATGGTTTGCTTTCCCGTCAGGCGGTCTACGAACTCACGCACAATCAGCTTTATCTGATCTTCGCTTTCACCGGTTTTGAGGGCGGCCAACTCCTCAATCATCATCGGGACCATCACGCCCGCCCACCCGGCTCGCAACAACGATAGCGTCCCGTCGAAGTCGAACAATACGACCTTCACTTCGCCAGAGGCTTCGGGGTGAACAATTTCAATCGATGGAGGCATTGTATGCATGGAAATCTGAGAAGGGTAGGAACTCATACAGATATGATACAAGACGTGTCTCAATCGCAGTTTAGACGATTCGGCAGCTTAAGGAAACAAAGTCCAGCGGCCTGGCGCGACCGCTCGGGCATTTCTTCGGTTCATCCATGAATGAGTAGCGTCTACGAGCTGCCCCCGCCACTTAATCCGCGTAAGTCAGAGCACTCGGATTTGAGTTTCGCTGCGGAATTGCCCGCAGCGGCCGTCGAAGGCGGGTGAATGGGGAAAGAGCTTTTGGCTTTCCACATTTGCATAGAAGGTTGCGAATTTTCCGGCGTCAAGCAGCCCAATGCACAATGTGGGCGTACCCGGTTGTAATCGCCCCGCCAACTTTCGATGGCCTCTCGCGCGTCCGATCGATGAAGATGGATTTAGCATCCGGCGTGATACGCCGGGGTGAGGATCAGGGGCGTTTGGTGCAACCGTGAGTGTCTTTGCAATCGCTATCGATATTGGCTGCTCGCACGCGGAGTGCGGAATTGTCAGCCAAGACACAGTGGTAGCCGCGAAAACGATCCAAGTCGCAGATGGCTCGATTCAGACGGTGTTGCTGCGGCTGGAGAAGGCGATTCCCGCGTCGGCAACCAGGTGCGGGATTGAAATGCAGATGATGGCCGGGATCGCGGTGGTCTTTGGTGGCGGACGAATGCAACGGCAACATGCGGTCTTGCCCAAGATCCGCGAACACGTCGATCGGCACGCGTGGACTGCAAAAGGTTCAGTCAAGGTTGTTCCAACAGCGTTCGGCTCGTCCGCTGCGTTACTCGGCGCATTGCCTCTTTTGCGAGGCCAGGCATGAGCAGAGGAAGCAATTACGACAAGCAGCCAACCATCCAGATCTCGGACGATGCTTCGCTTTGCTTGCAGGGCTGGGCGGCGATCGACGAAGAACTGCGCAGCCGGGTTGCCAATGGGAAGCGCGTTGTGGTTGCGGCAGAGTGCTACCCCGGCGTCGATACCGGGGAAGTCGGCGCCGGGCTCGCC
>JBEKXX010000153.1:0-6682 GCA_049511595.1 Occallatibacter sp. | reverse complement strand
AAATAGGATGATTCCGACAAGCGATTACTTTGGGGTGTGATTAGGACGAATGGGCAGGGCGCAGCTTACCTTTACCGCCGGGCGGCGGTCTTGCGGGAACGCCCGGAGCCCTACTAGCGCCTAGGCGGCGCTGTGGGCGCTTGCAGTATCCCGATTGCGGACTACGCCATCCGCTTGGGGGCCTTTCTGGCCTTCGACTATGTCGAACTCGACCTCATCGCCTTCTTTGAGCGTTTTGTACCCATCCAATTGAATCGCCGAGTAGTGGACGAATACATCCGGCCCGTCTTCCCGTCCGATGAATCCGTAGCCCTTGGCGTTGTTAAACCACTTGACCTTTCCCTTGTACTGAGCCACGCGTTCCTGCCTTCCTTTTCTCTTGCATGTTTTCTTTCCTGGTCACGGTGAGTTTTCAGGGGAATCCACACCGTACTTGATAAGACGCCGAAAGGATGCGAAAGGTTGATTCATTTTCGGTTGTTCCACGAAGTGGAACGGCGGGCTTACCCCGTACGCGGCAAGCGCATGGGTTCCTGTGGGGAAAATACCTGCCTTAGAGAACTATTTTCTTCGCCGGACGGCCTGCTTCCGAGCGTACAAGAGCACGCTGGTCAGGGTTTTTCCGTCCAGAATCACCCCACGGTCAATCATCTTCAGCACTTCGGAGAGCTTTACCAGCCGGAACTCGATCTCCTCGTCTTCCTCCGGCCGCTCATCGCCCGCCTGCAACCCCTTTGCCAAGAAGACCTTCATTGACTCGCCCAGAAAGCCGGGGCTGGCGTAATACTCCACCAGCGGCCGCCACTGTTTTGCCGAGTACCCGGTTTCTTCGGCCAGCTCGCGCTTCGCCCCCTCCAGCGGCTCTTCACCCTCGTCGATCTTCCCCGCCGGCAGCTCCCACAGATACTGGTTGGCAGCGTGCCGGTACTGCCGTTCCATCACGATCCACGGGTCACGCTTGCTCTTCGAGTCGTCGAGGGCCAGAATCACCACGCTTCCATTGTGGCGAATCACGTCGCGCTGGTTTTGCTGGCCTCCCGGCTCGATCAGCCTGTCGCGCAGCACGCGGAACAGCGGCCCATGAAACACGACCTCCGAGCTCAGCACCGTTGCTCTTTCCATCGCCGCAGCAGCTTTTACCGTCCTCTTTCCCTTTGCCTTCATGGTCTGCGCGGTCTTTCCGTTCGTTTTGCTGGGCATTTCCACCTCTATCCATTTTGTGAGCGCTCGCCGGGCTCGACTCACCCTGAGTATACGCAGAGCGGCGATCGTCTTTCGCCGCTTCTGCATCGATAAGGTACGCCGTGGCATCCTTAACACAGCACCGTCGTAGAATTTTGAGCGAAGGCATTCACCCGCCAAACCAAACGAGCCATCCGTGAACGACTTACTTACCGCAGAATGTTATTCCGTAACCGTGACGCCGGGGCAGAGCCGGCTATTTGTTGATTTTTGCGCCGGGGCGCTCGGCGCCTTCCTCCCGCCGGATGATCCGAGTCAGGCGCGTCCATCTCTTCCCGCGCACTGGCCGGAGCTGCTTCGGCTGCTGGCCGAGCAGAATCCATCGCAACCGGCGGCAGCCGTGCTTGCCTCCCTCGCCCAGGGCGCCGGAACCATCCTCACCGGGCAACAGGTGGGTTTGTTCGGCGGCCCGCTCTTTTGTCCCTTCAAGGCCGCAACGGCTATCGCCCGCGCGCGGCAGGGCACGGCAGCAGGCCACCCCCACGCCGCAGTATTCTGGCTCGCCAGCGAGGACCACGACTTCGCCGAGATCAATCGGGTCGCGTTCCCCGCAGGGCGCAAGCTGGCGGAGTTGGTTTATTCCAATGCGCCCGCGGCGCCTTTGCCGGCCGGCCGCATCGTGCTCGACGATTCCATCGCCCCGCTCGTCGATCGCGCCGCCGAGATCCTCGGCCCCTCCGAAACGACGGATGCTCTGGTTGCCGCTTACAAGCCCGGCCGCACATTCGCCCAGGCCTTCGGCGATTTCTACTCGAAGCTCTTCGCCGCGCAGGGTTTGCTGATCGTGGACGCGAGCAGCCGCGAATTCCATCGCCTTGGCGCGCCCGTGCTGCGTGCTGCCCTCGAGCGCGCCGACGAGTTCCATGCCGCGCTCACTGACCGCAGCCATGCTCTTGAGGCTTCCGGCTACCACGCCCAGGTCGCCGTCAACCCGCAGTCGAGCCTTCTGTTTTTGATCGATGACAAAACCGGTGCCCGCATCGCGCTCCGCCGTATCGCGCCCACGCCCGCCGAGCCCAACGGCCTTTGGCACGCCGACAGCGAAACTTACTCCACGGCCGATCTCCTCGGCATCCTCGCGGTCGAGCCCGAGCGTATCTCGCCCGCGGCGCTCCTTCGCCCCGTTTTTCAGGATTTTCTATTCGGCACCACGACACAAATCGGCGGCCCGGCCGAGGTCGCCTACCTTGCCCAATCCACCGTCCTCTTCGAGCGCATTCTCGGCCGCCAGACGCCGCCCATCGCGCGCTTCTCCGCCACGCTCATCGAGCCGTCGATCGCCGAACTGCTTCGCCGCCACGAGCTCACGCTCGAACAGGTCTTCGCCGAAGAAAGCGCCTCCTCGCTAGCCCAGCACCTCGCCGCCCGGTCCATGCCCATCGAAACCAGGCAACGGTTGGCCGCCGCCGGCAACGCGCTCGACGCCGAACTCGACGCTCTCGTCGGCTGGTTGCAATCGCAGGACAAGGGACTGGGCCAGTCGGCCGATACCGCGGCCGGCAAGATGCGCTACCAGATGAATCGCCTGCGCACCCTTGCCGCCAATTTCCAGCTGCAGCGCGAAGCCACGCTCACGCGCCACGCCGAATCGATCTTCAACGCGCTCTATCCCGGCGGCGTTTTGCAGGAGCGCGTCCACGGCGCGGCGTACTACTTCGCCCGCTACGGCCCCGATCTCGCCGAAACTCTCTGCGCGCAAGCGGCGCAGTGCATGGGCCACACGGCGCTGCGGCTATGAAGCGGCATTGGTCGCGAGGGACCAAGGGTACGAGGGACGTAGAGGCTTAGGGGCGTTGGGGGCAGGAAGGCAAAGGGCGAGGATCATTCTGGCGTGAAGCTCAAAGACTGTTCGCGGGTTCTCGACCCCTGATCCCTGACCCCTGATCCCTGACCCCTGGCCGTATAATCCTCCCGAACCAGTCCGAGGTTCTCATGAAGCAGTTCTTTGTCTTCCTCATTGCGGGATCGCTGGCGGTCCCCGCAGGCTACGGGCAGACGGCCTCCTGCGCCACGCCCGGCGGCGACAACGCCTTCCTCGGCATCCAGACCATCCGCCTCTGGCCCGGAACCCCTCCCCAGGCCAAAGGCGACACCTGCAGCGACATTCCCGCGCTCACCATCTTCGATCCCCGCGAGGGAACGGCCAACGGCTCGGCTGTCATCATTTTTCCCGGCGGCGGCTACTCAGTTCTCGCCGGCGACCTCGAAGGCCGCGAAATTGCCGACTGGTTCACGGCGCGCGGCTTCCGCGCCTTCATCCTCAGCTACCGGCTCTCCTCGAACGGGTACCTGTTGCCGGTTCCGCTGCTCGACGCGCGCCGCGCCATCCAGACCGTTCGCGCGCGCGCCGCCGACTACCACATCGACCCCGATCGCATCGTGGTCATTGGCTTTTCGGCCGGCGGCCACCTTGCAGCGCTCGCGGGGACGCAGTTCGTCCCCGGCAACCCCGACGCCGACGATCCCATCGACCGCGCCTCCAGCCGTCCCGATTTCCTCGTCCTCGGCTACCCCTGGATCGACGCCTTTTCCGGCGATGCTTCGCACTCGAGCTACTGCCAGGTCTTCCATGTCATGGATCGGTGCGAAGAGCTGCGCGCGGCGTACTCTCCCGGCCTTTTTGTCACGAAAGACACGCCGCCGGCCTTTATTTACCACACATTCAACGATCAGGCCGTGCCCGTCGAACAGAGCCTGCGTTTTTATGAGGCGCTGGTCAAGGCCGGCGTGCCCTCTGAGATGCACATCTTCGCCAACGGCGGGCATGGGTCGGGCCTGGGCAAGGGCGATCCGGCTCTGGACCAGTGGCCCCAATTGCTCGAAAACTGGCTCCGCGCGCAGGGATTGCTGACGGTCGACAAGTCCGTCACCGGCGCAAGGTAGGCCGGGGTTTCAGTCCCTGCCTGCAAGTTCCCGTCTACCGCGATGTGATCCGTCGGAGCGGATGAGAAATCACCCGGCGGAAATCTTGCCCAAAACTAATTTTGCCCCTGAAACTAAGAGGCGGGCCGCCTGCTTCGGGAGTGGAAGGACTTCCCGAAACGGGCGACCCGCTGGACCCTGGACCGGGTCTAGGTGGTAACTTAAGTCTAGGCTCATTTTGGGCAAAATCAAGCTTTTTTTGGTGGGAAATTCCCACTCCGTGACAGGTGTCACAAATGGCCGGTTTTGCTGCCTCTCCGCGTTGACTTGAGGGGCTGCCCCTGATACAAAAAAGTGTTCCACTTGCAAAAATATTCGTCGTGATAGGCGCAGCGGCCCGGTACCTTGATGCAGGACATCCTTCAAAAAGTCGCAGAGCTTCTGATTGGCGCAATTCCGACCGCTCTGCTGTTCATCGTGCTGGTCGCCGTCTATCAGTTCCTGATGCAGGGCCCGTTGACGGCTGTGCTAGAAAAGCGCCGCGCCCTGACGGAGGGCGCCAGGGAAGACGCCCGCAAGGCAATCGCCCAGGCTGAGGCCAAGACAGCCGAGTATGCCGAGAAGCTCCGGCTGGCCCGCGCCGATGCCTACAAGCATCGCGAGCAGCGCGTGAAGCAGTGGAACGCCGAGCGCGATGCCGCTCTGGACGTGGCCCGCCAGGCGGCCGGCCAGAAGGCCCGCCAGGCCAAAGCCGAGCTGGAGAACGAAGCGACTGCCGCGCGCCAGGCGATTCAGGCTGTCGCGGCCGATCTCGCCGGCCAGGCCGTACGTGCCGTTCTGCCGCTCGCCGCCGGAGGATCGCGTTGAAATATCCCCTTGCGAAGATGCGCCGTTTTGCCCATTTCCCGACTCCCGTGTTTGCCCTGGCGTTTGCCCTTGCGCTGGTCCTGGCGCCCTTTCGTGCCGCCGCGCAGACGCCCGCTCCAGGCGCCTCGCCGGTCGCGGCAAGCACTTCTTCTTCCCCGTCTGCCGCATCCCAAGCTCCCAAGTCAGAGGAAGAGCAGGAACAGGCATTCCTCCATTCCTCAGTCGTGCAATCGCTGGCCCGCATTCTGCACCTCAGCCTGGACACCACGGTCGATCTTCTGCTGGGGATTAACTTCGCCATCATCTTCTTCGCCATTCTGATACCGCTCACCAAGCTGATGCCCAAGATCGTTCGCAAGCGCTCCCAGACCCTGCGCCACGACTTCGAAACCGCGCGCGAGGCGACCGCTGAGGCCCAGGCCCGGCTCAACGCCGTCGAGGCCAAGCTCGCCGGGCTGGGCGAGGAGATCGAGAAGTTCCGCGCCCAGGTGGAGCAGGAGAGCCTGGAAGACGAGCAGCGCATCAAAGCCGCGCTTGGCGAAGAAAGCGCCCGTATCGTGGCTGCTGCCGAACAGGAGATTGAAGTTGCCGTTGCCCAGGCCCGGCGCGGCTTGCGCCACTTCGCCGCCGATCTCGCCATCGACCAGGCCGCCAAGCAACTGTCGCTTTCGCCGGAAACCGATCGCGCCCTCATCGCCGAATTCATCGCCGGCGCTGCCGCTGACGCTTCGGGCAAAGGAGGTTCGAACTAAATGCCTGCCTTCGTCGCCCGCTACGCCACCGCCTTTGCCGAAGTGGTTACCGATGTCAAGCTCGACACCGCCGCCATCTACCGGCAATTCTCCGATTTTCTCGCCACCTGGGATGGCAGCCCCGAACTGCGCGCATTTTTCGTGAATCCCGCCATTCCGGCGGCGCAGAAGATCGCCATTCTGGACAAGCTGAACGCCAAACTCGGCCTGGTGAAGGAGCTTCGCAACCTGCTCGCGGTGCTCATCCAAAACGATCGCATCGGTCACGTTGTCGAGGTCGCTGCGGCGTATCGCAGCATTCTGCAGGAGCAGTTGGGAATCCGCCCGGCGGAGATCGTCACCGCGCGCGAGTTGGGCGCGGACGAACGCAGCGCGCTGGTGGCCGAAGTGGCCAAACTCGCCGGCGCAAAAATCGACCCTAGCTTCAAGCTCGACCCATCCATTTTTGGCGGAGCCGTGGTGCGCATCGGCTCCACGGTGTACGACGGCAGCGTCCGCGGCCGCCTGGACCGATTGAAAGAAGCACTAACCAGCTCCTAGCTGCTAGCTTCTAGCCGCTAGCTTTTTGTTGCCGGGCTTGACCGGCGCTGAAAATGACAGGGAGAGAGCTAGGAGCTAGAGGCTAGAAGCTAGAAGCTAGCGATCACGAACAGGAAATAAAAGCAGGATCGACAAAATGGCTCAAATCAAGGCAGACGAAATCACACAACTTCTTCGCGAGCAGATCGCGAACTACGATGCGAAGGTCCAGGTTGACGAGGTCGGGACTATCACCTCGCTCGGCGACGGTATCGCCCGCCTCCACGGCCTCGACAAGGTCATGGCCGGCGAGCTGCTCAGCTTCCCGCACGGCATTGCGGGCCTGGCGCTCTCGCTCGAGGAGGATCAGGTGGGCTGCGTGGTCCTCGGCGATTACACCGAGCTCAAGGAAGGCGAAGAGGTCAAGCGCACCGGCAAGA
>JBEKXX010000152.1:0-6719 GCA_049511595.1 Occallatibacter sp. | reverse complement strand
TCAGCTTCGACACCGAGTGCTTCTCCATGAACTCCGACATATCGAAGCGGATCAAAGCCTTATCCGATCCGAAGAGGAAGTTGGCCAGCGTCCTCGCCATCTCGGTCTTGCCCACGCCCGTCGGCCCAAGGAACAGGAAGCTGCCGATAGGCCGGTGCGGCGACTTCAATCCCGCTCTCGACCGGCGAATGGCCCGAGCCAGCGCGCTGATCGCCTTGTCCTGCGAGATCACCCGCTTGTGCAGCTCTTCTTCCACGCGCAGCAGCTTCTGCGTCTCCTCTTCCTTGATGCTGTTCACGGGCACGCCTGTCCAGCGGCTCACCACGTCCTCGATGTCCTCGCGGCCCACGATGCCCGCGGCCGAGTCGTCGAGGTGGTACTTGTCGCGCAGCGCGCGCAGGTTCTCGCGTTCCTTGCGCTCCTCGTCGCTGTAGAACCGCGCCTTCTCGAACTCGTGATTGGCGATCGCCGAGTCCATGCGGTGCACGATGAACTTGATACGCTTCTGCACCTCGGTGATCTCTTCCGGCAGCGAGGTCTGGCGCAGCTTCACGCGCGCGCCCGCCTCGTCGATCAGATCGATCGCCTTGTCCGGCAGAAACCGGTCCGGAATGTAGCGATTCGAGTGCGCCACCGCGAACTCCACCGCGGCATCGGTGTAGCTGACCGCGTGAAACTTCTCGTAGCGGTCCTTGATGCCCATGATGATCTTGATCGCCTCTGCCTCGTTCGGAGGCGGCACCTTCACCGCCTGGAAGCGCCGCTCCAGAGAGCGGTCCTTCTCGATCGATTTGCGGTACTCCGCCGGAGTCGTCGCGCCGATGCACTGAATCTCGCCGCGCGACAGCGCTGGCTTCAGGATGTTCGCCGCATCCAGCGATCCTTCCGCCGATCCCGCGCCCACCAGCGTGTGCAGCTCGTCGATGAACACAATCGCGTTCTGGCTCTCCATCAGCTCTTTCATGATGGTCTTCAGCCGCTCCTCGAACTGGCCGCGGTACTTGGTTCCGGCCACGATCAGCGACAAATCCAGCGCCAGCACACGCTTGTCGGCCAGGAAGCTCGGCACCTCGCCGTCGGCGATGCGCTGCGCCAACCCTTCCACAATCGCCGTCTTGCCCACGCCCGGCTCGCCGATCAGCACCGGATTGTTCTTCGTGCGCCGGCACAGAATCTGCACCGCGCGCTCCAGCTCGCCTTCGCGTCCCACCAGCGGATCGAGCTGCCCGTCCATCGCCGATTGCGTCAGATCGCGGCTGAACTCCGCCAGCAGGCTCGACTCGCGCTGCCGCTGCTGCGGCGGCGCCTTCTCCTGCGTCACGCGCGCCAGCTCCTCGCGAATCTGCGCCAGCTTCAGCCCGCGCTCCTGCAGGATCTCCGACGCAAAGCACTTCTCTTCCCTCAGCAGTCCCAGCAGCAGATGCTCCGTGCCAATGTGCTTGTGTCCCAGCCGTTCCGCTTCTTCCGCGGCATAGGCCAGCACCCGCTTGCACTCGTTCGAAAGCGGCAGATCCACGCTCGTCGACACCTTCTCGCGGATGGTGGTGTGCGCCTCAATTTGCTTCCGGATCGACTCCACCGATGCGTGCGAACGCAGGAAGCGGTTGGTTAACGCCTTGTCTTCGCGAAGCAGCCCCAACAGTAAATGCTCGGTCTCGATATAAGGCGAGCCGAACTGGCTGGCCTCGTACCGCGCGAAGAAAATCACCCGTCGCGCTTTCTCCGTATACCGTTCGAACATGGTGTCTCCCTTGATCCGGGTGATCCGCTTGGAGTAGCCGTCAGGTAGTTTTCCCGGCTTCGGCCCAACCCGCGTTCGCCCTTTTGTTCCTTCGCCGCCGGAGCGCCGATAAGTGATAGCGCTCGCTCCGAACAGCTCTTTTGGATGGTCTTGGGTCCGTTTGCACCCCTGCGGCGAACGCTTGCCGCTGGGAACCTCGCGCTTGCACCCACCGTCAACCGGCTCGAACTTAGCCGGCCGGCTTCCATCCCGACCTCTCAGGTCTGCTTCAGGAAAAGCCCCTTGTCAGCCCCCTACTGAATAAGACACAGAAACCTGCGAAAGTGGTGCTTTTTTCTAGCCCAGGCTTCCAGCTTGCCCTGAACCCCCTCGAACTTCAGTGATCCGCGTCAGCCGTCCGTTTTCAAGCCGCAGCGTACGCGTACATCGTAGGGCCAAATCCATGTTATGTGTAACCAAAATCGACGTTAGACCATGACCTTCGTGCAAGCGCTCGATCAATTCAAAGACCCGTCCGGCCGTAATGCCGTCCAGGTCGCCGGTCGGTTCGTCGGCCAGCAGCATACGCGGCTGGCAAACCAGCGCCCTGGCCAGCGCCACTCGCTGCTGCTCGCCGCCGGAAAGCTCTCCGGGCCGATGCTCGCCGCGATCCTCCAAACCCACCTCGTTCAGCCACTTTGCCGCCGCCGGCAACGCCTCGCTCTTCCCCATCCCTCGCGCCAAAAGCGGCATGGCCACATTCTCCAGCGCCGTGAACTCAGGCAGCAAATAATGGAACTGCCAGACGTAACCGATTTCGCGATTCCGGAACGCTGCCGCCTCGCGCGTGCTGAGCGCGGCCACGTTGGTTGACGCGCAGGTTACCGTTCCCGCGGAAGGCGTATCCAGCGCGCCCAGAATGTGCAAAAGTGTGCTCTTTCCCGCGCCCGACTGGCCGACAATCGCCACCATTTCGCCGGCCTCGACTTCCAGGTTGAGATCCTGAAAAAGGTGCAGCTCGCCGCGCGCCGTCTGGTACGTCTTGCCCAGGCCCTGAACCCGAATCACTGGAGAATCGGCTACCGGAGACCGGTCTGCATGGGAACCGGGCGCCCGCG
The DNA here is from genome assembly GCA_049511595.1 of Occallatibacter sp. GTDB lineage: Bacteria > Acidobacteriota > Terriglobia > Terriglobales > Acidobacteriaceae > Telmatobacter. The sequence continues at coordinate 3,881 of JBEKXX010000152.1, read as the reverse complement.
ACCTCATCTCCCGCGTTGCGCGGGATGCCTGGCGAGCAGCCGCTGGAGGGGTTTGCATCATCCGGTTACTGCCCATTTTACATGGCAGCGGGCCGTCTCCGCGCAATCCCCCGGACGGGGCACTATGGATGCCGCGTCGGACAGTTACCACCGGCTACGCTCGCCTCCGTTCCGCCCGCACGCTGGGCTCTAGGTCCTGTCTCCAAAGTCCGCTCCATAAATCCAGTTGTCATCCTGAGCGGAGTTTGGCCGTTTTTCGGCCAAACGGAGTCGAAGGATCTGCGGTTGTTCTTCGCTCATTGTGCCACGAAATTCGGGGACACCACTCTAGGTTGTAGCGCCGGTCTCCTGGCCGGCTGTCGTGCGGGCGTCCTCGCCCGTACGCACAGAGACTCGCCAAACGCACGAAGCGGGAGCCGATCGTTCCGGCCCCCGCCTCGTTGCTTCACTCTTCTCTAACCGCCTCTACGCGCGGCTCAGCCCCATTTCTTGCCCAGTGCTTCGAGATTGGATTCGGCGAGATCTTGGGGCGTCATAACGACCCTGAACTTCACCTCGGCGTTGAAATTCAGAAACCACGGCTCGGCCAGGCGGGGTACGTCCGACGGCTTCGCCACGTCCACGATCAGAATCCCGCCGCGCTTGCCTTCGCGCTCGCCAAAGTACGCAGCCTCTGGCTTCGCGTCGTCGAGAATCTTCTTCATGATTTGGCCCGCCGTTCCATTGCGAATTGCGGTGTTGAATGGTTCAAGCGGCATTTCAACCTGCATCATCATCCGCATCTTTCTACCTCCGGGCGCCGGGGAATTGCCTTGGGGGCAGGCGGGCGCCAATTCCCGGACGCTAAATGACCCTCGCAGCAAGTGTCAAAACAATTTTCGGTTGTGGGCGAGCGCCTCATCCTGGCCCCGCTAACTCCGCCAACCCCGCTCGCCCCTTCGCTTGTTATCATCAATGAAACGGCCGCCTGGCTCGCGCCGCCGCTATCATTCATCATCCCCATGCCTCCCGCTTCCCAAACCGCCGCATCGACAGCGGACCTCGCCGCGCCCCTCGCCGAATCCTCGCCTCATCCGCACGCTCTGCACGTCCCGTCTCCCGGCGCAACCGCCACGCTGATCCACGATCTCCGCGAGCTCTTCAAGGTCAAGGTCGTCGGCCTCGTGCTCGTTACCGGTTGGGGCGGTTTCTACCTGGGATCGATGCAGTCCGGCATCTCCACCCTCCAGCGCGGCCTCATCGACACCCTGCTCGGCATCGGCCTCGTCTCGGCCGGGGCTGGCGCGCTCAACCAGGCCATCGAGCGCTCGACCGATGCGCGCATGAAGCGCACCGCCGATCGCCCTCTCGCCTCCGGCCGCTGGCCGCTCGCCGCCGGAATCCTCGCCGGCCTCGCCGCCATCGCGCTCGGCGCCGTCTGGCTTGCCCTCCACACCAACCTGCTCACCGTCTCGCTCGCTCTGCTCACCGCCTTCGTTTACGTAGCCGTCTACACCCCGCTCAAGCGCGTCACCACCATGGCCACCTTCATCGGCGCGTTTCCCGGCGCCATGGGGCCCATGCTCGGTTGGACCGCCGCCCGCGGACGCATCGAGTGGCCGGCCGTCGCCCTCTTCGCCATCCTCTTCGTCTGGCAGTTCCCTCACTTCATGTCCATCGCCTGGCTCTATCGCGACGAATACGCGCGCGCCGGCATCCGCATGTTGCCCGTCATCCAGCCCGACGGTTGGTCCACCGTCGCTGAAGCCATTTTCTACGCCGTGCTCATGATTCCCGTCAGCCTCGCGCCCTGGTATCTCGGCATGACCGGCGCTCTGTATGTGGTCCCGGCAACCGCGCTCGGCCTTGTCTATCTCGCCTACACGCTCCGCTTCGCGCGCATTCTTCGCGCCAAAACTGAAGACGAAAGCCGCATGCTGGCCCGCGACCTACTCAAGGTGAGCGTGCTTTACCTGCCGCTGCTCTTCACCACGCTCATGCTCTGCGCCAAGGCGAAATCGTAAGGCACGCTATGACCACCACCGCACCCACCTCCGCTCCCCGCTCTGGCACGGGCCCAGCCATCGCCGCCATTCTATTCATCAGCGCAGCGGCCACGATCTTTCTCTTCTGGCTTATCTATTTTCATCCGGCTCTCGACGTGAGTGGCAAAGAACTCAGCTTTCTGCCGGCGCTGGACGCGATACTGAACGGCTGCGCTTCCGTTGCAATTTTGATGGGCTACCGCTTCATCCGCGCGCGCCGCATCGTTGCGCACCGCAGAGCCATGATCACCGCCTTCGCGTTTTCTACATTATTCCTGGTGTGCTACGTAGGAAACTACGCGCTGCACGGCGAGAGTCATTACCCCGGACACAGTCTTGCGCGCATCATCTATCTGGTGATCCTGGTGAGCCACATCCTGCTTTCCATGGTGGCCCTGCCACTTGTGCTCGTCACTTTTTTCTTCTCTCTCACAGGGCGTATTCCGACGCATCGCAGGGTGGCCCGCTGGACGTTTCCCATCTGGCTCTATGTCTCCGTCACCGGGGTCATCGTGTATGCCATGTTGGCAGCGGCAAAAGGATAAATGCGCATGACGGCACGCCCGCCAACTGCTTTAGAGAATCGCCCGCCCCCACCCGATAACGGCACCCGCCAGCTTCTCCAGTGGGGCGGTTCGATGGTCGCAACAGGCCTGCTGTGCGTGCTTCTCCTCGTCACAGTGCTCGGCGGCTACTCGCGCCTCGGCGCAAGCACCAACGCCGGCTGGTTCGCACTCATCGTGGCGCTCATGTGCCTGCCCTTTGGCGGATTGCTGCTGCTGCTCGGGTTTGCCAAGTGGCTGCGGAACTCGAGGGAGCGCGCGGACGATGCCGCGGGAAAGCACGAATAACCGGGCGCACCATCCCGAACTTCGAAGCATTGCAGCGAAATTCAGGATGGAAACGCTTGCTCCCACCAATCGACTGATCTGCTAGCTCGACGAGTCGTCCGTACCGGCAGTATCGTCCACGGCCGCATCGTCGGCGGGTGCATCGTCGGCCGGTGCATCATCGGCGGGTGCATCGTCGGCGGGCGCTTCATCAGTGGGCGCGTCTGCCTCGGGGCCGACTGGGTCGCCGTACTGGCCCTCTTCTGCGCTGGAGTCGGCGTTCTCCCCCTCGTTTTGCGCCGCGTCGCCGTACACCTCGGCGCCCTGCGAATCTCCTGCAGCGGCGTAGCTATCGGCGGTCGATGCATCCTGGTCGGCGGTTTGCTGGTCCGAGTTGGCGTAGCTCTCGTCCAGTTGCGCGGTCCAGGTCTCGTCGGTGTTGTCCGGGCCGCCTTCGCCGGCCACAGTCTCCGAGTCCTGGTAAGCCTGTGACGCATCGTTCGACGCAGTCGAATAATCGCCCGACGCCACGGCCTGACTCTCGGCCTGCTCGTCCTGTTGCACCGTTGCCTCGTCCGACTGAACCTGCGAGCTATCCGTTGTATCGGCCGTACTCGACGCATCCGGGTCCGCAGTCGGATCGGTCGTTGCATCCGGGTCTGCGCTGCCGGTAAGGGTGTCGTCCGGCTCGCCAGTTACCGGCGCGTCGTCGCCAACCGTCCCGCCCGCCAAGGGATCCGTCGCGTCCGACGCGGTCCATCCACTATCGCCGCCAGGGTATCCCGAGCCGCCCGGTCCGTCATCCAAGGTGGAACCGCCAGGTCCGTACCCGCCTCCAAGGCCCGGCCCATCATCTGCCGCCGTGACGCCCGAAGAACCGTCGGGGGAACTCGGATCTGTGCCACCTGGCTCCGCCACGCCGGTCGCCGTCCCGCTCGGGTCGGTCGGATCGGTCGCCGTCCCAGTCCCGCTCGGATCGGTCGGGTCCGTCGCTGTCCCCGTCCCGCTAGCATCCGGATCCAGCGGC
>JBEKXX010000151.1:0-6743 GCA_049511595.1 Occallatibacter sp. | reverse complement strand
CGGCGCAGATTGCGAGCGCGATCGGAGCGACGGCGGTGGCGAACGCGACGAGCGCGACGAACTTTACCGGCAGCCTGAGCGGCGACGTGACGGGAACGCAGAGCGCGACGAGCGTGGGCAAGGTGAACGGCGGCGCAGTGCCGGCTTCGGCCAGCGTGCTGGGAACGAATGCGAGCGGGCAACCTGTAGCGGCATCCACGACCGGGAGCGGGAGCGTGGTGTTGGCGAGCAGTCCCACGCTGGCGGCTCCCACGGTGACCGGAACGCTGGCGGGCGCTTCGGAGACGCTGAGCGGAACGCTGAGCGTGACGGGAACGCAGACGCTGACCGGGGCCACGACGATGCAAGGCAACGTGACGCTCGCGAATGGCGCGAATTCGAACCAGACGCTGGCGATTCAGCCGGGATCGAGCGCGGACCAGATCGGCGCGGTGCAGTTCAACAACTATTCGGGGACCGCGGAGTGGCAACTGCGCAAAGATGCGAACAACTATCTGCGCGTGACCGACACGGCCAATTCTCTGGATCGGGCGATTTTCCCGCCGAACGCGAATACGACGATCAACGCCGGAGCGGGAGCGAACGCGGTGGTGGTGAACAACACGAGCGGGTCGGGGACGAGCGGGTTCATTGTGTACGAGGGCGGCTCGAATTACTCGACCGCGGCCTTCCAGGTGACGGGCAGCGGAAACACGACGGCAACGGGCTTTCTGCAAGGAAAGTTCATCATGGGGACGGGCACGATGACCATGGCGGCGGGAGCGGCCGCGGGAACGAGCCCGTCGATCGCGTGCGCGACCAGCCACCTGTGCGACGGCGTGAGCGGAACGGTGACGCTGACCACGGGAACCAGTCCCACGACAGGAACACTGGCGACGCTCAGCTTCCCCAACACGCACACCAACCAGGCGAACTGCATTGTGGACACCCAGAGCTCGACCGCGGTGATCACAAGCAATACCTGGACGGAGAGCACGACGGCGATCACGATTACGGCGAATACGGCGCTGTCGGCTTCGACGGCATACACGATCAAATACTGGTGCGGCGGGTATTGAGAAGACAGGGTTCAGGGACCAGGGATCAGAAAAGCCGGGGAGTAGGGCGTAGCCAATAGGGAGTAGAAGAACAAGAAACGATGGGGCGACCACGACCTGGGCGTAAAAACGCGGCGGCGAGAGTGCGCACCCACCAAAAAGACAACACAGGTTGATGGAACGAGATGGGAGGCGCGGCTCAGAGAGGGGTTGCGTCTTCGCTTGGCGCGCGACAGGGGCAGTCGCGCGCCAAGCCTGCCTGCATGGGAGCGTTCGCAACCATCGGGAACGATGCAATTGGAGGGACAGGGGGCGGAGGTGGAAGCTGAGAATGTGTCCGAAGCGCCGGTATGGAAGACGCGCCTGGCGAAGATGGGGAGGAAGGATCTGGAGCAGTTCGGACGGATTCTGGACCAGCGGCCAAAGATCCTAGGCGGCAGCACTGCGGCGATGGCGCTGGCGGAAGAGCTGCTGGTGGTGAGGGTGCGCGAGGGAAGGCCAGCGAAGCTGAAGGCTAACGCGGTGCAGCGCGCATTTGAGCAGCGGCGGGGCACGCGAAACATTGTGCTGAAGGCGCGGCAGGTGGGACTGACGACGTGGGTGGCGGCGCGGTTCTTTCTAAGGACGATTACGCACCCAGGAACGCTGACGCTGGAGGTGGCGCATACGCAGGAGGCGGCGGAGGAGATCTTCCGCATCGTGCACCGGTTCGTGGATTGGCTGCCAGGCAGTATGCGGAAGGGGCCGCTCAGGACGGCGCGGTCGAACGTGCGGCAAATTGTGTTTCCGGAGATCGATGCGCAGTACCGCGTGGTGAGCGCGGCGGACCGGAACGCGGGGCGGGGATTGACGGTGCAGAACCTGCACTGCTCGGAGCTGGCGCGCTGGCCGGGGGATGCGGCGGAGACACTGGCGGGCCTGAGGGCGGCGATGGCGCCGGGAGCGGAGCTGGTTCTGGAGTCGACGCCGCAGGGAGTGGGGGGGTGCTTCCACGAGGAATGGCTGAAGGCCGATGAGACGGGGATGGTGAGGCACTTTTTCCCGTGGTGGATGGAGCGGCGGTACCGTGCCGAGGCTGTGGAAGAGGCGAGCCTGACGAAGGAAGAACGCGATCTGATGGCGGAGCACAGGCTGAATCTGAGGCAGATCGGGTACCGGCGGCGGATCAGGGCGGATTTTCGCGGATTGGCGCGGCAGGAGTATGCGGAGAACGAAGAGAGCTGCTTTTTGGCCAGCGGCGAGAGCGTGTTTGAGCTGGCGGCCGTGGAGGAGCGGATGAAGACGGCTCCAGAGCCGGTGGAGCGGAGGCGGAATGGGGAGCTGGAGATCTGGCTGCCGGCGGTGAAGAGTAAGGAGTATGTGGTGGCGGTGGATCCGGCCGGAGGCGGAAGCGAAGGCGACTACTCGGCAGCGCAAGTGCTGGAGATGGAGACCGGGCTGCAATGCGCGGAGTTTGCCGGACACATGGGCGGACTGGAGCTGGCGCGGTTTGTGACCGATTTGGCCGCGGAGTACAACGGCGCGTGGCTGGTGGTGGAGCGGAACAACCACGGCAGCGGGGTGCTGGCGCTGGCGGAAACAGCGTGCAAGTACGGGCGGATTTACCGGCAGGGCGGGCAGGCGGGTTGGCTGACGACCAGCGTGAGCCGGCCGGCGATGCTGGGGCGGCTGGATGCGGCGCTGGTCGAGGAGCCGGAGCGGTTCCAGAGCCGGCGGCTGCTGGGGGAGTGCCGGAGCTTTGTGCGGCTGGCGAACGGCGGCTCGGGGGCGCAGGCGGGGACCCACGACGACCGGGTGATGGCCATGGCGATCGGACTGGCGGCGAGGGCGGAGCTGGCTGGGAAGCGGGGCTAGCGGGGCTGGCGGCATTTGCGATGTTAGTGGGGCTAGCGGCTCGTGCCTGAGGCTGTCTGTCGGAGTTCAGTGACCTCGAATTGCGCGGGCGGGAGAATCCCCCTACAATGGATAGAGAAGAATTGCAGGAAAGGTTAGCTTTCGAGAGATGCCGAAGGAAAAGATTCATCCCAATTACGCCGCGGTGCGGGTCATGTGCGCCTGCGGAAACAATTTTGAGACGCGGTCGACCCACAAGGGCGACATTCACGTGGAAATTTGCTCGGCTTGCCACCCGTTCTTTACGGGCAAACAGCGTCTGGTGGACACGGCGGGACGCGTGGAGCGGTTCCGGCGGAAGTACGCGAAGGCCGCCGAAGCGAAGGCGGCGAAGTAGGCCGGAGCGAGGAGTTGGACGAGTGGGCCTCCGCCGCGGCGGAGGCCCATGTTTGTTTGGGGACTGACCGGCTGCGACCGATTGAGAGGCAGGCGTGCCAAGGCGCGGATTCACGGTGAAGAAGGACTGGGACAATCCAGTGGAGCACCCGATGCCCGCAGTGGCGCGGGTTCCGGCGGAGGTGCGGTTGGGCGCAGTGGTAGTGCGTCCGGCGACGGTGCTGGCGCCGATGGCCGGCGTCACGGATACGGTGTTCCGGCGGTTTATCCGGCATGCGAGCCTGTTTAGCAGAGATCAGAGATCAGAGAACAGAGATCAGAGATCAGAGATCGAGAGCGTTGAGGCGGCGGTCACCAATTTGCAGTCGGGTTGCGGGCTGATCATGACCGAATTTACTTCGGCGGACGGGCTGGCGCGGATGCGGGAGACGAAGCGGCGGCGGTATCTGACGTTTTACGATGATGAGCATCCCATCGGAGCGCAACTGTTCGGCTCGAATCCGGAGACGCTGGCGGAAGCGGCGCGGATCGTGGAGGAGACGGGGTTCGACACGGTGGATTTGAACCTGGGCTGCCCGGCGAAGCGCGTGGTGGGGTCTAATGGAGGGTCTGGGTTGCTGCGCGACCTGCCGAAGATCGGCGAGATTTTTCGCGAGATTCGGAAGGCGGTGACGATTCCCTTCACCGTGAAGTTCCGCATGGGCTGGAACGACGAGCAGATTGTGTGCGTGGAGCTGGCGCGGATGGCCGAAGCCGAGGGGCTGAACGGCGTGACGTTGCACGCGCGAACGCGCGAGCAGGGCTACAGCGGACAGGCGCAGTGGCCGTGGATCGGCGCAGTGAAGCAAGCGGTTGGGATTCCGGTGATCGGCAACGGAGACATTCGCACGCCGGAGGACGCGGCAGCGATGGCGGCTGAGACGGGCTGCGACGCGGTGATGATCGGCCGGGCGGCGCCGGCGAATCCGTGGATCTTCCGGCAGATTGCCGAGTACACGGCGACGGGCAGCTACGAGCGGCCGACGACCGAGGATCGCTACCGGATGATCCGCGCGTATTTCGAGATGCTGCTGGCCGAGGCCGATGCGACCAAGGATTTGCCGCGCGATGCGCGGATGGGCGATCCGGCAGGAAAGATGAAGCAGTTCGCCACGTGGTTCACGCACGGCGTTCCGGGCGGGGCAAAGCTGAGGGCGGCGATCTATCAGGCGCGGAACGGGGCCGACGTGCTCGCCGAGGTGGAGCGGTTCTTTGTGGCACGTATGGAAGCGGGCGAGAGTGCGGAGCCTGAGGGCGACGCGGCACAGGCGTTTCCAGACGCGGCGCTGGTTTGCGACTAGGCCCGCGCACAACATTCCTGCTCATTGAGGGGTGCTACCCGTCTTCGGCGAGTGCGCCTTTCCACTCTAAGCGCGATGGAACAAGCACAAATCCCCCTGATTCCTTTGTCTGCCGCCGTGATCTGGAGGGTGTCCCTACCGTTTGAGTAGAGCGGGCTCATTTTCCACATTCGGGCACGAGGTGTGCACCGAGGCCCGGCGAGGGCGAGTGCGTTAGGCTGGAAAACGGGATGAGCGTGTGTTTGATTTGCGGTGGGGTGGGGCTGGTGCGCAGCATGGACGCGGCCGGCAACTGGGTGAGCCGGACGTGCGAGTGCCAGGAAGCGGAGCGGGAACGGCGGCGGCTGGCCGCGGCGCAGATTCCAACGCGATACATGGATTGCACGCTGGACGCATTCGATCCCTCTTATCCAGGGGCCGACCCATCGTTGGGCCGGGCGCTACAAATGGCGCGCAAATTCGCGGAGACCTATCCCGTCGACACGGCAGGCCGCGGGCTGCTTCTGGTAGGCACAGCGGGACTGGGCAAGACGCACCTGGCGGTCGGAATTCTGCGGCGCTTGATCCAGGAGCGCGGCGCCCGGGGCTATTTTTGCGATTACCGCGAACTGCTGAAGAGCATCCAGAACAGCTACAACCCCGAAGTGCGGACAACGGAGCTGGAGCTGCTGAAGCCGGTGTTTGCCGCCGAGGTGCTGGTGCTGGACGACCTGGGCGCGCAAAAACCCAATGAGTGGGTGTGGGATACGGTGGCGCTGATCCTGAACACGCGCTACAACGACCGGCAGACGACGATCATTACGACAAATTATCCGGACCAACCGGCGGGAGCAGGAGTAAAGATCGACAGGGGCGGAGCCAAAGCTGCAATCCTCGAAGACACGCTGGGCGACAGGATCGGCGACCGCATGAGATCGCGACTGGCGGAGATGTGCGTGCGCGTGGAGATGCGGGGCGATGACTTCAGGCAATCGGTAAAGCGGGCGCGGTTCGGGTGAAAGGCAGCCCTGCAGCGTGTTTCAAGAATGGCTGGGTAGATTTCCGTTGTCGTCCCTCAGGGGCTACTGAATCCTGCATAAGTCTTTGCGCCGTCCCTACGGGACTCCGAAGTGCATCAGTGGATACCGCTTTCCCCACGCTAAAGCGCGGGGCTAACAAACACTGCGCCTACGGCGCGGCTGCCAGGACATTCCTTATACAGTTCTCAATAAAGCCCCGGTATTTTCCAGCATTTTTCGGCCCGGCTCAAGCTAATGCGCGGGGCTAACAAACACTGCGCCTACGGCGCGGCTGCCCGGACATTCCTGATGCAGTTCTCAATAAAGCCTGCGTATTTTCCTGCATTTTTCGGCCCGGCTCAAGTCATCCCAGCGACGAAGACCTGTCGCCGGGAACCCCGGCAAGTCACCCCAGCGACGAAGACCTGTCGCCCCCCCGCTACGCGACCCCGGCAAGCCGTGCCCTTGTTACAAGACTTATCTTTGAAACACGCTCAAGCTCTTGGCTAACAGCTCTTAATTGTCAGCGCACAGCATTTCGGCGGCCATCTGGCCGGTGCATGCGGAGCCGCGCCGGGAGGATTACCGGAATAGCCAAAGGCTCGCGAGGACCAGGAGCATGGCGGCTATGGTGAGTCCCTGGTAGGCCCAGTCGGCCATTCGGCTGGGCCGTGGACCGGCGCTGGTGGAGGCGGCCGGCGGAGTGGGGACGGGTGAGGAAGAATGCATCCTTTGGCCTGCCTTTCAAAAGTTCTCGTATCAACTTACGGTTCGATCGGGATTCCGGTTCCTTTTTGCATCTCGCCGGTTTCCTGACGAGCGCGGGTAAGTTCGCCGGCGCGAGGCGTGGAGTGCTGCTGCTCCGGAGCGCACGCGCTCTGCTTCTGCTGCCAGCTTAGACGCAGTACCGCGCTCCAGGATTCAACCAAACGATGGAGATTCGATGAAGAGTTTTTGAACATGGCCGGGGGCTTGCGATGCCGCTTGCCGGCCGATGGCGAATGGAGCGCGGGGCCGGCGGAAACAGGTGTACAATCTCGCTAGTGAGCCCAAGTTCGCCAGGGGAAGGTTCTGCCGCGGCGCAGGAGCGTAATTGGCTGCCGGTGGCAATCGCCACAACCGTTGTACTGGCTGTGGCG
>JBEKXX010000150.1:0-6857 GCA_049511595.1 Occallatibacter sp. | reverse complement strand
GATCAACCGCGGCGCCTGCGCGGGACGCAGAAAGCGCTCCGGATGCGGCTCGAATGTGATGGCCACGGCGCGCGCTCCCGTCTCGCGCGCCTCATCCACCACGCCGGCAAGAATCTCCCGGTGTCCCAGGTGCACGCCATCGAAGTTGCCCACCGCGGCCACCGTGGGACCAAACCCAGGCGGGATCTCTGCAAGCGAGCGAAAGATGGCGATGGCTCTGCCGTGGTTCGGCGCGGCGCTGGGATTGCGGCTCATAGCTTCACGGGCACGCTCAGCCCGTCATAGGCCAGCCTGGCGTTCTCAGGCAGGTTGCGGTTGGTTTCTTCGTGACCGAGGTCGTGGGCGATGTGCGTAAACCACGTTTGGCGGGCGCCTATGCGCCGCGACCAGGCGAGCGACTGTTCCACGGTGGAGTGGCTGGGGTGGGGCTCGTGGCGCAGCGCCGAGAGCGCCAGCACCTCCACGCCCTCGAGCAGCGCAAAGCTCGGCTCGGGGATTGCGCTCACGTCGGTCATATAGGCCGCGTTGCCGAAGCGAAAGCCAACGATGGGCAACTGGCCATGCAGCAGAGGAATGCGCACAAACTCCACGCCCCGCACCGCGTTGCGTTCGGCCAGCGGCTTGAGTTGCACGCGCGCTCGCGTGGGATATGTGGCATGTGGCGAAAAGGTGTAGGAGAACACATGCTCCAGCACCGCCGTGGTCTCCTTATCGGCGTAAAGCGGGATGGGCCCGCCACGCCGCGAGGCAACAAAACTGAGCGGGCGCAGATCGTCCATCCCCAGGATATGATCGGCGTGCGCGTGCGTATAGAACACGGCATCCACGTGCGTGAGGCGCTCGCGCAGCGCCTGTTCACGAAAGTCCGGGCCGGTATCGATCACGACCACGCATTCGCCGCCCGTTGCGGGCTCCGTCCATCGCAACAGTACCGACGGCCGCAGCCTGCGGTCGCGAGGATCGGCCGAGTTGCACACCGCGCACCCGCAGCCCAGCGTCGGAACCCCCATCGAGGTCCCCGTTCCAAAAAATGTGAGCGTACCCTGCATTTCAAGCTTCTAGCCTCTAGCTCCTAGCCTCTAGCTTTTGGCCGTTCGCTGTTGGCTGTAGCCAACCGATCCACGGCAGAGTTTGCGTTGTGACTTTTGCCGCAGGCCCGGAACGAATCAATTGTTTCCCGATTCCCATGCATTATGGAAGGTCAACGTGCCCCTTCATACACCACGACCCGCTAGAAGCTGGGAGCTGGCAGCTAGAAGCTGCTTTTTTCACTTCTTCGCCGGCGGAGGCGGCGGCACGTTGGGCATCTTCATCATGCTCGTCAGTTCCAGAAAGCCCATTCGCGCCTCAAACAGCACCGTCTGCAACATACGGTCTTCGGCGGCGGTCAGGTTGCCGCGGGTTTTCTCCGCGAGAATTCCCAGCAGGTCAATGGTGGCGCGCGCGCCCATGATGTCGACGCGCGGCTGCTGGCCCTCCTGCGTTCCCGCTCCCATCTGCAGCATGGCGGTCACGTAGAACTGTTGCACCAGATGCTCGAAAGTGAGCGGCGGTTGCGAGCCTGCGGCGGGATTCTGCGCGCGAACCAGATCCTCCAGACGCTGCGCCGAAGCGTCGTAGGCGGCCTTCTGCTCGTGGCTCTCCTCGGGCGTCGGCGGCGGAGGCAGTTCGTTCTCCAACTCCCGCTCCTTCGCGGATTGCGCAGGTTCCCTGGCGGCGGCCTCGCGCCGACCTTCGTTCACCACCAGGCGCGGCCCAGGCGGTGGCTCTGGCGGCGCGGGCTGAGCTGGCTGCGCGGGGCTTTGCGCCACGGTTTGCCCGCTCTCTTTTTCCTCCTCCGCTTTGATCTTACGGCGGTCAATCACTTCGAATTTTGGCGTATCGTTCATAGCTTCCAGTTTCTCACTCTAGCCGCATACGGCTCCATTGTGGCGCTGCCGGCGCGCCGGATTGGCGCTTCGCCCCAGCAGCCCGCGGGACTATGCCCGCGCCTTGCCCAGGCTCGGGGGTGCGGCCAGAATCCCGGCCGTCCCTTCCAGTGCCCCCACTTTGTACCGAAACTGCTGCCCTCGCGCCTCCGCTTCCGCGCGCATCATGCCCAGGGCGAACACCCGCCGTCCATCGGCCAGCGGCAATTCGGCGGCACTGGTAATCTGCCCGGCGGCTGCTCCGCCCTCGAGCGTCAGTTCCGTACCGCCTGGCGGGACCGGCCCCGATAGCCCCAGCGGCCGCAGGTGCCGGTGGACTCCCCCGCGCGACCGGATGCGTTCCACAATCTCCTGGCCCAGGTAGCAGCCCTTGGCAAAGTGCAGCGCCCGCATCTGGGAGGTTTCCTGGGGCAGGTCTCGCTCGACCATGTCGATTCCATACGCCGGAATGCCTTCGGCAATGCGGAACGCCTCAAGGGACGCGCAGCCCACCGGCGCGGCTCCTCCCGTGCGCAGGCAAGACCACAGCTTGGTGAGCCCTGCCGATGGCAGCCAAAACTCATAGTGTGCCGCCAGCACGCCATGAACGCGCAGAACCCTCACGTCCCACCCATTCCACTCGATGCCGGTTCCCGCCATCGGGCTGCCGATCACCGGCAAACCCACGCGTTCCAGCACCTCTTCGGCCAGCGGCCCCGTGAGCCCGACAGCCGTCTCCGAGCCGGTCTCGCCCACCTGCTCTTCGCCCAGGGAAACGAGTTCCACATCGTCCATGACGATGAAATGGTTCAGGTGGGCCAGCAGTTTGTCGATCTGGTCGGCTGCAATCTCCAGTTCCAACCCGGATTCGCCGGCAAACGGCGTTCCCAGGAGCCGGTCCCCGCCCTGAGAGGGTGTGCCCGAAGGAGATCGCCGCTGGGGCGAAAGCTCCTCGCCCTCCCGCCAGACGTTCAGGTCGCCCAGGATATGGCCTTGGGCGTTCAGCACCAGGTTCCAGGCTCCTGTGTTCGGAAAGAGATCGTTGACGGTGTTGGTCACCATTCCGCTCAACCAGCGGAAGCGGTCGGCCCCGCGGACGGCCACGCGCCGCATCCAACCCAGATCGTGGACTGCGGCTCCAAGGACGAGCGCCGCCGTTTCCGCTTCCGGCGCGTCCAATTCTCGCGGGGTCAGCGCCCCTCGGTAAACCGTAAGCTCATGGGGCGTACGCGCGGATTCAAGCATGGCGGCCAGCGCTGTGGCCTGCAGGTTTGCGGCAAGATCGGACTTGGGCATGGGAAGTTTTCCGCGGTGCGGCGCAGGATTTCTTACAAAACTTGGCGCGGAACCGCATCCTGATTATAGCCTTGAAGAGGAAAGCGGGAATCCCGGCCTGGGAACCTGGAATCGAAGCCGGCCCGGCGCGGAGAATGAATGAAAAAGCAGTTCATACAGGCGGCACGGATGGGGAGCTGGGGAATCCTTGCGCTCCTGCTGGGCCTTGCGGCGGTAGTGACCCCGGCGCAGCAATCTGCCCCGGCCAAACCGTCCTCCGGCGCGGAAAACTCCGCTCCGTCCCATGGCGGCCAAAGTGACAAATCCGCCACCCGCATCACGCCCGAACAGGCCCAGCATCTCTTCGCCGCGGTCGACGAATTGATCAAATTCTCCTCGCAGGAAACCGGCCTGCCCATCAAAAGCACCGTCAAGCGCCAGCTCACCACGCGCGCGGCCGTGGAAAGCTACCTCGACGAGAAATTCAACGACGACGAGGGCGCAAAGCGCCTGCAGCGCGACGAAATCGTTCTGAAGAAGTTCGGCCTGCTGGACCACGACTTCGAGCTCAAGCCCTTCCTGCTGGCGCTCTTGAAGGAGCAAATCGAAGCCTACTACGACTCCAAGACCAAGACCGTGAACCTGCTCGACTGGGTAGATCCCGATGAGCAGAAACCGGTGATGGCGCACGAGTTGACCCACGCTTTACAGGACCAGCATTCCGACCTGGAGAAATGGAACGACCAGACTCCCGACGACGTTTCGCACGACGCGGCCGGCGACCAGGATCACCTGGCTCGCGACGAAATGGACACGGCGCGCGACGCTGTGGCGGAGGGCCAGGCCACGGCCGTAATGATGGACTACATCCTCAAGCCCCTCGGCAAAAGCCTAATCAAGGATCCCGAGGTGCTTGACGTGGTCAGGTCGCAGATGAACTCAGCGGTAGATTCGCCGGTAATGGCTCGCGCGCCCCTCCTGCTCTCGGAATCCATGCTCTTCCCCTACCGCGAGGGCCTGAGCTTCGAGCAAGACATCTGGATGGACCAGGGCCAGACCGCGGCCTTTGCCGGAGCGCTCGATCGACCGCCCACCTCGAGCTGGGAGATTATCAATCCGCGGATGTACGAGCAGAAGCGTATCCCGGCTGTACCCCTTCTGCCCAATATTCATCCCCTCGTCGATCCGCTCTACGTTCCGTACGACATCGGCCAGATCGGCGAGCTCGACGTGCACATCATCACGGAGCTCTTCGGCGGCGACAACGCGGCCCGGGACCTGACGCCGGCCTGGGACGGAGGGCTTTACTGGGCCGGCCAGTTGCGCAGCGCCACCACTCCCGTTGAGCAAGCCGACACAAAATCCATCGGCCTTTTCTACTTGTCGGTCTGGAAGGATGCCGGCTCTGCGCAGGTCTTCGCCAAGCTTTACGCCAAAAGCCTGGGACGGAAGTATGCCCAAGTCAGCGCCGCCGAGGTATCGTCCGGCTCAGCCCCTGCTGCCGACGGGTCGGTGGAACAGGTCTACTCGACCAACGAGGGTTCGGTCGTGATCACGACGCGCGGCAAAATGGTCTTTGTCGCCGAGAGCTTCCCGCTGCCGCTGGCGCGCAGGCTCACTGCGCTCATTCTCGATGCCCAGGGCGGCGGCGCGATGCGCCAGGCTTCGGCGCCGGCGCAACCGGTTGCCCCATTCCTTTCCCATCCTTCTGCCGCGAGTTCCGGAACCGGGGAAGCCGAACACTCGTCCCTGACCGCCGATCTCGTTCGCTTCTTCGGGGAATGCGGTGTGATGAAGGCCGCGGTGGACGCCTCTCTGTGGGCCGGCCGATAGCGGCTCGCTGCTTCGCTGGGGCGACGCTGTCTTCACCGAACTAGGGAGACGCGCACGTGCGAGGCAAGCTCGAACTCTTGATGGGATCCATGCGCAGCAACAAGACCGCGGAACTGCTTCGCCGCGCGGGCATGCGCCGTCAGTACGCCAAACGATACGCCATGGTTCTCAAACCCAGTGACGACACCAAGGGCGGTCCCGGCGTGGTCGAGAGCCGGAATCCCATCGGCGGCGGCAAGATGAGCGCCGTCGAGTTCAAAACACACTCCTTACATATGCCTTGATGGTGGCGAGCGGCTTGTCCACCCTCCCGGTCGGAGAGATACGGTATGGCCCGACGCACGCGGGCACGATGAATGTCTCGGCGTAATGCACAACGAAAGGGTCGAAGGCCAGGCCTGGACTCTCCACGACGATCTCCTCGCCCTCGACGAGATTCAGCACATTCAACGTTCCCGCGGTGTTATGCAATACGGGGCATGTAAACCAATGCCGCCGTGTCTCCAGGGACTCCAGTTGATGCAGGCCGGTTGCTTCTTCCCTCCAGCCATTGCCCGCGCCCACCTCTTGCACCGGGTTGACAAGGTTTCTTTTTACCCATTCCGTGTCACGTCCCCATTGGATATTGGCCAGGCCATGCTCCAGATGGATCGGGCGCGGCAATCCATTCAGGCCGAGCCGCCCCCAGTCCCACAGCTTGAACGTGAATATGTAAGGCGTGGCGCTGATCTCCAGCACCATACTGTTTTTCCCCGAACAGTGAATCGTTCCTGCTGGAATAGAAAAGTGATCGTGTTTTTTCGTAGGAAACTGGTTGACGTACTTCTCCGCCGGAAACGGCGATCCGCCGGCCTGCGCCGCATACAAGTCGCGCGCCATCTGTTCGCGGTCGATTCCTGGCTTCAGCCCGAGATAGACCACCGCATCCGGCTCGGCGTCGAGCAGGTAGTAGCTTTCGTCTTGCGTGTAAGGCATACCAAAGTGCTCCGCGATATACGCGCGCAGCGGATGCACCTGTAACGAGAGATTCCCGCCCTCCACCGTATCGAGAAAATCGAAGCGAATAGGGAACTCCGCTCCGAAGCGCTTCACAATCTCGCTTCCCAGCAACTCTTCGGCGTGCTCGTGGACCAGTGGCAACGCCGGCGCCTCCACCACTCGGCCGCCAAAATCGAAGCGCAGGCTGTTTTCTTCAGGCACGCAATCGAAGCACCAGGCAAAGTTCGCCGGCTCCGGGGGAAGGTCGAAGTGCCGCCGCATCCACTCTCCGCCCCATGGCCCTGGATCGAAAAACGGCACCACCCGGAATGGACCACGCACCGCTTTGGCAAGGGCCTCGCGATAGCTCTTCCCCGAGATCATGACCGTTTGCCGCGGCAGGTTGGTGTCGAGGTAGAAATCAATCTGGCGATGCAGGCGGTGCTTCTCGGCATCGGCCGCGCGCCAATCGATAAAGTACGCCCGCTTGTAGAGTTCCGCAGAGGAGGCGGAAGAGTGATTGCCGCCGATATAGCCCGCCTTGTGCGTACGTTGGCGCTGCTGGATCCCCCACCGGGTCACATCGCAATACAAGAGCACATCCCAGTGGCCTGCTACATGCGCCGCACCCATCCCATAAACGAGCACCAGTCCCGGTGAACGATCGATCTCGCTACGCAGTTGGGCCGTTCTGGCGGGGTCGAAGAATTGGCCGATCTCCCAGCTTGTCATTCTTCCGAACACTGGGTCGCTGCCTAACCAGGGCGCGAAAATTTCATCCAGCTCTTCGGCGCATTTCAGCGCGTTTTCGGCGAAGATCGTGGCGCCGGCGCCCAGTCCGGCGAGCCCGGCGCCGACTTCCCC
>JBEKXX010000149.1:0-6890 GCA_049511595.1 Occallatibacter sp. | reverse complement strand
CTGCTCAAGTGCCTGCTGGCCAACTACCCAGGCTTCGCCGAAAAAAATTTCACGCTCGACTCCGGCTCCGTCTTCTGGGGCCACGAGGCGCAGGTGGGCTACTTTCCACAGGACGTGGGGGCAACGATTTTTGCGGGCATCGAGCACGGCCTCACCGTGGCCGAGTGGCTGCACCAGTGGAGCCCGAGCGCGCACATGGAGGACATTCGCGGCATTCTGGGCCAGATGCTCTTCAGTGGCGAAGAGGGCGCCAAACCCACCGGGGCGCTCTCCGGCGGCGAGCAGGCGCGGCTTGCGTTTTGCAAACTCATTCTTACCAAGCCCAACATCCTCATCTTCGACGAGCCCACCAACCATCTCGACCTCGAAGCCATCAACGCTCTGAATATCGCTCTCCAGCGGTACGAGGGGACGGTCTTGCTGGTCACGCACGACCACGACCTGATCGATGAAGTCGCCACCCGGCTGTGGGTCTTCCACGACGGCGGCATTGAAGACTTCCAGGGACCGTACGAGGAGTGGAAGGGCAAGCACAGCTAGATAAACTCGAAGATGAGCGCCCATTGTTCGGCTAGAGAAATGAGCTAATTTTCCGAATATTGCAAAAATGGTATACTAATTCCATGCCTTGGGCCGTAGGATTCCTCGATAAAGAGACCAAAGCAGCACTTGACGCTTTTCCTCTCGATATTCGAGCCAGCTTTCAGCGCATTGTGGAGTTAATTCAGGAGCACGGCCTGGAGCGCGTTCGCGAGCCGTACCTGAAGCATCTGGAAGGGCCGCTCTGGGAGATGCGCCTCAAGGGGAAGAGCGGAATCGCCCGCGCCGTTTACGTTACTGCATCCGGAATGCGCATCGTCGTTGTTCACGTCTTCGCCAAAAAAACGCAGCAGACGCCAAGAAAGGAAATCATCCAAGCCCTGAAGAAGGCGAAGGAGGTTCAATGAAGCCGAAATTCATCCCCGTGGAAGAGTCTTTCAAGCAGTGGAAGAAGGACCCCAAATACGTTGCGGCCTACAAAGCGTTGGAAGCGGAATTCGCCCTTGCATCGGCCATGATCAAGGCCCGAGCAGACGCCGATATGACCCAGCGGCAGGTCGCAAAAGCGATGGGGACCACTCAGGCCGTAGTCGCGCGCCTCGAAAGCGGCAAAGTCCTGCCTTCGACCCGCACGCTCGAGCGTTTCGCAAAGGCCACGAAAACCCGCCTGCGCATCAGCTTCGCGCGTGAAACCCTGAGCCGCCAAACAGCCCGCTGAAATTCGCTGTCACGCCTACAGCGGCCTCACCCGCCGCCTCATCGCCGCAGCCGCCCGTGCTCTGCCTCAGAAGCTGAACCTTCCCGTCAGTTCCAGGCTCCGCGGTCCTGCGCCTTCGGCGGTTTGCAACGCCGTGATCGATCCGAAACCCGCTGAATCGGCCTGCATGTTGGGCGGCTCGTAGTTACGGTGGTTGAAGAGGTTCGCTGCCTCCACGCTGAAGCGGAAGCCCGTCTGCTCGCTCAGTGGGATGCTCTTCATCAGCGAAAGGGAGAAATTGACCGTTCCAGGGCCGGCCACGCCGCCTACGGGTGCGTTGCCGAAGCGGCCGATGCCGATCTGGCCAGGCAAGTTGGGATTCACAAGGTTTTGATAGGGAAACGCGGCGGGATTGAGCCACTGCGTGGTGGTGCGCTGCGGCGCATAGAGCGAGACGCCGCGCAATTGGTCGGTGCGCGCCAGGCCCACGGTGGTCAGGATGTTGGTGTTGGCCGGATCGACGGATTGCTCGTAAGGCGTGAGGAAGGGGCCGGACTGCAGGACCGTGACTCCAGCCAGTTGCCAGCCGCCCGCCAGCGCCTTGGCCGCGCCATTGGCGGTCAACCAGCGCTGGCCGGCGCCGAAGGGCAGATTGTAGAGATACGTGGCCAGAACGCGGTGACGGCGATCGTAGACGACGTTGCCGTAGTCGAGGCCCGGGTTGAAGCGGTCGGTGAGAAAGCTGCCGCCGGCTATGGCAAATGCGGTAGGCGCCACTCCGCCCGCATTGGAGAGGTCGCGCGTAAAGGTGTAGCTCAAGTCGAAGGTAATCGACTTTTCGCTGTGGCGTGAAAGTTCAGCGGTGCCGCTCGCGTAATTGCTGAACGCCGCATTCTCCACGCTCTGGATCACGCTCCAGGCCGGGTAGGGGAGGCTGGCGGCGGCAACAGTGTAGCCGACGGTGTTCGCAGGCACCTGGTTCAGGTCTTCCATCGCTTCAAGATTCGCGCCGTGGCTGCCCGAGTAGGAAAGGCGGAGACCGGTGCTCTGCCCCAGGTTCTGCTCGAAGGTCAGGTTCCACTGCTGCACGGTGGGATCCTTGTAGTGGATGGGAAATGCGTAGTAGAAGCCGCCTGTTCCAGCGGCGGCGGAGTTGAAGGGATCGGCAAACGAGAGCAGCGGCGTGATGCCGTCAGAGGCGTAATCCTGGTTGTAAGTGGGCACGTAGCTGGCGGCCACGGCCCAGCCCGCAACCAGCGAAAAACCGAGCGGCGTTTCGATGAATCGGCCCCATCCGCCGCGCACGACGGTCCTGTCGTTGCCCCATGGACGCCAGGCAAAGCCGAGACGCGGCCCGAGATCGGTGCGATCGGTGAAGCGCAGCGTCTCAGGAATACCCGCCTGCGCCGCAGTGAGGATCGGCGTGGGCGCGATGCCGTTCCTGAAGGCCTGCGACGCATTGCTGCTCGCCTGCGCGTTGGGGACGACTACGGCGCCGTTGACCGTCGTCGTACCGTCGCTACCGGTGCCCGTCCAATCGGGCAGGAAGGTGGCCGTATTCCAATGCGTCTCGCGGATCGGCGGATGCAATTCGTAGCGCAGGCCCAGGTTGAGCGTCAGATTCTGCGTCAGCTTCCAGTCATCCTGCGCAAACACCGCCCAGGAATAACCCAGGCCGTCCATCGTCGGATCGTTGGTGGAGCTCACTTCGGTGTAATCGGGATAGCCGAGCAGGAAAGCGGTGTAGGGATCGCCGATGGCCTGGCCCACGTCGGAGCTGCCGTTGAAGACGTACCAGCCGGAGCGATAGTTTCCGTAGACGTTGTCGTCGTGATCGGAGAGGCGCATGAAGTCTGCGCCGAATTTGAAGGTATGCGCGCGGCGGGTCCACGTCACGTTGTCCAGGAGTTGCACGATTTCGCCGCGCTGCATTCCCGGATTGCCGGCCCCAGTGGACATAAAGCCGTTGATGAGCACCTGCGGAGCCTCGGACCACTCCGTGTCCGGCTGCGGGACGACAGAGGCGAATCCTGTTTGGGCTAGCAGGTCCGCAGTCGAGTAGCTTTGCGTCTCCGATGTGTGCTGAGCGTTGAATCCGCCGCGAAACTCGTTCAGCAGACTCTGGTTGAAGATGTAATTGTGCGCGAAGGTCAGGCCTTCATCGATCTCGGGCGTATTGTAGCCGCCCTGCAACGGGCTGCCGGCCTCGGCGCAATACGCGTACAGGCAGGCCGCGGAGGGCGCGGTGATCACCTGACGATTCTTGTAAGAAAAGCGCGCGAAGACCGATTGGCGAGAGGAGAACGTGCGGTCCAGGCGAATATCGCCCTGGTTGGCAGAGATCGGCGAAGGAAAGTTGATCTGGTAATTATTCGCGTAGGAGTCGGGCGGGCCGTAGTTGGGCGCCGGGAACAGGTACTTGATCACGGCGGCGGCGACGGGAGAAACGGGTACCTGGACGGGAGTCGGGGAGCCGTAGTAGCTGGTCAGGTTGCCGCTGCGCATATCGTTAGAGGGCACGCTGAGCAGCATGGGCGTTTCGCGCGGCAGGCGCAGGCCCTCGTAGCTGATGAAGAAAAATGTCTTGTCGTGCCCGTCCAGAAGATGCGGGATGGTCAACGGGCCGCCCAGCGTGCCGCCGAAGTCGTTCATGATGATCCGCGGCTTGGTAAGCGCAAAGGGATCGTTCGAGTTGAAGACGGTGTTTTCGTTGTTCTCGAAGAGGCCGCCGTGGAAGTTCACGGTACCCGCCTTGGAGACGGTGGTGATGTCGGCAACGC
Source organism: Occallatibacter sp. (assembly GCA_049511595.1). GTDB lineage: Bacteria > Acidobacteriota > Terriglobia > Terriglobales > Acidobacteriaceae > Telmatobacter. Next base: position 2,873 of record JBEKXX010000149.1, on the reverse strand, counting down.
CGGAAAACTCCGCGCTGTTGTTCGATTCCGAGACGCGAATCTCCTCGATGGAGTTGAAGGAGGGAAACATCTCGTTCACCGGGCCCGAGTATTCCACGCCCACCGAGGAGATGCCGTCGATGGTCACGCTGAGCAGCGCGGGCGTGGCGCCCATTACCGTCAGGTCGCCGCTATCGTCGGTCTGCACTCCCGTCTCCGTGGTCAGCGTGGAGATGGGGCTGGTAGATCCTGTGGAGCGCGAGTAGATGGCCACGGGAAGATTCACCAGCTCGTCGCCAAGCTTTGTCTCGGCCAGGTTGGAGACGTCGGTGGTGATCACCGGGTCAGGGTCGTCCCTCACTTCGATGGTTTCGCTTTGCGCGCCCGGCTTCAGCGTGGCGTCGATGCGCCGTGTTTCGCGCGCGGCAAGCGCGATCTGCGGCAGCGACTCTGTGGCGAAGCCCGGCGCGGCGATGGTTAGCTTGTAGGAACCTACGTCGACATTCCGGAACGCGTAGTTGCCGCTTTCGTCGGCCATGGCCACCAGCGTGGTCTGGGTCCCTGTGTTTTCGAGCGTAATCCGCGCGTCCTGGACGATGGCGCCTGTGGCGTCGCGCACGATGCCCAGGATGGAGCCGAATGTGGATTGCGCCGGAATCGGGCCGGCGGCGGCTGCCGCGAGCCAACAGCAGAAGAGAAACAACCTGAAGGCGAATTGCCTTGGGGGCCGCACAAAGCGGCAGAGTTTTTCCATCCACTTCCCTTTCGTGCCAACTACGAGAAAACCATTGCTTCCACTGCTTTCTGAAAATTAGATTAAAAATAAATCTACTGCCGATTGACCTCTCGTGCGCACTTTTTTTGTGGAAAATTGGACGGGATTTCAGCGCCCGCCAGGAGCCGCCCGGCGAGACAGGTTCTGGGCACGTTTCCGGGCGCGTTCAAGCTGGGAAAAATCCGGGGAGTGGTTTGGGAATTTTTGTCGCCGTCCGGGAGAGAGGCGACTGGAACAGAGTGACCTCGCAGAGCAAAAAACGCGGCTCTGCCAGACACTTTGGCCGACCCGCTGCGGTATCGTATCTCCTGGGGCAAAGCAGGAGGCGCGCAGCTATGATTGTTCCTGGGGGGAAAACTGAAGTCGTTTGGGGAGATGGTAATTGGATATTCCTTGACGTTGGCTTCTCAAATCAACAGCGGACGTGTGGACTCGTGTTTGGCGACGAGAATCCTTCCGTTCTGAGCTTTGGAGAAGCACGAGAGCAAGTGGTCGAGAGAATCAGGATCTGTAAAGGTAGCGCCAACCTCGTCGTAGAGGCTCCACTTTCCGTGTGCTTTGACATACACGGAAATCCCAAGGGAAGAAAAATTGAAAGATGCAACGCCCAAACACGTTATTGGTATGTGGGAGCAGGCTGCACGGTAATGACCGCCGCTCTCTACTTGATTCGAACAGTCTACGATGCGAAGCTGAAAGCTGATCTACGCTTATTTGAAGGATTCGTTTCATTCAAGCAGCGCGGCAATAAGTCGCAGCATGTGCAAGATGTGGAGATGCTTAGAAGAATCGTGAAGCGGGCTGAACATTCTCAGGATTTGATCTATTCCGCCGCGGAGCTAAAAATAAACGAGGGAGACGTACTACAAAGTGCATTTTTAGTCGCGGGGCTAGACTGCGGAGTTCCCGCTGTTATCACTGCCGCTAAGAACTAAGTTATTCCCACTCCCCGCGCAACTTCCGAACAAACTCGTCGGGGTCTATACCGACCCAATATTCCCGGCCAAGCCCTTCGAGTTCAAAAAGCAGTCCTAGATGACGCGCCTGGTGCGGATTTTCGCCGTCAGCAGGTTGGTCAAGCTCATCGTTTCCAGTCGACTTACTTTTCGGTGTCTCGCTCATGACCGTCGCGTCGCCGCTTCCTCATAAACTTTAGAATACTCCTTCGCCGGGCCGGCCCAACTGTGGTCGCGCGCCATGCCGTTGCTCATCAGGCGCGTCCAGCCTTTTTTGTCGCGGAACGCCGCGATGGCGCGGTCGATCTCCGCGAGCAGGTTCTTGGGATCGAAGCCCGCGAACTTGAAGCCCGTGCCGGTTCCCTTCTTTGCATCCCACTCTTCGACGGTGTCGTCGAGGCCGCCAGTGGCGCGCACAATGGGGACCGTACCGTACTTGAGCGAATAAATCTGGTTCAGGCCGCAGGGTTCGTAGCGCGAAGGCATCAGGAACAGGTCGGAGCCGGCCTCAATCTTGTGCGCCAGAGCTTCGTCGTAGCCGATGCGCACGCCCACGCTGGCCGGATGCCGGAAGGCCCAGCCGCGGAAGAGCTTCTCGTAGTAGGGATCGCCGGCGCCCAGCGCCAGAACAACCACATCGCGCTCGGCAATCTCCTCGGTGATGCGCGCCACGATGTCGAAGCCCTTCTGTGTGGCCAGCCGCGTGACGATGCCGATCACCGGAGTCGTTTCCTCCACGCCCTCCAGGCCGAAGGCATGCAACAGATCGCTGCGGCAGGCGCGTTTTCCGTCCAGGCGCTGCGGCGTGTAGTGCGCGGCCAGGTTGGCGTCCGTGGCCGGATTCCAGAGCGTGTAGTCCACGCCGTTCAGGATGCCGCGCAGATCGGCGGCCCGTAACCGCAGGGTGCCTTCGAGTTGTTCGCCAAACTCCGGCGTCTGAATCTCCTCGGCGTAGCGGCGGCTTACGGTGGTCAGCAAATCGGAAAAGACGATGCCGCCCTTGAGGAAGTTGAACCGGTCGTACTGCTCCAACTTGTCCATGGTGAAGACATCCCACGGCAAAAGAAGCTGCTCCGTGGTGTTGGGCGGAAACTTGCCCTGATAGGCGGCGTTGTGAATGGTCAGCACGCTGGCCGCGCCGCGCAAATTGGGGTCGGCGGCGT
>JBEKXX010000148.1:0-7011 GCA_049511595.1 Occallatibacter sp. | reverse complement strand
CAATCCCCGGTCCGCGGCCAGAAACTCGTAACCGGTCAGGTCCTCGAGCTTCACCCAGCGCACCTGCTGGTAGATCCGGTTGTCGATTTCGCCGCTAAACTCGCGCACCGCAAAGAACTGCAGGTCCACGGCGCCGCCACGGCGATAGTTGTGCCGGATACGCGTTACTGCGGGACCCACTTCGGCGCGAATGCCAAGCTCCTCGCTTAGCTCGCGGACCAGCGCTTCCTGAGGGCTCTCGCCGGGCTCGATCTTTCCGCCCGGAAACTCCCACAACGCACCCATGGGCTGATCCGCCCGCCTCTGTCCGATCAGTACCTCTCTGCCGCGCACAATCAGAGCGGCCGCCACAAAACGAAGCGCGGGACCGGGAGTGTGCGTTTTTGCCTTTGGCGGCTTCTCGTTCACGCCTTCCAGTGTAAATGACAGAAAAGAAGGTGCGAACTGAAGAATTCGCCCTCCGGATTCTGCCCTCCGTATCCGGCCGCAACCATTGCCTGAATGTCGGGGAACCGGCAATTCCGGCGCTATTCCCCTCCCACAGCGGCTTCCACGCCTTCGGCGGCCTGCGGCTTGAAGTAGCCCCAACCCCTCTTTGCCGCCTCCGCAAGCAGCGCCGGAGACGGGTTTACCGGGAAGGGGCAGCGCGCCATCTCCAGCATCGCCAGGTCGTGGATCGAGTTGCCAAATACCGCATCGGGAGCAAGCACGCCCACGCGCCTCAGCGCTGCCGCTTTGGCCTCGTCCGTGGGCACGTCAACAATCTCGCTGGAGATCATGCCGTCCTTGACGCGCACTTCGGCCGCCAGAATTCTCTCCTCTGGGATGCCGAAATCGCGCAGCCCCTCGGCGACCACCCACCGGTTGGTCGAGCTCACCGCCCAAAGCTCGATCCCCGCCTGCCTCATCTTTTCTATCAGCGCCAGCATCTCGGCAAAGATGCGCCTGCGCACGAATTCGTCCACGTAGCGTGCGGCGGCGGCTTCGAGTTCGCTGTCCCGCAAGCCCGCGTACATCTGCACCATCTCGGCGCACATGGTCTCTTCGCTCACGCTGCCCGCCCGGTAGGCGCGATAGCGCGTATCGATCCAGTCGTTGGTCGAGCGAGACACCAGCCCCTCTTCCAGCGACCAGGCCATGAATCCGTAACCCGCGTCGCCGCTCCAGAGGGTTCCGTCGCAATCGAACACTGCGACCTTGGGTTTGCACTCGAAGACCAGCCGTTCAAATTCATCGGCGGTCCATTGGTGAATTCCAGCCTGGGTGGGCGTCAATCGTTTTTCAGTTTCGTCTGAAGGATGCATCCGATTCTATTTTCATCCATGCAGGCCGGGTTTTGCACGTACGCGAGGTTAATGGATTGTGTACTTCGTCAGAGCGGACTCGCATCAGCTTCGCTGCGGGGCGGCTTCACTCTCCCAGCGCCGCCGCGCCTCGCTGAAGCACTCGCGCGCGATGCGCGCTAATACCAGCGACTGTTCCCATCGATCCGACTCTTCCTTGCCCGCGAAGGTTCGTGCATAGTAGATCTCCGGCTCCAGCAGCTCCGGCGCAAAGCAAAACCGATCCGCTTGCGGCCTTCGGCGTAAGAACCCGAGAAACGACTCGGTCCAGAGAGCGCGAAAGTGGCTCACGTAAGGACGCCCGTCCGCGCTTCCGTCGCCCACATCCACCTGCATCGAGCCGGGATTCCCGATGCGTCCGTGGAGAAACGCAACGCGGCCCAGAACGGGGCGAATGAACTCCATCTTGTTCTCGAAGCCGCCGTAGACCATCTCCACGCCCGTGTACCAGTGCGAAAAATCGCCGTTGAACTCGAGGCTCGGAAATTTCTTCAGGAACCCAACCGTCCGCCATGGATCCTGAAAAATCGTTGCGCGGTGCGTCTCAGGATAGAGTGGGACGGAATACTTCGCTTGCGCTTCCAAAACGGCTCCGATCAGCGCCGCCGCCTCCTCATCGCCCTCCAGGCCCCAACCCACGTGAAGCGTCAGGCACTCCAATCCCTCGTCGCGCGCTTCCTTGGCCAGCGGCCCGGCCTCGGCTGGCGTGTTCACGCGCCCGCTGCCGCAAACGCCGAGGCCCATGCGCAGCGCCTCGTCCTTCACGGCGCGCTCCAACGGCTGGATAAACTGCACGCCGTCATATCCCGCGCCGCGTATCGCCTGCACCGGATCGTTCGTTTTTTGCGGCAGTCCGTTGAGCGCCAGGATGTTCATGAAGCAGCGTAGGCGCGGATCGCGGGCGATCGAAACGCTATTTTTATCGGGAATCGTCATCGTCAGAACTCGTCATACGCAATTTGCCCAGCCGGTACGCCGATCGACTCGAGCATCCGGTTGCAGGCCTTGATCATCATGGGCGGCCCGCAAAGGTAATATTCAACTGCTTCAGGGTTGGGGTGATCGCGCAGATATTGTTCCAGCACGACCTCATGAATCATGCCCACGTGGCCGGTCCAGTTGTCTTCGGCGAGCGGCGACGAAAGCGCGAGATGGAAGGAAAAGTTCTTATGGCCCGTCTCCAGAGTACGGAAGTACTCTTCGTAAAAAATCTCTTGCCGCGAGCGCGCGCCATACCAGTAGCTGATCTTCCGCGCTGTGTTTCCGTTTTCAAGCAAGTGCGAAAGATGCGCGCGCAGCGGAGCCATACCCGCCCCGCCGCCGATGTACACCATTTCGTGTTGCGTCGGCTTGATATGAAAGTCGCCGAACGGGCCGATCGCTGAAACCGTGTCGCCGGGCTTGAGGCTGAAGGCGTAACTCGATCCCACGCCGGGCGCGCAGTCCTGTCCTGGTGGCGGCGTCGCAATGCGCACATTGAACCTCAGGCAGCGCTCCGTGAGCGGGTTGGCGGCAAGAGAGTAGTTGTTGCGCCGGCCCGGTTGCGGATTGCGCGCCACCAGATCGAAGACATGCTGGTTCTTCCACACCGTGGCGAACGGCTCTGGAATGTCGAACTCGCGGAAGCGGATCGAGTCGTAGGCGGGAATGTCGAGCTGCAGATAATCGCCCGGCGCGAATGCCACGGCGCCGGCGCCGTTCTCCGGCTCCAGCACCAGTTCCTTGATGAATGTCGCCACGCTGTTGTTGCTCACCACACGGAACCGGTAGGTGGTTTGCACGCGAGCTCCGTCGCCGCCCGCATGAATCACATCCACCAAGATGCGGTCGTCGCGCTCTTCCACGGGATATGTCGCCAGCCCACGGCAGATCGGCGCCCGCGCCGGCGAGCCGTCGATGAGATGGAATCGTCCGTTATGCTTCGCGCACTCGACGATCCCGCCCTTCACCAGGCCGTCGGCGAGATGTGTGTTGCCGTGCGTGCAGTGCCCGTCGGTGGCGTAGAGCCGTCCGTCTTCGTCCCTGTAAACCGCGTAGGTTTTTCTCGCGTGATCGAACCGCACCACATCGGCGCGCTGCAAATCGCTCGCGGCGCATACTTGAACCCAACCCGCGGCATCAGGCTCGGCCTCGGAGGCAAAGCAAGACTCACGTAAACGCGCCCTCGGCTCCGGCAACCGCCGCTTCACGTGATACGCGGGGTCCTTCATCTGCCTTCTTATCGTCGGAATAATCTCGCGCCACGCGTTGTAGATGCTTGTGTACGGTGTGGGGCAATCGTCCTTCACGGCCTCGTGCAGCCGCGGCAGCGCGTGGTAAGGCACCAGCGGAAACATGTGGTGCTCCACGTGGTAGTTCATGTTCCAGTAGAGAAAGCGGTGCACCGGATTCATGTACACGGTGCGGCAGTTCAGCCGGTGATCGAGCACGTTCTCCGCCAGCCCCGCATGTTGCGTGTACCCGTACACCGGCATCAGCCAACTGCCGAAGAAATTCGTGAACCCTACCAGGAACAGCGGCAGAAAACTGCGCTCATAAATCGAAAACGCAATTACGCTCAAGTAAATCGCCGCATACACCCGCGCCGCCCAGTAAATGCGGTTGAACTGGCTTTCGGGAATGAACGTCTTCTCCACGGCCGACATGCGCCCGAAGCAATGCATGACGACCGCCTTGAAATATGCCGGATAACTTTGCAAATTAAAGAACGGCGCAATCACTTTCCGCAAAACCGGCGGCCGCGGCACCGCGATCTCGGGATCGCGGCCCACAATAATGGTGTCGCTGTGGTGACGGTTATGGCTCCAGCGCCACACGGTCGACTCGCGCATCACCATGAACGAAGCGATCTCGTACAGCGCATTGTTCATCCAGTCGGTCTTGAAGGCGGTGCCGTGCCCGGCCTCGTGCCAGCGCGAATCGGAAGTCGAGGCGTAAAGAACGGCGTAGATCGCATACGGAAGAATCGCCCACCACGTGCCCCACAGCGCCCACGTCGCGTAGCCCGCGCCCAGGATCAGCGCGAACCACAGAATCGTGTCGCGGATGGCGGGCCCGTCGCGCCGCACCAGCAGTTCGCGCATGGTCTGGCGCGGAACCGCGCATTGGTACCAGTCGGCCTCGGCGAGTCCCTTCTCAATGGCCAAAGCGGCATTCACGCCTGTCAACCTGTAGTCGGGGTGAGGAATTGGCTTATCGAGAATCGCAGCGTTGTGACTCATGGTGGCGGCTTACTCCTGAGATGTTCGGCCTGCAGCCTGCGCAGGCCCGTCTGCCGGCGGAGCCTCTGCAACGTCCACTGTAAATGCATAGGCTGTCGCGTGGCGCTGTGTTATTCCCGGATGCAGAAGGATGCCGTCGCGAAGCGAAGCATTCGACGCATCGGGGTATCCGTGGCACTCCAGGCAAAGGCCCGCGTAGGGTGCATACGCCGTCCCCGATTTTCCGGCGCGATGACCGTTGAGTTTGCTGCCGGTGTAAAGCTGCAGGTAGTCTTCCGTGGTCGATACGTTCAGCACGCGCCCGCTCGCTGCATCGCGAAGGCGGGCAGCCGGCGCCAGGATTCCCGCCGCGCGTGCCGGCAGCGCGTACAGGTCCCCGTGTTGCTGGAACAGCAGCGGAATCGCGTCGCCAAGCCGCCGCGGCCTAAGGAAATCGTTGCCTTGACAGGCCGTTGATTCAAGCCGTCCGCTCAGAGTCAGATGCTCGTCGGTGGGAACAAACTTGTTGGCGAAGATCTCCAGTTGGTGGTCGGCGATTGAGCCGGAGCCTTCGCCCGCAAGGTTGAAGTAGGAGTGGTGCGCCAGGCTGAGCGGAGTCGTTTGATCGGCGGTCGCCTCCGATTCGATGAGAAACACATTCTCGTTCGTGACGGTGTAAGTGACCGTTACATGCACGTTTCCCGGATAGCCTTCTTCGCCATCGGGGCTGAAATACGCGAGACGCAACGACGGCGCGCAGTCGGTTCGATTCACTGCGGACGCGTACCAGATGCGCTTGTCGAATCCGCGAGCGCCGCCGTGGAGATGGTTTGGCGGGTCGTTGCGGGCGAGCTGGTACGTCTGGCCATCGAGCGTAAACGCAGCGCCGGTGATTCTTCCCGTCACACGGCCCGTAATCGCGCCGAAATACGGATGGCCTGCGGCGTACAAGGCAAGATCGTTGAAACCCAGCACCACGTCGTCGGCTCTTCCATCGCGCCCCGGTGCGAGCATCCGCGTCACGATCCCGCCCAGCGTGATGACTTCGAGCGCCAACCCGCCGCGGCCTGTGAGGGACCACGCAACGACCTCCCGGCCGTCCGATAGAACTCCGTAAGTCCGTGAGCTGATTGGGGAAACCATCATACAGGGACCTGTGCACTTTCACGTTACTCCCGGGTTGCCCCCGATGTCTACTCGACAAATGCTCAAGAGTTATCGTATTTTGTCCACATGTTGGCGAATTTGAAACTGAGCCGTGGATATGACGGGTTCCTCTTTCTGGCCGAATCGGCGCGCAACGTGCCAAAGCTCGATAGTCATCATCACGTCGAACTGGAGTTGAACCTTGTCGTTCGCGGATGGATCACGTATGTGGTAGGCGAGCAATGCTTCACGTTTCCTTCGCGCACCCTGCTCTGGTTGTTTCCTGAGCAGGAACACCAATTGGTTGCGCGCTCGGCAGATGCGCAATTCTATGTCGCGGTTTTCAAACCTTCGCTCATCGCAAAAACGTGTCGCACGCCCGCGTATGCTGATCTCAAGCGCGGAAACTACCAGAGATGGGCGGCTCTCAACACGCGTCTCACACCGGATGCCTTCGATCTCATTCGCGGCACCATGGATTCGCTTATGCAGGGCTCGCTCGATCCGGACCTGTTGAACCGCGAGGCCGGCTACGGATGGCTGTCGAGTTTTTCCTACAAGCACGGCGATCCCGACGCCCTGAATGCGGGGCTGCGCCACCTCCTGCTCCTGTGTTGGCGTAGCCAGAGGACCGGCAAGGTACAGGGCGATGCGACGGCTCTGCACCGGGCGGTGCGGCGCGCGCTCCAGCTCATGAGCGACGGCGGACAGGAGTTGAATCTGAGCCAGCTGGCCAGGGCATGCGGCGCCAGCGAAGCGTACCTGAGCCGGATCTTCCGCAGGCAGATCGGCGTTCCGCTGAGCCGCTACCGGAACTCCCTGCGTTTATCGCGATTCTGGGAAGAGTTTCACCAGCCCGGGCAGAAAACGGTGGCGGAGGCCGTCTATGCCGCCGGATTCGGCAGCTACGCACAGTTCTACAAGGTTTTCAATCAGGCCTATGGCCAAGGCCCACGCGCGTGCCTTACCGCCGCTGCGCCGCCGGCTCAGTAGCACCACACATGCCGCGCATCCGACAAAATACGAACACTCCCCTCACACGCTCTGCTCCGGCGCCGGCTGCTGCTGCTTCATCTTCTCCACCTGAATTTTTGCAATGCGCCGGGCGTCCATCTCGACTACCGTCAGCCGCCGGTCCTCGAAGACCACCGATTCGCCTGGCTGGGGAATGTGCCCCAGCCGCGCCAACACGAACCCGGCGAGCGTTTCCACGCCGCCGTCGCGCGGCAGGCTCCATTGCATTTGCGTCTCCAGATCGCGCAGATTCACGCTTCCATCCATCAGCACCGCCTCGCCGGCACTGCCTAGAACCGGATGCGTGG
>JBEKXX010000147.1:0-7043 GCA_049511595.1 Occallatibacter sp. | reverse complement strand
TGGAGCAGAGCCTGTCTCCGCTTCACCAACCACCGAGGAGTCTGCCGGAGAACCAACAAAATGAACAGCGTTTTACAGCAAACCGCGAACTGTCAAATGACAAACTGTCTCACCCGAGGGGTTCACCTCACCTCGATGTCAAGTGCTTCCGCCAGTCAACTCCCCGCAACCCGCACAAAACACGCGCCAAATTCCCTTCCCCAAGTTTGCGGATCATTTCCGTCTTTCAGCGCATACTCAGACCATGAGCGTACGACCAGGAGAGTTCTCAGGCTACCGGCTACTGGCTACAGGCTGTCCACTGTTTAATGCTCACTGTTACCTAACCCTTTTGAATCTGTACGTTTACTGGTAAACCCTTTGGAATCAGATATGGACCGGTATATACCCTCCCGTAAACCCTTTGTTATCAAATATGGAGGGTTGGCATACGGGGGAGGGAGGGGTATATATCAAATGATAAACAACCCGGGAACCACTGGCTTGCTCACTCGCCGCCTGTCGGACACAGCCAACCCCGCTGGCTCGCTAACTTGCTAGCTCGCCGGAGGCCCCATCCTGGCCGCGCGTTTCATGGCGTTCAACCAGGTCTCCTCACCGGCTATTGGCTATTGGCTATTGGCTATTGGCTACTGGCTACTGGCTATTGGCTGCTTTATTTCACCCGCACCTTGGGCTCGACCGACAATCCCGGCCTTAGCTGTTGGTTCGGGTCCTCTTTGGCCAGGTCGGTGAAGTCGATGCGCACCGGTACGCGCTGCACCACCTTCACGTAGTTGCCGGTGGCGTTCTCCGGCGGAAAGAGCGAAAGCACTGACCCGGTGGCGCCGCCGATCTGCGTGACGCGGCCGCTATAGTCTTTGCCGGTAGCGTCGACGTGAACCTGGACGGACTGGCCGGCTTGCATGTGCCGCAGTTGCGTCTCCTTGAAGTTTGCCGTAATCCACAGGTCCTCGAGTGAAACCAGTGTCAGCAGATTCTGTCCGGCAGCCACGTTCTGGTCGATCTCCACGCCCTTGCGCGTGATGATGCCGTCCGCCGGCGCGACGATCTTCGTGTAGCTCAGATTGAGTTTCGCCTGATCGAGCTGCGCCTGGGCCTGCTCCACCTGCGCCTCGGCCTGCTTGGCTCGCGCATCCTGCGCTGCCACCTGCTGCGGAGCCGTCTGCGCGTACTTCTGCATCGCCTGGGCCTGCATTTCCCTCTCGTGGGCCACGCGCACGCCGTCGGCGGCAGCCTGTTCGCTGGCGCGCGCGTCGGCCAGCTCGGCTTTGGAGGCGTCGGCCGCGTCCACGGCTGCGTCAAACTGCAGCTTGCTGATCACATCTTTCTCGACCAGCGGCTTGTAGCGCTCCAGATCGGCCTGCGCTTTGGTGAAGTTGGCCAGCGCCTGGGCTACGCGGGCGTGCGCAGCCTCCAGCTGCTTTTCCGCCTGTTCCACTCCGGCTCGCGTGCCCAATACGTCAGCGTCCGCGGAGCGCAGGTTACTGCCGGTGTTGATGGTGACGATCGGCACATTCACCCTGGCCGCCGCGGCATTGGCCTTGGCGCTGGCCAATGCGGCTTCGGCATTCTCCACGGCCACCTGGTAATCACTGGGGTCCAGCTCGGCGATCGCGTCGCCCGCTTTCACCACCTGGTTCTCTTCCACGTCCACTTTGACGACCTGGCCTGCGATGCGCGAGCTCACCTGGATCAGGTGGCCGTTCACCTGCGCGTCGTCGGTATCTTCGCTGAAGGTGGAGTGCCACCAGATGCCGAGGGCGACGAGCGCCACCACCACGACCGCGGCCACAAGAATTCCTCTGCGGCGGGACTGCGGCGCCTCGATCTCTGTCTCTGCAGCTGATTCGTTGGGTTCTGGTGTTGGGATTGGATCCGCCACGTTCACTTCCCTCCTAGGTACCTCTTGTAGTCCTGCCCGTCCCCCAGCGCGCGGGCCAGGCTGAGCTTGGCCACGTTATGCCGGTAGAGGCTCGCCACGTACTGGCTATCGGCCTGGGCCACGGATTGCTGCGCCTGGCTCACCGCCAGGTTGTCGCTCACGCCGTTGGCATAGCGTTCCTGCGCCTCTTTGAGGGCCTCATTGGCCAGCTCAACGCTCGACTGCGCCACCTCAACCTGCTTTTGCGCCGAGGCGATGTCGAGCAGCGCGTCGCGCACGTCGGCTTCCACTTGCGCGTTCTTGTCGCTCAGTTGCGCCTGCGCCGTATCCAGTTGCGCCTGCGCCTGCTGCGCCAGGCCGCGCAGGGCGAATTCCTCAAAAACCGGCACGCTCAACGACGCCGTCGCATCCACTGTACCGTGCGAGTGGGCCAGCGTGGCACCGATGTCGCCGTAATCGGCGTCAGCATCCACGGTTGGCAGCCGCGCCGCTGTCGCCGCCTTGCGCTGCTCGACCGCTGCTACGGTTTCTTCCACCAGCGCCGCCAGGTCCTTGCGATTGGCCTTGGCCTGCTGCATCAGCTTTTCCGCATCCAGATCGTCGAAGGGCGCATAGGGCGCCTTGTCCGTCAAATTGAAGCTTTGCGCCAGCGGCAGCCCGATGGTGCGCGCCAGCGCCAGCTTGTCCTTTTCCAGCGCGTTGCGCGCCACGATCAGTTGCTGCTCCAGCGATTGGTAGTCCACGCGGGCACGCAGCTCGTCCAGCAGCGGCGCGGTTCCGGCCTGATGGTTGGCCACAGCCTGATCCAGCGAAATCTTCGCCGTCGCCACCTGCGCCTCCACGCTGCTCACCTGGGTCTCGTCGGCCAGCACCAGCAGATAGGCGTTGCCCACCGTCAGCACCACCAGGTCGCGCGCATCTTCAGCCGACAACCGCGCCGCGGCAAAGTTATGCTGCGCGGCCAGATAGTTGCGCAGTGAGGTTACATTGATCAGCGACCAGGTAAGCGAGGCGCGAACGTCGGTAAAGCCAAACGGCCCGATAATCGTTGGAAAGCCCGGAACACGCAGCCCCTCCGCGGGCAGATCGGTCTGCATCTCCGCTTCCTTAGCGGTGAAGTCCACCGAAGGAAGCAACGACTGCAACTGGCTCATCCGTTCCGCGCGCGCCCCTGCCTCCTGCGTTCCGCTCAAAATGATGCCCAGGTTCGCCTGCAAGCCCCTCTGGACGGCGTCATCGAGCGAGAGGTCGATGGCCTGCGCCGACGTCTCGCCCTTGGTCACGCTGCCTTGAAAACTCGCCGCGGTCGGAGGCGATGGCATGATCGGGGGCGGAATTGCCGCCGTCTGCGCCGACACCGCGCCGCCTGTAAGACCAAGGCCCAGCAGAAAGATTGCGGCGCAAGGACGCAACATGCTTTTGGTGGAATGCTTTGGCAATTTAAACCTTGCTCAAGAACGACGGACACGGTCACCCAGAATGGCTGTACCACAAATGGATGCGCAGAAAGCGTCACGCGGTTCTTCTTTCTAGTGTATCGAATAGACGGCCTTCCCGCTTCCTTCGAATAGATCGTCGCGGTAAACCTCGACAGCCTGCCGGCGCTCCTTTTCGAATCCGCGTTTTTCGTCTGCCTTGAACAACTTATAGCGGCCGCTTTCCGTGTGGATGGCTTAGCCGGGCTGTCGGGGGTTTGGGGTCTTTGTCTTGGACAGAGTAAACTTGGAGCCCCTAACAGGAACGTTGTAGGCGGGGACGGCGAAGCTGTGATGATCTGGCGGGCCAAAACGCTGTAGACTGCCATCACGGCGCATGAGAACGGGAAATGGCTAGAAGTACACAAAGAATCAAGCTGTTCAACGGCCGGGACTACTCCTGGATGCAATTCAATCGCCGTGTCCTCGAGGAGGCCGAAGACCCGGCCAACCCGCTTTTAGAGCGCGTCAAATTTCTGGCCATCACCGGCTCGAACCTGGATGAATATGTCGAGGTTCGCCAGGCCGGCCTGATGCAGCGCATTGAAGACGGCTATCGCGAGCCCGGCTACGACGGCCTGCGCCCCGAGGAGTCGCTCAACGTTCTCACCGCCGAGATTCACGGCTTTGTGGCTGCGCAGTACCGCTGCTGGAACGAGCTGCTGCTGCCCGAGCTGCGCAAGCAGGGCATTCGCCTGCTCGACTGGCGCGAGCTCGGCGACGATGCCTACGACTTCGTCCGCGGTTATTTCCTGCGCGAGGTCGATCCTCTGCTCACTCCCATCTCCATTGATCCAGCCCATCCCTTTCCGCGCGTGCTGAACAAAGCCCTCTGCTTGGCTCTGCTGCTCCGCGCCAAGCGCCGCAGTTCCGGACCGCAAGTCCTGGGCGTCGTCACGGTGCCGCGAGCCCTGCCGCGCTTTGTCCGCCTGCCGTCCAACCATGGCCACGATGACTACTTGCTGCTCCAGGATCTGATCGAGCAGCACCTTGCCGGTATGTACCGCGGCTACCAGGTGCTCGCCGCTGCGTCCTTCCGCGTGACCCGCAATTCCAACCTCTACTTCGAGGAGGAAGAAGCGCGTTCCCTGCTCGAAACCATCCGCGTGGAGCTGCACAACCGCCGCAAGGGCGACGCCGTGCGCCTCGAGATCGAAGCCGATGCCGATCCTGAAATCGTCGAGCGCCTGCGCGTCAACTTCGAACTAGAAGAGGACCAGGTCTTCCGCGGCCAGGGCCCCGTGAATCTCTCGCGTCTTATGTTTCTCTACGGCGATGTGCAGCGGCCGGACCTGAAATTCCAACCCTTCACGCAGAAGCCGCTATTGTTGAGCCGCAAGTCCACCGGCATCTTCGACGAGCTGCGGCATCGCGACATCCTCCTCCACCATCCTTACGACTCTTACGACCCCGTGGTCGATTTCATTCAGCAGGGTGCGCAGGACCCGGCCGTCGTAACCATGAAGCAGACGCTTTACCGCACCAGCCACGACTCGCCCGTCTTCCAGGCGCTGACTGAGGCCGGCGCCAGCAAAGAAGCCACGGTGGTCGTCGAGCTGATGGCCCGCTTTGACGAGGCCTCGAACATCCGCTGGGCGCGCAGCATGGAAGATGCCGGCGTGCAGGTCTTTCACGGCGTCGTCGGCCTCAAGACGCATTGCAAGCTGGCCATGCTCGTCCGCCACGACGAGGACGACGTGATTCGCCGCTACTGCCATCTCGGCACCGGCAACTACAACCCCGAGACCGCGCGCTTCTACACCGACCTGAGCCTGCTTACCAGCGACCCGCAGATCGCCGAACGCGTGCACATGGTCTTCAACTATCTCACTGCGCACGCCGAAATCGACGATTACAGCCCGCTGATGGTGGCGCCGCTGACCATGGCCGAGAGTATTCTCCGGCTCATACGCCGGGAGCAGGAGCACGCCCAGGCCGGCCGTCCGGCTCACATTGTCGCCAAAATGAACTCGCTGCTCGAGCCCTCCATCATCCAGGCGCTTTACCAGGCCTCCCAGGCCGGCGTGGAAATTGACCTCATCATCCGCGGACTGTGCATCCTGCGGCCCGGCGTCAAAGGCCTATCGGAACGGATCCGCGTGCGTTCCATCGTCGGCCGCTTCCTCGAGCACTCGCGCATCTTTCACTTCGCCAACGGCGGAAATGACGAAATCTACCTCGGTTCGGCGGATTGGATGCCGCGCAACCTCTTCGAACGCTGCGAGGTCATTTTCCCCGTTCGCGATCCGGCGGCGCTGGCCCGCATCCACGATGAAATTCTGCCCGCGTACATGGCCGACACCGTGAAGGCGCGCATCCAGCAGCCCGACGGAAGCTATCTGCGCGCCGGCAAACTCACGAAAGACGCGCCGCCGTTTTCCAGCCAGGAGTTTTTAATGCGTCTGGCCGAAGGGAAAACCGATCTGGACGCGATTCCCGCGCCCTACGCCAGGCGCTCGGCCAAGCCCGCGCAAACTACGGCCAACGCAGCCGACTGAGGCCCGGGAATACGTGTTGATCTGAACGGGCAATGGGCGGCGAAGTGCCTGCCGGCCCATTTGGACTTCTCGAATAAGTTTTTCGCGGTGGTGATTACGGCGCCGTCTCGGTGGGAGTGACGTCGATTCCACTTTGCGTGAATTGAAAGTGCACGAGCCATGCGCTTGGGACGGCCCGGCCTTCAGACTGCGCAGGCTTGAACTTCCACTGCCGCGCTGCATCGAGAGCCTTGTTTGCGAAATACTTGCTCGGCCCCGCCGATTCGAATGCAGCGTCGGTCACATTGCCGTTCTCGTCAACCGCCAGTCGAATCGTCACGTTGACCTTGCCGGTTATCGTCCTCATTGCGCTCGCCGGCACATCTGGTTGAACTTGGCGCGCCGCCGTACCCTTCCTCGCCGCGCCGCTTGACGCAGAGTTATCCACGGTCCGCATCTGAGTTGGAGTTGTGGTTGTGGTTGGAGTTGGAGCCGGAGCTGCTGCCGCGGTCGGGCTGGGCGCCGGAACCGGGGCCGGACTTACCGCCGGCACATTTTGTTCTTCTGTGGCAGGCGATGGCGGCTGCGCCCGATGGGAAAAAACATTCCAGATCCCGATTCCGGCAAGCAAAATGGCCAGTGCGGCAAGCAGCACGGCCAACCGGCCCTTTGCGTGCGCTGCTTTACCAGCTTTCACAGCGGGGCGCTGAAGAGCCGCGCCCAGCTCCAGGCGAGTTCTGATCTCCTCCAACGTGCACCGGCGGGCAGGGTCTGTGCGGAGACACTCACGCGCCACGGCGGCGAAGGGCTGCAGTACTGTTTCCGGCACTACCGGTTCCGTGCCTGCCGTGCCGTCCCAAACTGGCGGGCGCTGGGTCAGGGCTTCCACCAGCGTAGCTCCTATCGACCACACATCCGCAGCCGGCCCGACCGGCCCGCGCGCGGCTTCCGGCGCTTCGTATACCGTTCGTTTCGGAAACGGTCTGCCGATCGCGCCTGGCAACTTTAGTCCATCCGTGGAAAGCTTCAAACGGTCGCCGGCGGCCATGATGTTGGATGGTTTCAGCCGGCTATGGACAAAACCTTTGCTCTGCAAATAGGAAAGCGCGTCCACAGCCGGGCCGAGCATCTCGCGCGCCTCGCGCAAGGATAGCGGCCGCTCCTTAAGAATCTCCGCAAGAACCTCGTCAGCAAACTCCGTCACGA
>JBEKXX010000146.1:0-7048 GCA_049511595.1 Occallatibacter sp. | reverse complement strand
TGATACTGAAATAGATGCCCGCGATCTGCTTCATGCTGTTGATATCGTTTGGTTTGGTGGCCAGAACATCTTTGAAGATGTCGATGGCCTGGGCGGCAGTCTTCAGGTTGTCGGGCGTCGTGACTCCCGGGGCCACATCCTGTGCCAGCGCTGTGGCCAGATAGGTCTTCGCCATGGGCAGTTTCGGATCGAGCTCCGTAGCCTTCTGGAAGTGCCCGATTGCCTCATCGTAGTGACCGCTCTTGTAAGCATCCACCCCCTTATTCAGCTGATCGCGGGCCAGAAGCTGGTTACATCCGCTCATGGAGAGCACCATACCGGTCAAAGCCACCGCGAGCGCCCAAAAACGTGCGGCTGCATTCATGTTCGTATCCTTCTCCTTCAGGCTTGGACTTGCAGGCCAAGTCTGGAATCTCAACCATCCGGCTGTGGGCAGAACGGACTGCCACCCGAGCAGAAAAGTTGTACTCTTTCCCCCGTCCGGATCAAGTGTCTCCGGACACGGCCAGTCTACTCGCCAGCTTGAATCTTGGGCGTCATGAGCCCGATATGGTCCACGTTGGCGGCCTTGCCGATATCGATGACATCGGCGATGTAAGCGAAGTTCACGTTGTCGTCGCCCCTGACGAACATCACGCGCTCAGCGCGGTTGGCATAGATCTCGGTCAACTTGGGCAACAGCTCGGCGTGGGTCACGTCGGTGTCGTTGATCCTGTACGCCGGGGGCTTGCCGGGGCTGTACAGAACCTGAACCACGATGGTGCGGTCGATCTGTTGCGGCTGCTGCGTCTTAGGCGGCTGGGGCACCAGCGCATCCAAGCCCTTGGGGGTCACCGGAACGATAACCATGAAGATGATCAACAGCACCAGCAGAATGTCGATCATAGGCGTCACGTTGATCTCCGACATGCTGCTGCCCGACCCACCCATAGACATTGCCATGGCTTAAACTCCTCGTTTCTTCAAAATCGTTGCACAGATAACCACATTGCAGCGTCACTCGCCGCCGATCTGACTGCCTTCCCGCCTTTGCGTGAGCAGGCCGATTTCTTCGACGCCGGCCGTGCGCGCATCGTCGATGGCGTCTTCCACCACCTTGTACTGCGCGCGCGCATCCGCGCGGAAATAGATCATCTTATCGGTCTTGTCGGCGAGCTTATCGCGCACGAGGCTGCCAAGCTGGGATGGATCGACCGGGTTCTGGCCGAGGAAGATTCTCCCGTCGCGGGTGACAGCAACAACGAGGGCGTCCTCCTTGTCGGCGTCGGGCATATTGATGGGATTGTCCACCCTGGCCATGTCGATCTGGACCTTGTTCTGCAGCATGGGTGTGATGACCATGAAGATGATGAGCAGCACCAACATCACGTCCACCATAGGCGTGACGTTAATGTTGGAGTTAACTTTTTTGCCTTCGTCGCGAACCGTGATTCCCATTGTAGGGGCTCCGTACGTTTGAAATTGATGCCGGATTCGGTCCGGCCGTGCTCGAATTCAATCACCCTCAAGCGCGCATCAGACCGCCCGGCGGAAGAGATTCAGCTCCCCCGCCCGGCGGCAAAATTCTCGCCCGAGCCGAGCCGCTTCGCTTCTAGCGCTTATGGCTCTGCTTGATAAAGTAATCCACCAACTCGCTCGAGGAGTTGTCCATCTCCACGTCGAAAGCCTCGACACGTCCGGTAAAGTAATTGAACGCCATAACGGCGGGAATGGCAACGAACAGGCCGGCCGCAGTGGTGACCAAGGCCTCGGAGATGCCGCCTGCGACCGCGCCGATACCGGCGATCTTCTGCGTGGCGATCGCCTGGAACGCGTTCAGAATGCCGATGACGGTGCCGAGCAGGCCCACGAAGGGAGCGGTTGCGCCGATGGTGGCCAGAACCGCCAGGCCTCTCTTGAGCTTGGCGTGCACAATGGCCTCGGCCCTCTCGAGGGCGCGGCCCGCGCTGGCGATGGTTTCCTCGGTCGCCGTGCCGGCCGACGCGCGGAACTCCTGCAGACCGGCCGTGACGACCTCGGCCAGATGCGACTTCTTGTTGCGATCGGCAATCTTGATGGCTTCTTCGAGCTTGCTGTCCTTCAGGGCGCCGGCCACCTTGGGCGCGAACTCGCGCGATTGTTTGCGGGCGGCGGAGAAGTACAGGTAGCGGTCGATCATCACGGCCAAAGACCAGATGGATTCGAGGAAAAGGATTGCGGCAATAATGCGTGCCGGCCATCCCATGTTGTGCAACAGACCCAGGACGCTGAAGCTGACCGAGGTGCCTTCTTCCTGGAAATAGGCCAAGCTGCTGACCATGTGCGAAGCGAAATGTGCGAGCTGAGCGAGAATCACTGAATCGTTCCTCCTAAGGAGATTCTTATGGACTGAAGTAAACCCGACGCGGCGGGTGGTTGAGTTCCATGGAATGCGGTCCTTTGAGAATTCGCATTCGGGTCAAATGGAAAGCTTTCTGCCCAAGATGCGGCAGAGAGCCAGAAATTGCATTACCCACCCAGGGTAAAGATCACGTTGACGGTGGTTTCCACCTCCACCGGTTCATTGTTGAGCAGGTAGGGCCTATACCGCCATTGCCTCACAGCATCAAGCGCCGCCTGCTGCAACATGGCTGGTCCGCTGACGACGTGTAAATCCTGAATCGTTCCCTGCTTTGAGATCTCGGCCTGCAGAACCACGGTTCCCTGTACGCGCGCTGCCTTGGCGATGGGCGGATAAGTCGGCATGGTCTTTTGAATCAGCAGGCCGACGGCCACGCCGGCAGAAATATTCAGCTTCTTGGGGGCCGCAGACTGCACCTTGGGAGCATTGTTGAAGAAGCTGCTCATGGCGCCGGAGCCACCACCCATACCTTCCATGCCGGCCACGCCAAAGTTTGAGGGCGGAGCCTCTTTCTCAGTCACCATCTGAATGTTGTGCGGAATCTTCGTAGGCGCCGTGAGCTGATTATTCATCATCTCCGTCTGCACGTGGACCACGTGCACTTCAGGAGGCGGCGGTGGCGGAGGAGGCGGCGGCGGGGGGGGCGGTAAGGTCAATATCGTCGCCATCAACGCTGTCGGAAGCGCCTCAGGATAGATCAGCGGAATGAGAATCAGCAGGACGAGGACCCCGCCATTGATGCCGCCTGTAAACAACATCCAGCGGCCACTCTTCGTCTTGATCCTCTTCGCGGATTCGAAAGTGGAGTCTTCAAACATAGCCAGCCTCGAAGTTCGGGATTCGTTACTCCTATTTTAGACACCGCGGGAGGGGGAATTGTTCCCGACGGAAAAAATCTCGTAATGCGGCGAGTAAACCTTATCAGAACTGCGCTCCCACTGCCAAGAGTGCTGCAAAACCGGTGCAAATTTCAGGCGCCGAATGTGCCGTCGGAAACCGGCCAACGGGCCAGCGCGGCGGATCTCCGGTGAGAGGATATTCCATTGAGAATTCGCGCACAAATTGAACAGCTCGCCCATCCGTTTTTAACCCTTCGACCTTCTCGCTGCGGGCAGCGCGGCGGTCCGGCCATTTTTCGCGCGCCTTTCTTGCCAGGCCACCAGCATCGGTGCGGCTATGGCAATGGATGAGTAAGTTCCAATGAGAATGCCCACCACCAAAGCAAACGAGAATCCGTTCAGCACCTGCCCGCCAAAGATAAACAGGGAAAGCACGGTGAGGAAAGTCAGGCCCGAGGTGAGCACGGTCCGGCTCAGGGTCTGGTTGATGCTGCGGTTCACCAGATCGGTTAACGGCTCGCGGCGGCTGATACGCAGGTTTTCGCGGATGCGGTCGAAGACGACGATGGTGTCGTTCATCGAGTAGCCCACGAGGGTGAGAATAGCGGCGATCACGGTCAGGCTGATCTCGCGGCCGGTGAGGGCAAAGGCGCCCACGGTGATCAACGTGTCGTGGAAGCAAGCGATCACCGCGGCCACGCCGTAGATGAGCTGGAAGCGGAACCAGAGGTAGACGAGCATGCCCAACATGGAGTAAAGCGTGGCCAGCGTGGCCTGTTTCTCCAACTGGCGGCCCACAGTGGGGCCGACTACGTCCACTTTCACGCCTGTGTTGGGGTTGAAGTAATTGTTGTAGTGGGCCTGGAGCGCCGATTCGATTTCCTGGCGGCCCACGTCGAGCGCCGCCTCATTGGTTTGTTCCGGCAGGCTGATGAGCACTTGATGATCGGCCGCCGACCCGAAGGTCTGGATGCTGGCGTCCCGCACGCCCGCCAGGTCAATGGCATGGCGAATGGCGTTGATATCCGGAGGCTGCGCAAACTGCACATCCACTTGCGTGCCGCCGCGAAAATCCACGCCCAACGGAACCGGGCTGCCAATATGCGACCAGTTCCAGCTCATTTTCACGATGCCTGCCAGGCTGAAAATCATGGAAAAGGCGAGGAAGTACCACTTCCATCCCAGCCAGTTCACTCTTGGGTTGTGAAAGAATTCCACTGCTTGTCTTCCCCCTACTCCTTACGACTAAATCGAAACCATCTCGCCGGATTTCAAATGGTTCAGGTGCGCTTCGAAGATCACGCGCGAAACAAATACGGCGGTGAACAAGTTGGCCGCGAGACCAACAGTCAGCGTGGTGGCAAAGCCTTTTACCGGGCCGGTGCCGAAGATAAACAAGATCGCCGCCGAGACGATGGTGGTGACGTGGGTATCAACGATCGTGACCCAGGCGCGGGCGAAGCCCTGGTCCACGGCCGCAGAAGCCGCTTTGCCGGCGCGTATTTCTTCACGGATGCGCTCAAAGATCAGGACATTCGAGTCCACGCCCATACCGATGGTGAGAATCACGCCGGCAATGCCGGGCAAGGTGAGCGTGAGCGTGAAACCTCCGCCGCCCGACGCACTGGATATTGCGCTGGAAAGTCCCATAATCCCCAGCAGGATAATCAGGTTGAGGATCAGTGCAAGATCGGCGTTGATACCCGATCCCTTGTAGTAGACGAGCATGAAGACCAGGACGACCACGATGCCCACGATGGCGGCCGTCACGCCCTCGCGGATGGAATCGGCGCCCAGTGTGGCGCCCACGGTGCTGGCCTCGATGTAGTTCAGCGAGGCAGGCAACGCGCCTGTCCGCAGCAGCTTGGAGAGCTCCATCACTTCGTTCTGGTTAAAAGACCCCTCGATCAGGCCACTATCACGAATGGCGCCCTTGATGACCGCCACCTCGCGCACCGTGCCGCCCATCACGACGGCCATGTTCTTGCCGATGTTGGCGCTGGTATAGTCCCAGAACTTGTCGCCGGCTTCGTCGGTGAGAGTGAAATTCACCTGTTTTTGGCCGGTGTTTGAATTCACGCCCGGCTCTGCGGAGCGGAAATCGCTGCCGGCCACGATGGAGGAACGCTCGATCACGTAATAAGAAGTGCTACTCGAGCCGCCCAGATCGCCCGTGAAGGGCAGAATCTCGTCATTGGGTGGACGCGCACCGTTCACGCTTTGCAGGGCCGCGTCCTCGCTGGGAAACGGGCCGCCATCGACGGCATGGATTTCAAGGCGGGCCGTGGACCGGATGATCCCCTTAACCTGGTCCAGGTCGCTTACGCCGGGCAACTCCACCAAAATCTGGTTGGCGCCCAGGCCGTACTCCTGAATCAGCGGTTCGCTCACGCCCAGCGCATCCACGCGGTCGCGAATGGTCTCAATCGCCTCGTCGACCGTGCGCTTGTCGAGATCGCTCTCGAAGAGCGGCTTCATGGTCAGGGTCCAGTCGTTGCCGGTACCGCCGGAGACGTCGTATTCATTGGCGTACTTGGCGCCGCCGAGCAGGGAGTTGACCGTGTCGGATTGCGCCGGAGAGGCGCCCTCGATGCGGATGACATCAGGCTTGTTGGGATCGGGTTTGACCACCTGGGAAAAGGTCAGGTTGGCCTTCTTCAGATCCTGCTGGATCTCCTGCACGGAATTGTCGGTTTCGGCATTGACCGCCTCCGACACCTGCACCTGAAGGATCAGGTGCGCGCCGCCCTGCAGATCGAGACCCATATGAATCCGATTGGAAATGGCGCTCAGCAATGCCTTCCCGCCGATCCCCGACGGGATTCCGAAGATGCCGTACAGACAGATCAAAAGAACCGCGACAATCAGGGCAATTTTGTTTTTAAGATTCTTTTTCATGGTTCTGAATCGCTCATCCAAAAGCCAGGAGGTTTGGCTCTAGGAGTTCGAAGAGCCCTCCTGAGTGGTAACCGAAGCAATCGCGCTCTTGGCCACTTCCAGCTTCAGATTATCCGGCGCCACGCGAATCACGATCGAATCGTCCTTGATGGAGAGGATGGTGCCGCGAATACCTCCCGCCGTCGTAACCCGGTCCCCGGATTTGATGCCGGACAGCATCTGCTGCCACTGTTTTTGCCGCTTCTGCTGCGGCCGGATCATGAGCAGGTAGAGCAGTGGAATAAACAGCAGTATGGGAAGCAGCATGGAAAAGCCGCTCCCCGCTCCCGGGGCGGGCGAAGCCGCCCACCATGCGAAACTTGCCGCAATATTCATGCCTGGCTCGCGTCCTTTCCTCGCCCTAGCACCGACACTCGGCAGCTTCAGGCACAGGCCTACCCGGCCATTGCTGCCGGCGCCTACCAAGAAAATTTGTCTCCGGGAAAGGTTCCCAGGCCTCGGTCTTCTCCGGCCCGGGTTCTGGAAGGAGGATCCGATCACGGCGGCAAGGGTCGGATTTCCGCCCCTGCCCGCACGCAGCTCATGACCCTACTGCCGCCTGCTTCCTGTTCGACACAGCACTGATTCCGACATCCAGGCGCGAGAGAAGCGGCTTGAGCCGCACCAACTCTTCCCGGGATGCCAAGAGAATGCCTACAACGATAAGAAATGCGCGGCCGGTTCGGTGTCAAGGCGGGCAGACGCCTGAAGGCGGCGTGGAGCAACTCCCCCCCTTTATAGAGCCCTTACGAATTGGCTACCCCTTACTTATTAAGAAGGGCGTCATCTGGAGGCACGAGGCCTTCCGGCGCGCCTGAGGGATGCCATGCGCGCCGCAAACGGAGGGCGGAAAGGGAAATGTCTCCATGACGGTGGAGTTTCATGAAGGATG
>JBEKXX010000145.1:0-7157 GCA_049511595.1 Occallatibacter sp. | reverse complement strand
GAGATACGGCGCCGGTCCGCGTGTTCTCCGACCACACCTTTACCCCAATTTCCATCGAACTCGTGAAGGCGCGGTTCACGCTCGACTTGAGCGTGACCAGGTCGCCCAGGCGCACCGGCTGGATGAAGTCGATGTGGTCCATGGCGGCTGTCACTACGTGCGTGCGCGCGTGCCGGTACGCCGCCATGGCGCCGGTTAAATCGATGAAATGCATCAGGCGCCCGCCCAGCAGGTTGCCCAGCATGTTGGTGTCGTTGGGCAGAATGATCTCGGTCATCTCTGACTGCGTGCTCGCCACCGTGCGTATCCTCGGTTGGATTTCCTGGCTGCTCATGCCGCCTCCGCTAAATGTGCCATTCGCTCTCTGGTTTCGCCGTCCGATCTCGGGCCGGGTACAATGGAACTGGCGGCAGATTCGGTCTGGAACCTTCGCCGTTACGTCTAGTTCCAGTTTCAGCAATCCCCGCCAAAACCGCAAATCCCCCAGAGTCCGGCAAGACAAGACCGGTCCAGACACGAGCACGATGGACAAGATTCTAGGATTAAGAGAGATTCTCGCGCTCGACCCCAACAGTAGCTTCGCACGCTACGGACTCGCCATGGAACTGGCGAGCCGGGGCGACACGGCGGCCGCGCTTGCAGAATTTGACGCGCTGCTGGCCAATGACCCGAACTACACTGCGGGCTACTTCATGGCCGCGCAAACGCTAGCCGGCGCAGGCAAAAAGCAAGAAGCGATCGAGCGTCTCAAGGCGGGCATCCACTGTGCCGCGCACTGTGGAAACAACCATGCTGCCAAAGAGATGCAAGAGATGCTTGAGGAATTGGGCCCGTAGTGGGGGAACCGTCGGTACAGCCGGATTTCTTTGCTCGCTGGCGATCCCCGGTGCTGGCGGCCAAGACTGTCATCGCATGTACTGGGAATGCTAAGTATCTCGTGTACCGAATTTGCGTATAAAGGATGAATATGGCGAAATACTCGATCGTTGTACCCTTTCACAACGAAGAAGAGAACGTAACAATCCTGTATGCGCGGCTCAAGCAGGTCATGGAGCAGGTGGAGGACTCTTTTGAGTTGATTCTCGTCGATGACGGGTCCAGCGACCGGACGTACAAGCTCCTGGAAGAGATTGCCGCCGTTGACAGCCGCGTTTTGGTTGTCAAGCTCCGCCGCAACTTCGGCCAGACCTCTGCTTTGGCGGCCGGCTTTGACCACGCCTCGGGTGAGTTCATTCTGGCCATGGACGGGGATCTACAGCACGACCCGAACGATATTCCCGCTTTTCTCGAAAAGCTCAACGAGGGCTACGACGTCGTCTCCGGCTGGCGCAAAGCACGCATAGACAACTTCATGCTGCGCCGCCTTCCTTCCGCCTGCGCGAACTGGATGATGGCGCGGCTCTCCGGCGTCCCCATCCACGACTTCGGCACGACATTCAAGGCCTATCGCCGCGAGGTCATCCAGAATATTCCGCTCTACGGCGAGATGCACCGCTTCATACCCGCCCTGGCCAGTTGGTACGGCGCATCCATCTGCGAAATCCCTATTCGCAACTTGAACCGCGAGCGCGGCAGGAGCCATTACGGCTTGGGCCGCACCTTTCGCGTCTTCTTCGACCTGATGACCATTCGATTCCTGCTTAAATACATGAACCGGCCGCTGCATTTCTTTGGCGGCTTCGGCGTCTTGTGCATGTTCATCGGCAGCGTAATGGCCGCATCCCTGCTGGGCATGAAGCTCTTCCATCCGCAAATGGCCGTGATGCAGCATCACGGCCCCATGTTTGTCATTGCCTCGGTGCTCATTGTCTCCGGCATCCAGTTGCTTGCGCTGGGCCTGCTCGGCGAGCTTCAGGTGCGTCACTACTACAACAGCCAGCGTCCCACCTCCTACATTGTGGACCGCGTGGTGCGCCTGGTCACCGCCGATGAACAGACCTTGCTCTCCAATCGTCAGGACGAAATGCTGTAAAGTCGGGACGAATCCCTTGCCGTAGCCCACCCCATGGGTTCATCCTTAACCCAGCATGAAGGCGATCCAGTTTCACTCAACGGGTGGACCCGAAGTTCTGCAATTGGCTGATCTGCCCATCCCCGTGCCGGGACCGGGCCAGGTTCTCATCCGCATTGAAGCCACGGGCGTCAACTTCATTGAAATCTACTTCCGCAAGGGCGTCTACAAGACCTCTTTGCCCATGACGCCGGGCAGCGAGGCCGCGGGTACGGTGGAGGAGCTCGGACCCGGTGTGACCGGATTCGCAGCCGGAGATACGGTTGCTTCCACCAGCGTGATCGGCAGCTATGCCGAATACGCTCTCGTTCCCGCCGCGCAGTTGGTCAAGGTTCCGGACGGGTTGAGCCTGGAGTGCGCGGCCGCCGCCATGCTCCAGGGCATGACCGCGCATTATCTGGCCTACTCCACATTTCCACTCAAGAAGGGCGACACGGCGCTGGTCCATGCCGGAGCCGGCGGTGTCGGCTTGCTGCTCACGCAGATCGCCACGGCGCAAGGCGCGCGCGTCATCACCACCGTCTCCACCAAGGCCAAGGCCGGGCTCTCCCGCGAGGCCGGAGCCTCCGACGTGATTCTGTATGAGAACCATGACTTTGAGGCCGAGGTCAAACGCCTCACCGAAGGCAAGGGCGTCGACGTCGTGTATGACTCGGTGGGCAAGACCACCTTCGAAAAAAGCCTCAACTGCCTGCGTCCCCGAGGCATGCTGGCGCTCTTCGGCGCATCCAGCGGCCCCGTTCCGCCATTCGATCCCATTCAGCTCAATAGCAAAGGTTCGCTCTATCTCACTCGGCCCACGCTCTGGCACTACATTGCCACGCGCGCCGAGCTCGAGTGGCGCTCCGGCGACGTTCTCGGCTGGGCCGCCAAGGGCGAACTCAAGTTGCGTACGGAGCATACCTATCCGTTGGCCGGCGCTGCCCAGGCTCAAATCGACCTGGAAGAACGCAAAACCACCGGCAAGATTCTGCTGGTGCCCTGACTACGGTTCAAGATTCACGAACCACGATGATTTCCATCGCCCCCTCCGACCGCGTCTTCGTCCTCACCGGCGCAGGCATCAGCGCCGAGAGCGGCCTGCCCACCTTCCGCGCCGAAGATGGCCTGTGGGCCGGATATCGCGTGGAAGATGTATGCACGCCCGATGCCTGGCGCCGCGATCCAGCCGGCGTCTGGACCTTCTACTCCGCGCGCCACGCGCAGGGCGCGAATGCCCAGCCCAACCCCGCGCACATCGCCCTCGCCGAACTTGAAGCGCAGCTCCCCGGCCGCTACTTTCTCTGCACGCAGAACGTAGACGATCTGCACGAGCGTGCCGGCTCGCGCAACCTCGTCCACATGCACGGCGAGCTGGCCAAAGCGCGCTGCGAGCGCGAGTGCGGCCGCCCGCCCGTCGAGGACCGTGCCGTTTACGCGAGCCTTGACGAAGTTGGCCATTGCCCCTGCGGCAGCCGTCTGCGCCCCCACATCGTCTTCTTCGGCGAGATTCCCCTCGAGATGCCGCGCATCGAGCGCGAGATCGCCGAGTCCACGCTGATGATCGTTATCGGCACATCGGGCAACGTCTACCCCGCGGCCGGCTTCGTCCATTGGGCACGGCAAAGCGGCGCGCGCACGGTCTACATCGGCCCCGAGCCGCCGCTCAACGTCTCCGCCTTCACCTACATTGTCGAAGGCAAAGCCGGAGAAGTTCTCCCCGGACTCTTCGAAGTCCAGCAGTGATTCCGGATTAACAAGGCGAGGAATGTTTCTAAATCAGCGCTGCCTTTTTTCCGCCGCGAATCAAGCCGATAGCTGAAAGCTGAAAGCTCAGAACTTGAACCTATACCGCGCCTCCACCGCGATCATCCGCGGATCGTTCCAGTGGAAACCGCCGATGGTGATCGAGTTATCCAGCAGCACGCGGTGATCGGTCACATTGATCACCGTCGCTGAGAGCTTCCAGTTTTCGCCCAGCGAGTGCCCCACCGATGAGTCGAAGGTCGTGTGCACCGGCAGATAATTCCCCTGGTATGGCCCCTCGCCAGAGCCCGCCAGGCCGTTTGTGAACCCCGATCCGTAATACACATTCGTCGAGAACCACGTGTGCGCGGGCAGATTCGCCGTGAACCCCGTATTCAGCGTGTTTCGCTGGTCGTGGTCGAGCGAAATGTACTGTGGCCCAAGGTCGCAAGCCGGGTCGTTCGGAATGCTACACGTGAACCCGCCGATAATATTCCCGCGCTGCTCGGCGATCTGGTTGGAGTAGGTCACATAGAACTGCCCAAGGCGCCAGAGCGACGGCGAGTGCAGCGTCATCTCCCACGCACGGATCAGCGCTCCGTCCACCGCGATGGGGAAGTACATATTCGATTCGCCCAGGTTCGAGTGATCGAGGAAGTTGTTCACGCGGTTCTTGAAGGTGTCCACATCCAGCATCCATCCCCGGTAGGGAATCTCGATGCCGAACTGGTGCTCCTCGTCGCGCTCCGAGGGGATGGGTGTGAAGGCGTTTTCGCCGCCCCCTAGGCTGCTGGCGTAATTCAGCACGGGGCTTGAAACCGTCAGAATCGGCGCCGGCTGGAAGAAGTGCCCGTAAAACCCGCGCAGCACCCAGTTCAGCCTGGGAATGCGTACCGTCGCCCCGATGCGCGGGTAGATCGCGGTCTCGTTCAGCTCCGCGCGGTAAATCGAGAACCGCTCGCCGCCCAGCAGCGTCACGTACTGGCCCAGTTGCAAATGGTCGCCAAGGTAAAACTCTACCAATCCCGCGTTGGCGTTGCCCGCGGTGTTCGGATAGGTGACGTCGTTTTGGTTGTCGATCACGCCGAATAGATCGCGTTCCGCCTGAACGAACGAGTAAAGCCCACCGGAAAAGCTGTTCCGGCCCAAATCGAGGTGGCCGTCGGCCTGTGCGCCTGCGTAGTTCGAGTTTTGATCCCAGGTTGTCGCCGCCGGCAGGTCGTTGGGGCGGGAATTGTAGTTCGACTGGTTGAAGTGATAAAACGGCGCCACCGAAATCAGCGCCCTGGGAGAAATCGTGTGCACCCAGTTGGCAATCGCGAACGAGTCGCGCTCCGACTGCGCATCTCTCAATCCCGTGCTGCAGTAGTAATCCGAGCTGCATTCATAGTCGTTCGCGTCCGGGTCGTATGGCACGTCGAAGTAATCCTGCCGGTACTGCCCATCCACGCGCAGTTGATCTTTGGCCGTCTGGTTGCGGATCAGCGACACGAACCCGCTTTCTGAATTCGTCGCATCGTGATTGATCGCCGCAATGGGCGTGGCCAGCCCGTAATTCGACCGCGACCCCGTCGCGCTCGCGTACCAGGCAGTCTTCTCCGAGTGATCACCGAGCGCAACCTGCGCCTCGCCGGTGTAAAGGTTGCCTGCGTAAAGAAACAACTCGCCGTCGCGGTTGAACTCCCACCCGTTGCGCGGCAGCACATTGAACATGCCGTAGGTGCGATCGCCCAGGTCGGCGTCATAGCTGCCGCGTTGGGTTTCCATGGAGTCGATGTCCTTGGGATCGATCTGCGGCCCCACGTTCGATGCGATCTTGGTATTGGGAATCGCCACGCCGTCGATCAACCAGGTCGTCTGGTGGCCGCCGCGCATGTGCAGCATGTCGTGCGTCATGTACGCGCCGGGAACGTAGTCGGTGATCATCTCCGCCCCGATGGTCCGGTCCGCGCCGGGCGTCTCTTCAATCGTCTGCTGCGTATCCAGGGTTGTTGGCGTTACCGTGTCCGCCGCGCTTGCCGAAGCCTGCACCAGGACAGTCTCGGTTGCCGGGCCGACGGCGAGTGAAACGTGCAGAACCGGGTTCGTACCTGACTCCAGCGTGAGCGTCTGCGCTGCCGTGGCAAACCCGTTGGCTTCCACGGTCAGCCGGTACACGCCGATCGGCGCTTCGGGCAGTTCGAATTCCCCGTCGGTATTGGTTGCCGTGCGCAACACGAACTCCGAGTTGGCGGATTTGAGCGTGACGGACGCACGCGCGATGGGCCGGTGCTGCGGATCGTGCACCACCCCGTGCACGGTGGCAAAAACAGTGGCAAACGCGGGCAAAGAGGCGGCCAGCAGCAGCGCTGCAGCAAAAGCATTAAGACGTCGCATCATGAAAAGACCTCCCTTTCGATCTCGCTCGAACGCGGGCGGCCATCGCGCTCTGCGAGCACAGCAGCACCAAGCCCGCCAGCTTTTGGGGAATCGTTGAAGACTGCTCTTGCGCTGGGGAAGATCGTCTCTTTCGAAAAGCAGCACGACCGTAGGTCCGCGCTCCCCCTAACGGCCGCAAACCATTGTCCCGGAAATCAAGACAGTGTTTTCAACGCTGGATTTAGCTCAGATTTGCTGCGGGAGGGCCGCGTCCGGCATGAGCATAGCTCGGGCTCGAGAGAGCTGCCGCTGGTCCCGGCACGAGCGCAAGCATGCGGATTAATACCGCCTGCACGCCGGCCGGCGCAACTGCTAGCGCGTGCACCGATGTCAACATTGCGCCCCTGGCTCCGGGGTAGTAAGGGCAGGTCAATGGAGCGGACACAGCCGGCGTCGATCCCGATTCGTCCTGCGCTGCACTGGACGCCATCTGCGCGGCCATCGCGCAATGATGCGCCCCGTGCCGCCGGCAGCAAGACGGCAGGCGCGATTCGTCGCTCGCCTGAAGAGCCGCCGAAAGTGGCCCCAGCCCGAAAAGCACGATCAGGAAAATGGAGAAGCCGCGACGCATCTGCACCCCATATTACATGAGCTTTCATCGCGCCGTCGTTGTCCTTGCTCAAAGGCGAACATGCGCCGCGTCCGCCCGGCGCGGAGTGCGGTCAGGTATCATCAAGGCATTGTGCGGCTTCGCCGCGTCAATCCGCCTAAGGGAGACTCACTTGCCTGACGTGCTCAGTTCCGCATCGCCATTCGACGCGTCTGCCGCGGCTCCCGGCAAACCACGCTCCGCGCGCCAATTGCGTATCGCCATCTTCGGCTTTGGCACGGTGGGCAGCTCGGTGGCGCGGATCCTCGTCGAGTCGAAGCCTCAAGGCCTCGAGCTGACCCACGTCTTCAATCGCGGCGTGGCGCGCAAGCGTGTGGACTGGGCGCCCGCGAGCGTCGTCTGGAGCGAAGATGCCGATGCCGTGCTGGCCTCGGATGTGGACGTGATTGTGGA
>JBEKXX010000144.1:0-7380 GCA_049511595.1 Occallatibacter sp. | reverse complement strand
CCTGGCGACGGGGAAGCTGCTGTGAGGGAGGTTCCCCATGCCGATGAAGAATCCGCCGCATCCCGGCAGCGTTGTCCTCAGCGAGTGCATTGAGCCTCTCGGCCTCACCATCACGCAGGCGGCGCGGGCCCTGGGCGTCACGCGCACCACGCTCTCCGAGCTGGTCAACGGCAAGCGCGGCATTTCGCCGGAGATGGCCATCCGGCTCTCCCATGTCTTTGGCGGCAGCGCGGAAAGCTGGATTACGCAGCAGGCTCAGTACGACCTAGCGCAGATTCCCGCAGGCAGGATTCGGCTCAAACGGCTGGCCGTAGGCTAAACGCTATCTGCGATCCTTGCCTGGTCCCCAAATGCGAGGGACTTGGGGCGCCCTCATTTGTTACTTATGGGGACCTGCGCCACCCGCCTGTGACCGAGGAGATTTCCAATAGGTCGACGCCTTGGGCCTACGATTAGGTCCGGGAACTTCCGAATTCATACCTCAGTGCCCCCGGCATCATTCCCCACAATCGAGCACCTCAGGTCTCAATTCTGAGACCTGAGAGTTTCGCGCGAGGCGAGCTCAGGCGGCCAGCGGCCCGATCTTTGGCCTCTTCCTCTGCGATTCGATCCACAGGTTGTACTGCAGTTGCGCCTTCGAGAAGAAGTCTGGGGAGAGCCCCAGGGCCTCGCCGAGCCGGATGCTGAGGTCCATCGAAACAGAGGTGCGGCCATTGAGGATGCGCGAGATTGTGGCGCGAGTCACGCCGATATGCTGGGCGAGCTGAGTTGCGGTTCTCGTGCCGAGGAATTCTTGCAGCAGTTCGCCGGGACTGGCCGGGTTGTGCATCATCGTCATGGTCATCGCCCCCTTAGTGGTAATCCTGATAATCCACGAGGATCGCGTCCTCGCCCTCAAAGGTGAAGGTCAGCCGCCAGTTGCCGCTGACGCTCACCGACCAGTGTCCATTGAGATCTCCCTTCAGCGGATGCCAGCCCCAACCATCCCGATTCATATCCAGCGGCGTCGATGCCAGATTCAAGGTGGTCAGCTGGATGCGCAATCGGGATGCGTGCTTTGGCTGAATGCCTGCCTTTGAGCCGGTCTTGAAGAACCTCTCGATGCCGCGATGGCGGAAGGTCCTGATCACAGCAGGAGTGTAACACGCACGGTTACACTGAGTCTACGAGGCGGGCGCCTCAGTTCCTTCTCTTAAGACCGCACACCGCTGGGCACGGATACCTCAGTGCCCCGGGATCATTCCCCACAACATAGCCAGCGTCAACCCGATGACGATGATGCTGGTGCCCCAGGCGATCCAGTTCCACAGGCGTGAGTTTTTGTACTTGCCCATGAGGTCGGTGCGGTTGATGAGGAGCAGCATGAGAATGATGACCACCGGGAGCAGAACGCCGTTGAGCACCTGTGAGAGAATCGCGACATTGATCAACTGAGCATCGGGCAGCAGCAGGACGGTGAGGGCTCCGCCGGCGATGAGCAGCGTGTAGAGCCAGTAGAAGAACGGCGCTTCGCGGAAGTTCTTGTCGACGCCCGATTCGACGCCCAGCCCTTCGCAGACGGTGTAGGCCGTGGAGAGGGGAAGGATGGAGGCAGCAAAGATCGAGGCGTTGAAGAGCCCAAAGGCAAATAGGACGAAGGCATAATCGCCGGCCAGCGGACGCATGGCCTCGGCCGCGTCGGAGGCCACCTGGATGGCTCCCATGCCGTGCAAGTAGAGCGTCGCCGCGCAAGCTACGATGATGAACCAGGCAATGATGTCGGTAAAGAAACAGCCAACGATCACGTCGAGCCGCGAAGCCGGATAATCTTTCACGGGAACGCCCTTCTCCACGATCGACGATTGAAGGTAGAACTGCATCCACGGAGCGATGGTGGTGCCGACGACGCCGATGGCCATATAGACGTACGCCTTGTCGCGCCAGACGGATTTGGCGGGCAATTGGACCGTGGCCAGCAAGGACTCGTGCCAGTCAGGCTGTGCGAGTACGCCGGCAAAGATGTAGGCGATGTAGACGAGCGAGGCGGTGATGAAGATTTTTTCAGTGCTTTTGTAGTCGCCGCGAAGCACGAGCGCCCAGACCAGGAAGGCGCATACGGGCACGGAGACGAACTTGGAGACATGAAACAGGTGCAGCGAACCAGTAATGCCGATGAACTCAGTAACCACGTTGGTGTAATTGACCACCACCAGCAGCACCATGAGCACGAAGGTGATGCGCAGGCCGAATTCCTCGCGGATGAGGTCGCTCAAGCCCTTGCCGGTGACAACCCCCATGCGGGCGCACATCTCCTGCACCACGATGAGGGCGATGGTGATGGGAATCATGGTCCACAGCAGGGTGTAGCCATACTGCGCGCCGGCCTGGGAGTAGGTAAGGATGCCGCCGGAGTCGTTATCGACATTGGCGGTAATGAACCCGGGACCGAGGACGGCCAGGAAGAGAAGGATCCGGATTCGCCAGCGCTTCCACATACCGGTGCGACTTTCTAGGGTGGGTTCATCGATCTCTTGGGATGTTCGGAAAAAGATTCCTCACTGACCATAACAGGCCTGGGCCAAACGCGAGAAGGCGGGGGCGCAAATTGTTGCTGGACCGTCCCATGTAAAAAAGGGTGGACTCCCCTTGCGGAAGAATCCACCCTTAGCACACTCAAAAAAACTGCCGTTGTTGTGAGATCTCGGCTAGGCCGAGGCCGCCAGCACAGGCACTGAGTGCCGCGCCGTGTCCGCGCTCCTGCCGAGCAGGCGCTCCACTACGTCCGCGGCGCTGTAGCTCTCGCGCCCCGGCGCGAGGAACTGCGCAATCGTATTCAGGTCGTCGCCCACCGTCACCAGAGCCGGCTCAACCGAGCCATCCTTGCGCGTCTGCGCGTGCCCGATATTCGCCAGCAGCGTATTGCACAGGCATTTGCGCCCCACGGTGTCCTCGATTTTGCCGCCTTTGGCCACGTAGGTTTCAACCGGTTCGGCCGAGCAACGATATCCAATCGCGCCTTCGCTCAACGCATACGGCTCGCGCAAGTAACCCAGATCGCAGATCCGGTTGCGGCCCTCGTAAACATGAACCGACGAAGTGGTGCCATCGAGCTGCGCTACTTTGAAAGGAAATCCGGTCGGCGAAGCCAGCGGATCGGTAAACACCTCGCCGACGCCGGCAATCGCCTGCCCAATCAGCCGCGCTTTCAGGTCTGCCCTCAGGCCCGATTCCCGACTAAAGGCGAACGCGGTTCCTACCTGTACTCCCGCGGCGCCCTGGTCCAGCGCTTCGCGCAGCATGACCGCGCTGCCATACCCGCCGGCCAGCCAGAAGGGAACGCCGAGATCCCGTAGCTCGGCCACGTTCACGCGATCCCGCTCGCCATAGAGCGGTTCCCCGGCGGCGTTGAGTTGCAGCTTGCCCCGCGGCGGCGCATTGTGCCCGCCCGCGGTTGGGCTTTCGTACACAAACCCGTCTACGCGCCCGTTGGCCCGGCGCAGCATTGTCGCGGCCAGCGTGTTGGACGAAACGATGGCCAGAAACCTGGGCCGGTCGAGGGCCGGCAGCGGCCCCTCCGCGTACTCCGCCGGATCGAGCCGCATCAGCTCGTCCAAATTCGCAAACTGCGCCTGCGCCGCGCCGGTCACGGCCAAGCGG
The DNA here is from genome assembly GCA_049511595.1 of Occallatibacter sp. GTDB lineage: Bacteria > Acidobacteriota > Terriglobia > Terriglobales > Acidobacteriaceae > Telmatobacter. The sequence continues at coordinate 3,744 of JBEKXX010000144.1, read as the reverse complement.
TATTCTGCCGCCTGCTGCGCGGCAAAAGCGTCCAAGACACCGGGAATGTGCAGCGGTATCCCAGCGCCCATCAGCACATAGCCCACGCCGGCCAGCATGGCTCCATAAATCGACGCCAGGTGCGGGATCTGCACCTTTTCAAGAAAATTGATCCCTACCGGGTTCTTATGGCCTTGCCGCGCCAGGAAAACCTCGACGAAGTTGCTCACCATGCACAACTCGACGAGCTTGCGCATATCGTTCTTCTGGTGCATGGGCAGCGCTTTATACGGCGCGCCGGCAGCCTTGCCGCCCGGCACGAAATGCTCCTGCCAGATGCGTTTCGCCATGTCCGGAAACGGAAACGCATCCAGCCCCCGGCGCATGTACCCGCCCAGGTCGCCGTCCGCAAGCCGGCGCACAAAGACCGAATCCAGCGCCGTGCCCGACACGACGCCCAACTGGCCGAGTTTTGAGACGGCCTGAGCAAGACGCCAATTCGACACGCCGACGCCCATTCCGCCCTGAATAATTTTGGGAAATTGGATCACTCATAGATTGTTTCACAGATTCCGCTCAAACTGCAGGTTTTCTCTTGCATCAAGCGCATTGGTAACACGGAATGGGCATCCTGCTCAATGAGCAGCAATTTGAGGTCTGGCCCCGCCGCAGCCGGGGTTCGAGGTCTTACAGCTTCTCACGCAAAAAACCGATCACCTGTTCGGCCTGCACGACGCCAACCATGCGGCCGTGCGGTTCGACGACGGGAAGCGCGTGGAGGTTGTACTTGTCGAACATCTCGGCCAGCTCGTTCTGCTTCAGGTCAAGCGGGCAGGAGAGCACGCGGGGCTCAGCCAGCACGGCAAGCCGCGTCTCGGGCTGCGCCATGACGAGCCGCGCCAGCGAGACGGCGCCGCGCAGTATGCGCTTGTCGTCAAGCAAGAAGATCTCGGTGACGGTCTCAGGATCGCCGTCAAAGCTGCGCAGCGCCTGCACTGCCTGGGCAACATTGGCGTCTACGCCCAAATAGACGTAGTCCGTGGTCATGCATCCGGCAGCCGAGTCCTCGTCGAACTCGAGCAATTCCTCGACTTCCTGGCGCTCCTCGGGCTCCATTTCTTCGAGGATGGCGTCGGATTGGTGTTCAGGCAGTTCGCCGAGCAGATCGGCCGCGGCGCCCGGATCCATCTCTTCCACGATGTCGGCGATGCGCTCTTCGTCGAGCTTTTCGAGCAGGGCTTTTTGCAGCTTGGGCTCGACCTCTTCCAGGGTTTCGGCGGCCACCTCCTGGTCGAGCGAGGTGAAGACGGCCTCGCGCTCGGCGGGCGCCAATTCCTCCAAAATGTCAGCCAGATCGGAGGGGTGAATATCGGCCAGGCGCTCGTGCTCGATGCGCAGCTTAACGCGCCGCGCGGGATCGGGCTCAATTAAATCGACAAACTGCCAGGGAATGGCGCGCGCGCTGAATTTGCGCGAGATGGATTCGAGCCGGGCGCGCGGCAAAATACCTTTGAAAACGCGGCGAAATGCCCCGCGCAGGCCCACTTCGACTTCGGCCACCCGTAACAGGTGGACCGCGCCCCGTTCCGTCCATTCCAGGTCCACGTCGTTCACGCGGACCACCTTGCGGCCGTTGATATCGATAATCTGCCGGTCGACGAGATCGCGCTGCAGGAAGAGATAGCTGCTCTCGTCTTTGAGGGGGACAAGCGCTTCGGTGGACCGCAATTCAAGGGCGCCGGCTGGGGTTTCCATCACCTCCTGCGGGGACACGAGGGAAAGGCCGACGCGGGTTTTGAGCACCAGACCGGCCACGTTGCCGCCCTCCGGTCCTGTGGCCACGACAATGTCCTGGAGTGTGCCGCGTAACTGACCCTGCGCATCGGTCACCGGGGCGCCGAGCAGCGCCGTAAGGCTGGCACGGGTTGAGGCGCGCTGGTCCATTCGCGGCTCCATGGGTTGAGTGTAGACCTTTGGAATGCAGTTTACGCTCTCGAGCGCGGCGATTGCCCGTCAGAATCCGTTTCAGGACCAGGGGAAATCATTCCCTCGCGCTTGACACAAACGCATCCAGACGTGAAACTGCCAGCAAGGTTGATGGAGCAGGGGGTGGCGGTTTCCAGCCCACTCCGGCGGAGGCGGAAAGCAGCCCGGTGAGCGCACACATTCGAGGACGGCGGAGTTTCCGGCTCAGCTCCACCATGGAAAGCGTAGGCGAAGTGGAGGCGGCCGCGGATGAGTTGGCCACCGAGGCATGTCTCGATGAGGATCAGCGCTTTCAAATCGGCATGGCCGTGCGCGAGGCCACGATCAACGCGGTGCTGCACGGCAACGAGTACGATCCCGCCCGGCAAATTGAAGTTTCGCTGGAGAACACGGGCGCAGATCTGGTTTTTACCATTGCCGACCAGGGAGGCGGATTCGATCCCGACCATTTGCCCGACCCGCTCGCCGCCGAAAACCTTCTCCGCGGCACGGGCCGCGGCATCTTCCTCATCCGGTCGTTGATGGATGAGGTACACTTTCGACAGTTGCATCCCGGGACCGAGCTAACGCTGATCAAGCATCTGGGGCCGAGAGGCGAGAAAACCTAGCATGGCGGGAAGGCGGGAACCGGAATACGGTCCTCTTTCTTGCGAGAGGGCGGGGCAAAGTTTTCCGCCGGCCGCCGCAGGCAAAGGTGCTATAACCGAAGTACCGATAAAAGGAGGGTTTTTCCGTGGCACTTGCATTAGCTTCCCGTGAAGTGGATGGCGTAACTGTTCTGGAGTTGAGCGGGCGGATTACATTGGGCGAGGGTAGCGTGCAACTGCGCGACGCCATTCGCGACCTGATCGGCAAAGGACAGCGGAACATCCTGCTCGATCTGGGCGAAGTGACCTATATCGATAGTTCGGGCCTGGGCGAACTGGTGAGCGCCTACACCACGGCCAGAAACCAGGGCGCGAGTCTCAAACTGCTTAAACTGACCAAGAAGGTCCACGACCTGCTGCAGTTGACCAAGCTGTATACAGTCTTTGACATTTACGACGACGAGGCCAGCGCCATCGCTTCCTTCAAGTAGCCTGAATCGGCCGCTTCGCCGGATCGGGCGCAACGCTGAGTCCTAGCCAAAGAAGTCCATTCCGCGACGGCGGAATGGACTTTTGCGTTTGTTGCCGGCGGGCCGGAATTCAGAACTGCACGTTGGGCACGGATTGCGCCGATGAGCTGGCGGTGAAATAGGCATTGTTCTGGTGGAAGCCTGCAATCCCCGCCCAGATGTTATTGGGGAACTGGAGAACAAAGGTGTTGTAATCCTGGAGCGCATCGTTGTAGCGTTTGCGCGCCACGCCGATGCGGTTCTCGGTCCCCGACAGCTCGTCCTGCAGACGCATGAACTGATCGCTGGAGCGCAACTGCGGGTAGTTCTCGGTGAGGACGAGAACCTTGGCGAGGGCGCTATCGAGTTGGCCGTTCGCGGCGATCTTGGCCTCCGGGGTCTGGGCGTTCATCAGGCCGTCCCGCGCCTTCGCGATGTCGTCGTACACGCTGCTCTCTTCCTTGGTGAAGCCTTTCACGGTCGACACCAGGTTGGGAATCAGGTCGGCGCGCCGCTCCAGTTGCACGTCCACATCGGACCAGTTGGTTTTGACCACCTGATCCAGGGCCACCATCTGGTTCTTGGCGCTCACGTAGCTGCCAAAAATCATAAAAACCACCAACAGCAGAACGGCCACAACGGCCAGGGTAATACCAAGTCCTTTGCTCATAAACCTCGATCCT
>JBEKXX010000143.1:0-7420 GCA_049511595.1 Occallatibacter sp. | reverse complement strand
CGGCGAGGGTCTGCTTGGCGCGCGCGATGCGCTCATCAGACGGAGTGCCATTGTAAATAAGGGGCAGCTCCACATTGTGCAGCGCGGTGGCGCGGGCCAGCAGATTGAAGGTCTGGAAAACGAAGCCAATCTCCTTGTTGCGGATGCGCGCGAGCTGGTCGTCGTCAAGATCGCTGACCAGTTGGCCGTTAAGCCAGTAGCGGCCCTTTGATGGGGTGTCGAGGCAGCCGATCAGGTTCATCAGGGTTGACTTGCCCGAGCCCGAAGGCCCCATGATGGCCACGTATTCGTTGTGGCGGATGCGCAGCGAAATACCGCGCAGGGCCTGCACCTGCTGCTCGGAGCCCATATCGTAAGTGCGCCACAGATCCTCGACGACGATCATGTCGTTCGCGTCGACGACTGTGGTCCGCGGTAGTTCCTCAATGCCGATGCCGTTCAAAGCCATCTGAGACTCATCCTCTTTCGAAATTGAACTGCAGTCTGCCAGCGCCAGCGCGTTAACTGGAGCTGCCCGTCGACAACGCCAGTGCGGACTTGTCGCGTTTGAGCAAAGCGCCTCCCTTAAGGTCGCGCAGAGTTTTGTAGGGGCCGGTGACGATTTCCTCACCCTGGTTCAGGCCGGAGAGCACTTCGATGTCGGTGGCCCCGGTAATGCCGGTGGTAACGGGAACGAACCTGGCGCGCAGCCTGCCGTGCGGATCCTTCTGAACGACGAAGACACCCTGCACGGGGTTCGACTTCACGGGAGCAGACGCCGCCTGAACACCGCCGCCCGGCTTGGCAACGTCGGTGGCCGGATCGTGCATGCTAAGAGCCTGGATGGGCAGTGCGAGCACATTGGTTTTATGCGCGGTGGTAATTTTGGCAGAGCACGAAAGGCCAGGGCGAAGCTCATCGGAGGGATTGTCGAGCGTGACCACGACCTTGAAGTCTTTGGCTTCCTCGGTGCCCGTGGTGGACTGCGAGGTGGCCACACCCGTGGAGCGCAACAGAGCCTGATCGCCGACCAGAGTGACGTGGCCCTTGAACACTTTGTTAGGCAGAGCGTCAACGGTGACTTCGGCGGGCTGTCCGAGTTGCACGTTGATGATGTCGGTTTCGTCGACCTTAACCTCGGCGGTGATGATGCTCATGTCGGCGAGCGTCATCAGCGTGGAGCCTTCAGTGTTCTGGATGCCCTGGACGACGGTCTCGCCTTCGCGGATCGGCTCGTTGGTCACGATACCGTCAAACGGAGCGATGGCGATGGTGCGATCAAGCTGATCCTGATTCACCTTGAGAGTGGCCTCCTGCGTGTGCAGGTGGCCGCGCGCCGAAGCGGTGTTGGCCATGGCCTGATTGAGCAGCGCCTCTGCCTGCGCGACCGAAGCGACGTCGAGATCGTAGGCGGCTTTGGCGGCGTCATACTCCTGCTTCGAGTCGATGCCGTCTTTGTAGAGGGCCTGAGCGCGATTCCAGTCGAGCTGCTTCTGTTCGAGGTCGGCTTGCGCGTGCTGCAGATTGGCCTGCTGGGTCTTTTCGGCGGCGACGTAGGAAGCGATGTCGGTCCTGGCGGCGGCGATCGCTGCCTCCTGGCCGTTCACGTTGGCCTGCTGCTGCACGTTCTCGATTTGGGCGACAACCTCGCCCTTTTTCACCCGCTCGCCCTCCTTTACATAGAGGTGGGTGACGCGTCCGATGATCTCCACGCCGACATTCACATAATTCTTTGGCTTGATCTGGCCTGTGCCGCTGACGATGGTGGACAGGTCCTCTCGCGTCAAGGTGGCGGTGTAGACCTTGGTATAGCCGGACTGCTGCCGGATGACCATGAAGGCTACTAACCCGGCGGCCACAAGCACAACGAGAGCAATAAGAAGAATTTTCTTCATGGGCGCATCGAATCCCTGTTATTTCTACAATCCAGTGTACGCGCCCGCGGGGCGAAAGGTTCCTAAGGGACTGAATGCCGTTCCCGGCCGTACAGGCCGCCTGTCAACCGCGAGTACCGATGAAACTTCGCCCGTTTGGGTGCCCGTCTGCTTGCCAGACGCGTAGAGCGTGGCAGATACAAGCCTGGAGGTTGGACGGCGTGAGGCCCTCCCAGCGAGCCATTCAGGTCACAAATCGCGTGAATTGTCACTCTTGCCAGCCGCTAAACCGTTGACATTGACGCCGCTGATACGTCCAACTGCCGGACGGCTGTGCACTGAACCTTGCCCGGCGTCTCACATAGCCGTAAAATGAAGTGATCGCAGGAGTATTCAAGGCAATGACGTTCTTCAGCCGCCGTCTTCTTTTCACTACCCTTGGTTGCGGCCTGGTTTTCGTGCCAGCGACCGGGGTTATGACGCAGCAGAACGACGCGGCGCCTACCGCAAGTCAGGCGCAAGCGCCCGCGAGCGACCAGGGTCAGGAAGCGAACCCCCTCAATCGGCCGCTCTCGGATAAAGAGAGATATAAGCAGCAAAAGGAACTGCGCCAGGAGTTGAAGGGCCCCTACAAAACATGGCTGAACGAGGAAGTGCCGTACATCATTACCGATGAAGAGCGCAAAGCGTTTCTGAGCTTGAGCAACGACGAGGAACGCGAGGCGTTTGAGGAGAGCTTCTGGCAGCGGCGCAACCCCAATCCCGACTCACCGGAAAACGAGTTCCGCGACGAACACTACCGGCGCATTCAATACGCCAACGATCACTATGCAGCGGGAAAGCCGGGGTGGAAGACGGATCGCGGGCGCATCTACATCATGTGGGGTCCACCGGACTCGATCGATTCCCATCCCTCGGGCGGAGAGTATGAACGGCCGTTGGATGAGGGCGGCGGCGTGACATCCACGTACCCGTACGAGACTTGGCATTATCGCTATCTGGAGGGTATCGGCGAAAACGTCGACATCGAGTTCGTGGACTCCTGCCAGTGCGGCGACTACCACTTCACTATCGACCGCACCGAGAAAGACGCGCTGAAGGAGGTACCTCAGGCAGGTCTTACCCAGTATGAATCGATGGAGAAAAATCCGGACAAGTCTGACCGGCTCGAGGGTGGTGGTATCGAACAGTTCGGTGCTAACCCGATGTTTAAGGGCCAGGGCGAGGAGGCCAAGGAGTTCGACCGCATCGAGTTGGCCGCCAAGCTTTTCGCGCCCCCACCGATCCAGTTCAAGGATTTGGACGCTTTTGTCTCCGAGCACAAGGTGCTCACCGGCCCGCCTTTTCCATTTGATGTGCGCACGGATTTCGTGAAGGTGACCGACAGCATGGATCTGGTGCCGATTACCATCCAGATCCGCAACCGCGACGTCACTTTCGTGACCAAGGACGGCGTGTCCAAGGGAGTGGTGAACATCCTGGGCAAGGTGACCACGATTATGCACAAAACCGTGCAGACGTTCGAAGACACCGTGGAGATCGATCAGCCTGCCGAGCTATTGGAAAAGACCCTCGATCACAAATCGCTCTACTGGAAGGCACTGCCGCTTCAACCCGGCCTCTACCGTCTGGATATTGCGATTAAAGACGTGAACAATCCGGATCACATCGGAATTTACGGAAAAGGAATTGATGTTCCGGTGTACCAGGACGATAAACTCGGGGCTTCGTCGCTGATTCTGGCGGACGAGATGAACACGGTTTCCTCACGGCAGATCGGCAGCGGCAACTTCATCATAAGCAATACATTTATCCGGCCGCGAGTGGCCTCTAGCCCGACTACTCCGGTAAGCTTCAAGCGCGACCAGAACCTGAATTTCTGGATGCAGTTTTATAACCTTGGGATTGACGAAGCTACCAAGAGTAACTCAGCCACGGTTACCTACCAGATTACCGATGCGGCTGGGACTGTGATTCTTCAGAAACAGTTGGAATCAAAGGATTTAGGGGCTCACAGCGACCAGCTTACGATCGAGAAGTCCCTCAACATTGCCGGTCTTGAGCCTGGCAAGTACAAGGTGATAGTGAAGCTCGATGATGCGATCTCAAAACAAGAGATTGCGCAATCGACTCCTTTTGTCGTCGAATAAGAAGCAATCCGTACAAGCACCAACTGAACAGTAGAATATGGTGGCCTGTCGGGTTTTTGTTTACAGGGAAGATGCCAGGGACGCGGCGGGTTTTCCGATCTGCTGATGAAGCATTGCACCCATCTCGCCGGTTTGGCCGTGCTGATTGTTTTTGGGGCCGCTCCCGCCTTTGGAGCGGCGGCGGCGTCTGTGTCGGGCTACGTCCACGACTCGGCAGGCGTGCCTCAGATCGGCGCGGAAGTGCAGCTTCTGCGGCCCGACTTAAGCGTGGTCACCAGCGTCTATACCGACAGCAAAGGCCGCTTTCTGATTTCGTCGCTAGAGCCAGGACGTTACGCTCTGAAGGCGATGGGGCCCGACTTTTTGCCCGCACTGCGGGAAAACGTCAAGGTCCGCGGCGCCATCGTGGTGAACCTCACGCTGAACACCCTGTATGAGGTCATTCAATGGCTTCCGGCTGAGCCACGCGTCGGCAACTCGCAAAAGGACGACTGGGCGTGGACGCTGCGGTCCGCGGCGAACCGGCCATTGCTGCGCTGGCTTGAGGACGGGCCGTTGGTGGTGGTTTCCGATGGCACGGGAGCTAAGCCAAAGCTGAAGGCTCGCCTGATGGCGACCGGCCAGGCGGGAACCTTCGGCGAGAGCGGCGAACGCTTTACGGCGGTAGTAGAAGATACGCCAGCCGACAGCCGGGAGTTGCTGGCGCGCGTGGATTTTGCGCCCGGTACCGATGCCGGCATGGAGTCGATGCTGGGTTTCCGGCAAGATTTGGGGTTTGCGGGTTCGGTGCAGTCCGTAGCGGCCGTGAGGGTTGAGCCGGAGGTGGAAGGGTCGGGAGACGATGGGCTGGACGAAGCGGCGGTGCGCAGCTCTGAGACGATGCATCTGGGCGAAGCGATCGAGGCCGAGGTAGGTTCAACCGCTGTGCTGGGGCGCCTTGGCGGGTCTTCGCCGGAAATGGCTACCGCTATGCTGCCCTTTGCGGCGGTTGCGTGGCGCGGCGGCGCAAATACCGTGCGCTACAGGATGGCCACCATGGTTGAGAGCCGCGTGGCCGGAGAAGACGAATCCGAGGCGGGTGCGTGGCTTCCGGCGATGGCGGAGCGCGGCGGCAAATTGGTAGTGGAGCGTGGTCTTCACCAGGAGATTAGCTGGGAGAGGCAGACGGACGCTTCGGGCGCGGCCGTTGCGATTTACTCGGACAACTTCGACAATCCTGTGATCGAGGCGCTGGGCCATTTTACGGGAGGCGATTTTCCGGCGACAGATCAGATGCTCTTCGACCGGGCGAGTAACCTGCTCCGCGCCGCCGGACCGGCGGTCTCTTCCGGGGGGTTGCAGGCCAGTGTGGAGCACCGTTTGCCCGGCGGCGATCGTATCCAGGTGAGCTATGCGAGCGGCAGCGCGTTGGTGATGCCCGCTTTGCCGCAGGCCATTCCGCTCCGCGAGGTGCTCGCTACTGTCCGTCCGCGGCACATGGAGACCTACGCGATCGCGCTCTCGGGCACTCTGGACGGCACCGGAACCCACTGGAGCGCCAGCTACCGTTGGCAGCCAGACGATTCCGTGACGGAAGTCGCCGCCTTTGCGCAAGATGCGGTCGCGCCGTTTTTCAGCCTTCACCTGAGCCAGCCTATTCATGTGACGCGCGACGGGTCGGGCGGCCTGGAGGCTCTGCTGGACGTGAGGAATCTGCTGGCCGAGGGTTATCGCCCGTATCTGCTGAGCGATGGTTCCCTGCTGCTGTTCGCAACGAATCAGCGCAGCCTGCGCGCTGGCCTCGCCTTCACGTTCTAAACTCGGCCGTAACACCAAATGAAGCTGGCCATAGAGCGCCGGGTTCATGTTCTCCTGCGCGCTGTACCAGCGGTCGTGCGCGTGGCGTCGCTGGATGAACAGCAGTTACCGCCGGGACTGCTCGGGCCGGTGCGCCTGATCTCCGTGGCTGGGCCCCAGCCCGCGAAGTAAGTTGAGAGGCGCCACAAAAATACTTGTAATTTGCAAGGGGAATTGGGAAAAATGACTGTGCGGCGTACCCCATGGGCTGGACTTCCGGCCCGCACCGCCGGAATAAGCAAGATCATGGGAAGGAAACAAGCAGGAGGTCGAGATGAGCAGTGTGCGTGTGCTTGTAGGGACGCGTAAGGGCGCGTTTCTTCTCAGCTCCGACGGCAAGCGTAAGGACTGGAGTGTGAGTGGGCCGTTCTTCGCCGGCTGGGAGATTTACCACATGAAGGGCTCGCCGGTGGACCCCAACCGGATTTACGTCTCGCAAACGAGCGGGTGGTTCGGACAGCTGATTCAGCGTTCGGATGATGGCGGCAAGACCTGGCATCAGCCGGGCCTGCCCAATGAAGCGATTCCTCCTCCCGGCCCGCCCACGGCTTTGCCGAACCGGTTCGAGTATGACACGTCGGCCGAGACGGGCAAGCCGCTGACGACGCACCAGTGGTACGACGGCACCCAGCATCCGTGGGAGTTCAAGCGGGTCTGGCATCTGGAGCCGTCGCTCACCGATCCCGGCACGGTTTATGCCGGCGTGGAAGACGCGGCGCTGTTCCGCTCGACCGACGGCGGGAAGAACTGGCACGAACTTGCCGGGTTGCGCGGGCACGGCACCGGGCCAAAGTGGCAGCCGGGCGCGGGCGGCATGGGGCTGCACACGATTCTTCTCGATCCCGGCAATCCCAAGCGAATCTACATTGCCATCTCGGCCGCGGGGGCGTTCCGCACCGACGACGGCGGCGCGACGTGGAAGCCGATCAACAAGGGACTCCGCAGCCAATACATTCCCGATCCAAACGCGGAGATCGGCCACTGCGTGCACCACGTGGCCATGCACCGCTCGCGGCCCGATGTGCTCTTCATGCAGAAGCACTGGGACGTGATGCGGAGCGACGACGCCGGCGAGAGCTGGCGCGAGGTAAGCGGCAACCTGCCCACCGACTTCGGATTCGCCATCGATGTGCACGCGCACGAGCCGGAGACGCTCTACGTGGTGCCGATCAAGAGCGACTCGGAGCATTTCCCGCTGGAGGGCAAGCTGCGGGTTTACCGCAGCCGCGCAGGCGGGAACGAGTGGGAGCCGTTGGCCAAGGGGCTGCCGGAGAAGGATTGCTACGTGAACGTGCTGCGCGACGCCATGGCGGTGGATACGCTCGACGATTGCGGCGTCTACTTCGGCACCACGGGCGGCCAAGTGTATGCCTCGGCTGACGCGGGCGATAGCTGGGCGCCGATCGTGCGCGATCTGCCGGCGGTGCTGTCGGTTGAGGTGCAGACGTTGAACTAGGGACTAGTTGTGAGGTTTCAATAGGTTGTCCATCTGATCGTGACCTGTAAAGCTGGGTTTGTGAAGACTCAGGAATGCAGGAGACCAGATGGACTATCACCAGAATGCCCGAACCACGGTGTGGA
>JBEKXX010000142.1:0-7439 GCA_049511595.1 Occallatibacter sp. | reverse complement strand
TCGACACTGCCTGAAGAGCCTTGAACCGGCTGCGTGCTGCCCATAACACCGACCAGACACAGGCAAGCGTGGGGAAAAACCAATAGCGAATGCCTGACGCCTCCGCAAGCAACTCCCACCTTGTTACGCCGGGCGGAGGATACGCCGCCGGAGAGATCAGGGATGCGATCAGGAACATAGCCGTGAGCACGAAAAACAGCTTCATCTCGAAACCGGCATGAACAAAGCAGAATGCAACAAGTGAAGTCCCGGCGATGGCAGCGAAAGCGAGCAGGAAAAATACGGCGCGGCTCGAGTTCGCGGCAAGGCCGTTGCCCCCCAGCAGCGCCGCAAAGTAGACTTGTCCGCCGAGAATACGAAGAAAGAGAGCGGGGCTTGCGCCGAGAGCGGCGTGCGCGCGCCCTCCCGCATCGATAACCAGCAGACCCCATGCCTGAACCAGGGCGAGCGCAAAAAGGACGCCTGTCTTTATCCAGGACCAGCGCCCGCCGCGTCTCCACGCAATGAAGGCGGCTATGGGCAACAGGAAAAAACAGAATGGGCCTGTGAGCCCGCAAAGCGCCAGAACGACGAGATCGACGGCGCGTTCCGGCGCACCGGCAGGCGGTGAGGCCGTGAGCACAAAAAAAGCACACAGCGCCAACAGCCATTGCGAACTGGTTACAGCGATCGTCATCTCGCGGCTGTTGGGCAGCGCAAGATAGGCAACGGCAAGCAAGGCGCGGAAGCGCAGGCTTCCCCATGCCGAGCTGCGGGACCAGAGAAGGAGGTTCACCGGGAGCGCTTGCACAGCCAGCGCGGCGAGATTCAGCGCCAATGGAGCGAGGGCTAGTGGCGCCAGCAGCGCCAGCGTGGCGGCCAGTCGAGGAAAGGTCTGAAAATACCCGTCTTGTGCACGGAAGAGAGCGTGCCACCAACCCAGGTTATAGGCGTCCGCGAACCACACGTGCCCGTCCTCGGCATAGAATTGCGCGTGAAAAACAGCGTCCGGACGCCGCGACACGATGACAGCGCAGGCCAACAGAAAAATCGCACAGTGCTGCCAGGGCCGAAGGCCCGTTTGCCGGTCTGGGAAGAATTGAATCCTGGCGTTTTTCATCTTGAGCCGTGTTTGATGAGCCGGAGATTCCAGCCATCGGGATTCTCCGGAATAATCGCCACCGTTCCCGCCGGAGCCGAACCAAAGCTCTTTGCACATTCCGCGAAACCCGTGTCCCGAAAGGCCGGATACTCCCAGCGGGCCGCAATTCCAAGGCACAAGGCGCACAGAAGGAGGGCCGAAACAGCCTTGAGAGCCTGGTTCCGGCTCTGAAAACAGAAAAGAATCGACCATGCGAATGCCAGGTCAGGGAAAAACCAATAGCGAGCTCCGGCTCCGCGCACCACAGCCTCCCAACCGGTAATTCCACCGATCTGGCCAAGCGTGGGAGCAATGAGGGAAGAACACAGGATCATTCCTGAAAAAACAAGGAAAAGCCTCATCGCGGAGGACGATTTGAAGAAGCAGAGGACGATAAGGAAGGCGCCGGCGGCGGCGATGCCGGAAAACACGATGAGCGGCCCGATGCCCGGGCGCGCCGCCAGCGCGTTGCCGCCGAACAACGTTCCAAGATAGAGCTGGCCTGCAAGCATGCGGACGAACATCGCGGGGCCGGCGCCAAGGGGGGCATGGGGCCGCCCGGCCAATCCTCCACTGAACAGGTTCCATGCCTGGAGGAGACATGCCGCGCATAGAAGACCGGCCATTGCCCAGCGCCAGCGCCCGCGGCGCTGCCACGCAAGGAAAAGCGCGATGGGAGACAGGAAAATGCAGAACGGCCCAGTAAGGCCGGAGAGCGAGAAAATGGAGAGATCGAACAGGCGCTCCGCAGCGCTTCGCGGCCTCAATGCTACGAGCAGAAGGAAGGCGCTAAAAGCCAAGCGCCATTGCGAACCGGTGATCGTAGCGTTTAACTCCGGGCAGTTCGGCAAGCCCAGATAAATGCCTGCGAGAATGACGCGGAAGCGCAAACTGCCCCAGGCTGAAGATCGGGAAGAAAGCAACAGATTGACCGGGAGCGCCTGCACGCAGATCGCGATGAGATTAAGCACCAGAGGGGCCCGGAAGAATGGCACGAGAAGCGCTAACGCGGCCCCCAGGCGCGGAAAAGTTTGAAAGTATCCGTCCTGGGCGTGGAACAACGCGCTCCACCAGCCCAAGTTATAGGCGTCCGCATACCAAACGTGCCCGTCTTCAGCGAAAAATTGCGCGTGCAGGACTGCATCCGGACGCCGCGACACGATGACTGCGCAGGCCAACAGGAACGCCAGGCCATGTTGCCAGGCTCGAAGCCTGGACTGCCGGGTCCGTTTTTCAGCGACGCCGTTCATTCATCCGCCCTCTTGTAGTCTCCACGACTCATGATATGGAAGCAAAAGGGCAACCGGCGCCGCATAGAAGGACAGGGCCGTCCATGCAGGCCGAAGCGAACGGATTTTTTTAGAAACGAGTGCAAACATGCTCACGCGAACCACCGTTCGGGCCGAGTTGCTCTACCGTTTCCCCGTGGAGACCGGGGTTGCGTCTTTCTTCAGGCCCCGAGATCTCCTCCGAATCCTTCATCTCGTGATAGTCCATCTCAGTGTTGATGGCCCAAATGTTTTCCTTGGTGGCGATGCCGTTGACGATGTTCTCGACAGCGGCCATGGCGGTCAGCATGGAGTGGTCCTGGTTGTTGTACTTATGCATGCCGTTGCGGCCGATCAGGAACAGATTCTCAAAACGGTCCGTGTACCCGCGGATCACATCGAAACGGCCATAGCTGCCGAAGTAAGCGGGATAAGTCTTGGGAACGCGGACTACGTGCGAGTCTTCAACATCTTCGGGCTTGAGAAACCCGATCCTGGCAACTTCCTCGATGGCGAATTGCGTCATCTCCTCATCGGAGAGCTTCCAAAGGCCGTCGGTGGAGTTGCAGAAGTATTCGAGACCGAGCCAGACCTTTTTTTCGTCGCCGACCAGCCAGGGGCTCCAGTTGTTGAAGATTTGCAGGCGGCCGACCTTGACGTCAGGCTCCTGGATGTAAATCCAGTTGTCCTTGATTGGCAACCCATCGTCTTCGGTCACTGCGAGCTTGGCGACCAGCAGGCCGACCGTAATGAAGTCGCGATAGACGAGGCCATCGCTGACCTCACGAACCTCTTTCGGGACTTCGCCGGAGATCGCGCGAATCAGGTCGCGGACCGGCATGGTGGAGAAGAAGTAATCGCCCCGATATGTAACGACCTCGCCGGCGCGATCAACGCCTTCAACGAAGATCAGCTTGTTGCCTTCGACATGGATACGGTCGATATGGACGCCGAAGTGAATCTCGCCGCCGCCCTTGCAGACAAGATCCGCCGCATGTTCCCAAAGCTGGCCGGAACCATACTTGGGATAGAGGAATTTCTCAATCAGCGAAGTCTCGGCCTGCTTTTGCGCAAGGTCTTCAGGCTGCCGGGCGGTAACGGCCTTTCCGATAAAGTGTGCGAGCGCAGACTTGAGGGAGAGACCTTTGATGCGCTGAGCGCCCCATTCGGCGCCGATCCTGTCGCAGGGCACGCCCCAAACCTTCTCTGTATATGCCTTGAAGAAGGTGAGGTAAAGTTGCATGCCGAAGCGATTGATAAAGAAGTCTTCAAGCGACTGCTCCGGACGCCGAGGCAGCAATGCCGCATGAAGATAGCTGATGCCGGCGCGAAAGGCGCGGACGAAACCCATCTTCCTTAAAGTGCCGGGCGTTAGGCGGATGGGATAGTCGAAGAAGCGGCGCAGAAAATAGATCCGGCTCCTGCGCTGCCGGACCAGCATTACCAAATCATCCGTCCGCGAGCCGGGAGCCGAAGCTGCGAGCGGCACATCGCGCCGCCGGCCCCGGTAGAGAAGCTGGCCTGCTTCTCCCGAGACATTCTCAACAGGCATCAGATCGAGCCACCACCGCATCACGCGATCCGATTTCGAAAAGAAGCGGTGTCCGCCTATATCCATGCGGTTGTCTTTGTAGCGGACGGTCCGCGACAGGCCGCCGGCCTGCTGGCCGGCCTCCACCAGAATGGGCTTGATTGCCGAGTTGCGCTGAAGCTCGATGGCGGCGGTGAGCCCGGCAGGACCCGCTCCGATAATGATCGCCGTGCCTTGCTTCATGACATTGCTTCATTTCTCCCCGGCGAGCCTGGGCGGATGCATCCGAATTGCGGCCTAGGGCTTTTGCCCGGCCTGCGAATAGTACTGCTGCGTTACCTTTCTGCCCGTTGCGTAGAACCGTGGCGAGCGCCTGACTCCCATCTTGTGCGCCACAAAGCCGGCGGTGGTTGCCAGCACGCCGAAGCCGTATTTCACGCTGCGCCTGAAATTGATGGAGGAAGCTTCTTCAAAGTACTTCGTGGGGCAGGAGATTTCGCCGATCCGGAAGCCGAACATTACGGCCTGCGCGATCATCTGGTTGTCGAATACGAAGTCGTCGGAGTTTTCGAGCAACGGCAGCGTCTCCAGCAACTCGCGCGAGAAAGCGCGGAATCCGGTGTGGTATTCCGAGAGCTTTACGCCCAGGAACAAATTCTGAAAGGCGGTCAGCAGCCGGTTGGCGACATATTTGTAGAACGGCATTCCGCCTTTCAGTGCCCCGGCGCCAAGAATTCTCGATCCCAGCACCATGTCGTAGACGCCGCTCGCGATCATTCCGGCCATGGCCGGCACCAGCGAAGGCGTGTACTGGTAGTCGGGATGCACCATGACGACAATATCCGCGCCGGCGGACAGCGCCTCGCGGTAGCACGTCTGCTGGTTGCGCCCATAGCCGTAATTGGCGTCGTGGACAAAGGTCCGCACGCCCAACTGGCGCGATAGCTCAGCGGTCTTATCCTTGCTGGAGTCGTCGACCAGAATCTTGATGTCCACCACGTCGGAGAGCTCACCCACCGTCTTTTCCAGCGTTTTCTCGGCGTTGTACGCCGGCATGACAACCGCGATCCGCTTTCCATTGATCATGGTTCTATTTCCTTCAGCGTCTTCCCTGGCTCCAAAAACATACGCGAGCTTAGTGTGCGTTGCCCGACGCAACCGGAATCGGATAAGGCGTAATCCGCGCCGGAATCTCGTCCGGCTCGACCAGCCACACCTTCCGGCCCTTGTAGTAATGGATTAACTCTAAATTATCCGCAGCATCCATTTCCCGCGCCCATACGACCTTGGAACCATCGATGTCAGCGCCATTGTAGACCCATTCATCCAGCAGATTATGATCGCGTCCGTATCGGACGATCACCAGTTGCTGGCCGGGCTGCCCTTCGAGCCAAGCCTCCAATCGTGCTCGCTCGACGCCAAAATGCTGTGGGCCGAACCAAACGAGGTTCCAATTCCCAGGGGCCCACTCCGGAGGCTCCCGATGAAGCGGCTCGGCAAGCACGCGAACACCGGCCATGACAACGCAAGCGGCGATCGTGAACCGCACGAGTGCGAGACCGACTGGGCTTCTTCCGGACTTCCATACCCTAAGGTGGCGCATCATTTGCAGCCCGATGGCATAAAAGGCCGCGGTAAAGGGGGCTAAATAGTACGGAATACAGTAGATTTCGATGGCCATTCCAGCCGCAAGAACGAGCGTGCACACGACCAGGAGGCGGATACGCCGATCCAGAAAGACTCGCCGAAACATGAACAGCGGAGGGAGAAGGCTGAATCCCGCGAAAAAGAGCACATTGAATGCGGCCTTTACGGCTGTCCAGAGCACAAAGCCTTTTAGAGAGTGCACCCGAAGGTACAACGGGAGCTCTGTAAACTCGTAAAAATCGCGTATTACAGGATGCCGGTAGGCAGGCTCGGGCCGCAGATGCTGCCACACATAGTATGGCGTGATCGCGTACTGTTCCCGATCGACCGTGTAAGGCAGAGTCAGCGGGTTACCGAAGGCTCGGTAATCGTAATAGCCAAGCCACGCTAAAGTTGCGCCAACCAACAGCAACGGAACCACGGCGCGGCGCGCGAGAACTCCGAGCGGCGGCCTGTTCTTTCCCTTAACGATCCAGCGGCCAAGAACGGCCGTCACCGGGAGACAAAGCAGAACTCCCTCATAGGGCCGTGTGAGGATAAGAAGCGCAATCCCGATTCCCATCAGCAGGCCGTATCGAAACCGTCCTGTCTTCATCAGGCGCGGCAGGCTGCCCAGCACCAGCGCCCCGCCAAACGCAGCCGGCAATGCCCCACCGTGGTAGGTGTTGATCCAGTAGCTGAAAAGCCCCAGGCGCAACACGGCAATCACTCCGCCCAGCAGCGCCCACTTTCGCGGCAGCCACGCCTGCAACATCCACACGAGCCCCGCGCACATCAGCGCATCCATCGCCAGTTCGGCGAGCCACGGCTGGCCAAACAGCACCTGGCCGGCCGCCAGGAGCAGCCCCTGTCCGGGAAAGTACATCGATTGATACGTCGGCTGCATGGTGATGTGTATGCTCTCGAAATGCGTCCACATCGCGGGGGTTGGGTTGGTCAGACGCCCGTGGACAAACGTGTCGCCGGCTAACAAAAAGCTGAAATCATCGGGCACAAACGGCAATGGGATGGGAAAGAAAGGAAGCAGGGCCAGGCGCAGCACGATCGCGCTCAGACCTACTACGGCGACCGCCCAGCCTTTGCCGCGCGCGAGCCGGGCGAAGCTTCGTTCGATGCGCTCGAAAAACCCGGCTCCAAGCCGCGGCCACACGAAAGCCAACGTCACCGTAATCGCAGTCAAGCCGAATTCAGCGCCCAACAGGAAATGATTTGGTTTTACGTCGGAAGGCAGCACCATGGCAGACCGAAACCTCTCAGGAGCATAGAAAAACGGCAAGTGAAGAATGCCGGCGGCGACTCGCGAGCCGACGCACCTTCTGCGCCGCGCGTGAACTTGTTTCCTTTGTCAAAGACTCACTCCGCGATCTGCCGCCACGGCCGCGCCGAGCGGTTCGCCCGCTGCGACGGATCCCCGCTTTTCCTGTGCCGTGCGCCGGAAATATACCCACAGATAGAAGACTCCCGTCGCCAGCAGAACCAGCGGGGCAGGGTGAAAGAAAACGACCGTGAATACTTTGCCCCAAACGCCGGCAGTCCCGACCTTCAGGCTGTTCATCATGACCAGGAGTATCGCCGCGGGGACGTCAGCGGTGCACAGAAGCGCAGAGGCGGTCAGCAGGCCAGCCAGCCACTTCAAACGCGCGCCCATGGCCCACAGGTACGAGCAGGCGGGAACAGTGAGCAGCAGCAGCTTGGCGTCGTATCCCCGGTGATAGACAGGCAGCATCGAAAGCGCGGCGATGGCCGCGAGCGCGAACCATGCATTCTGTTTTGAGAAGCGCGACTTGAGCACTCGAATGGCGCCCGCCAAAAGCAGCGATCCGCAGACCAGGTAGCTGGCAAAGTTGTAGAAGCGCGGATCGTCGCGAAAGAG
>JBEKXX010000141.1:0-14200 GCA_049511595.1 Occallatibacter sp. | reverse complement strand
GGTCAAAGCATGACCAACGGCCGTGTCGGCGCGCTGGTTGTAACTCCCCCCAGCGGGGATAAGACCGTGACATTGGTTATTACACCGGGAGAAACTGCAAAAGTAACTGTGCAATCCAAGCCAGGTGGCGTGGGTTGGACGCTTGAGAACCTTCCTGAAACGGGCTATTTGCTGGTCTACGGAGTAACTGCGGCCTCCGCGGTACGAGTGAATGGCGAGGACTTGCCGAAGGTGACAACGACCGGGTTTGGCTCGATGCCGGTTGGCTGGCAAGCCGACCTGGCCGGCAATCGGCTGGTGATTCGCTTTGAGACACGCCAAATCGAACAAAGCGCGTCAACCACGACCATTGAAGTAGACCTCAACCCCAGCGAAAAATAGGGCGGCCTGGACGAAGAACAAAACTGAGTTGCGATGGTCTCGTAGAGCTGTTTCCTGACGGCATCGTACTTCTTCGAACATTCTGGCTAAGCATCTCGGGAGATGTAGGCGGGACTGAGTGGAGGTCGGCGAGAGAAAATCAAGTTGATAAACTGACCTGACTACGAGATGACCTGCCTTCGTTTTCTCAACCATTGGTAACTGGAGTTTCCCGGTTCTGGTTTGGCTTCGAGACTGACCCGTAGCCGCCGTCGTCGTGGCTGTGTAAATGTGGGAGGTGTTTTGTGCTTTCCACATTTGCATAGCCTGCTTGCCGGAACTCCTCCGGCGTCCTATAGTCGAGCGAGCTGTGCGGGCGCTCGCAGTTATACTCCTGCCTCCAGCTTGCCGGAGTACTCCTTACATCGTTGAGGGTGCGGAACCAGCTTGCGTTGAGGCACTCGTCGCGCAGGCGCACGAGGAAGGTTTTGGCGTGGATTTTCGCTCTCCTCGGCCAGCGGCGCCACCGACTCCCAGCCGTTGAAAGCAAAAATCGAGGAGATTACCGCAGGTACGGCGAGATTGCTTTGGTATGGTCCTCCGGAGTAGTTGATCTCCGGCCCGAAGACTCGCCCGGGCTCGTACAGGATTGCACCCGGCAATCGCCTGACGGGTTGCAAACAGGCGCCACGTTGCCGTTCAGGAATACGCAGAGTCTAAAATGATCAATGGGTTCACCTGTCCTTGTTGAGCGCTGCGGTGGTGTGTTTTGCACGGCGTCGCATCCTATGCGTACAAAGCGCGCAGGCAGAGAGAATGGGCGCCCCGCAAAGGAGCAAGAGGAGTGATCTCCCGAAAAGCCGAAAGTAGCGTACTGCGGTTCTTGCAGATTTTGGTGGCTGCTTGCAAGCGGCCTTGTTCGAAAGCCGTGCTGAGTGCCTCAGTTTTGATGCTCGCGTTGGCGGCGAGCCCGGGTGTGTACGCGCAGGATGCAGCAAGCGCGGGAAATGCCATGCCTGGCGCCGGCGCCGGACCCCAGCCGGCGGCGGTGGCGCAATCCCAGGGAGGAATGGCCAATGCCGGCCCTCAAACGGCCGTTTTCGACAGTCTGCACCGTCCCATCACTGCCGGAGGGTTCGTCAAGAGCGGCCCGATCGTCTTCCAGAACGTGGCTGCAACAGCCGGACTGACGCAATGGCATCACTTGGCGGGCACCCCGGAAAAGCGGCTGATCCTGGAGGCCAAGGGGCCCGGAGTGTGTCTGCTCGACTATGACAACGATGGCTGGCTCGATATCTATCTGGTTAACGGCTCGACCTACGATGCTCTGGCAGGCAAAGCCACTCCTCCGCATGCGGCTCTCTTTCATAACAATCATGACGGGACCTTTACCGACGTGACAGAAAAGGCGGGCGTGGCCAACGACCGGTGGGGATACGGGTGTGCGGTTGGAGATTACGACAATGACGGCTGGCCCGATCTATATGTCACCAACTTTGGAAAAAACCGCCTGTACCGCAACAACCACGACGGAACCTTCACCGACGTGGCTGAGCAGGCGGGAGTGACGATCGGGACCTGGTCTACCGGCGCAACCTTCGGCGATTACGACGGTGACGGGCGGCTGGACCTGTTCGTGGCGGGCTACGCGCAGATCGATCTGAACAATCCCCCGATCTCGGGCACCAAGGCGGTCAACTTCACCCTTTGCCAATTTCGCGCCGTGCAGGTGCTGTGCGGCCCGCGTGGGTTGAAGGGCGAGCACGACCATCTGTTTCACAACAACGGCGATGGCGCCTTTACCGACGTCAGCAAGAAGCTGGGCGTCGACGATCCCAATGGCTATTACGGTCTGGGCGCTTTGTTTGCCGACGTGAATAACGACGGCAAGCCGGACCTTCTGGTGGCCAACGACTCCACGCCGAACTATCTGTATATCAACAAGGGAGACGGCACGTTCGAGGACCGGAGTTACGAAAGCGGGTACGCGCTGAACAATGACGGCCGCGAGATTTCCAATATGGGCATCGCCGCCGGCGACTACGAAAACAACGGACATCTCTCGATCGTCAACACGGACTTTGCCGACGACTACAATGTCCTCTTCCAGAATGACGGGACAGGGCTTTTCACGGACGTCAGTTACCAGGCTGGAATCGCCGAATCTTCCATTCCGTTTGTGAGCTTCGCGGACGGGTTTCTGGATTACGACAACGATGGTTGGAAGGACCTGTTCATCGTGAACGGCCACGTGTATCCCCAGGTGGACAAGCACCCGGAATGGGGCAGCAGCTATGCCGAGCGGCCGCTGCTCTATCACAACCTGGGGAACGGCAAATTCGCGCTGGTGCCCGCAGTCGAGGGAACCGGGCTGGCCGTGGTCAGCGTCGGCCGCGGCGCGGCGTTTGGCGACATCTTTAACGACGGCAAGATCGACGTGGTGATCAACAGCATGGACGGTGTCCCCATTTTGCTGCGCAACGTGAATCCGGACCATCATCGCTGGGTCGAGTTGAAACTCATTGGCGGTCCAGGGAGCCCGCGCGATGCCGTCGGGGCTACCGTCTATCTCACCGCGAATGGGATGCGCCAGCGGGGGGACGTTCTAAGCGGCGGCAGCTATCTCTCCTCGAACGATTTTCGCGTCCACTTCGGCCTCAGTGACGCCACCGTTGCCGGAACCGCCGAGATTCACTGGCCGTCGGGAAAAAAAGAAACTCTAAAGCTTCCGGCTGTGGATCGCATCTACACCATCGCCGAAGGCCAGGGCATCACCGGCGCGCTGTGCGGTGGCAAGCCTTGCGTGGATGCAACCGCGCCGTGAGCGTGCGGGCGAATTCGAATGGAATTCGCGAAGGCGTCAGCGGTCGGTACAGGAGTAGCAGGGATCGATCGAGGCCTGAATGAGCGGCGTATCCGCAAGCCGCGCGCCGCGCACCATCCAGCGTACCGCCGGCATGTTGGCATAGGTGGGCGTGCGCGCGTGGACGCGTGCCGGATTCCGCGAGCCTTCCTTCCACGTGACGCTGTACATGACCTCGCCGCGCGGGGCTTCAACGCGGCTGGTGGCCGTTCCGGTGGCGAAGTTGAATTTGTCGCCTCCGGTCGAGATCTCGCCGGGGGGCATTTTGCTGAGCGCCTGGCGCAGAATGCCGCAGCTCTCGATAATTTCGAGCGCGCGGACGAAGAGACGGGCGCGCACATCGCCGGCCTGTTCCACGGGAACCTCAAACTTCATCTCCGCGTAGGCCGCATAGGGCGCGTCGCGGCGCAGGTCCTGGGGCACGCCCGAGGCGCGCGCCGTGGGACCGACCACGGCGCAGGAGATTGCCTTCTCGTGCGTGAGCACGCCGATGCCCGCGCAGCGCGAGCGCGCCGTCGAGCTGGTGGTGAAAATTGGAATGATGGTGCGCATCATCTCGCGCTCCAGTTCGTCGATCATGGGCGCCAGCGCCAGCGGATCCTCGATGTCGCGATTGACGCCGCCCACGCAGTTCATCGAATAATTCACGCGGTTGCCGGAGATGGCCTGCAGCACGTCCATCACCTTTTCGCGCAATGCAAAGCAGGTCATGAACATGGTTTTGAATCCCATGAGCTTGGCGGCGATGCCGGCCCAGAGCACATGCGAGTGCAGGCGCTCCAGCTCTGCCATGACGACGCGAATGTATTGCGCGCGTGGCGGCGCCTCAAGGCCGGCCAGCTTCTCCATGGCCTGGCATAGGGTGAGCGTGTGGATGAACGAGCAAATACCGCACACGCGCTCCATGAGCGCGATCACCTGGAAATAGTTGCGCGTCTCGGCCAGGTGCTCGATGCCGCGGAAATTGAAGCCGATATTGAGCTCGGCATCCACCACCGTTTCGCCTTCGCAAATCATGTCGAGCTTGTAAGGTTCTTCAAGGC
The DNA here is from genome assembly GCA_049511595.1 of Occallatibacter sp. Taxonomy (GTDB): domain Bacteria; phylum Acidobacteriota; class Terriglobia; order Terriglobales; family Acidobacteriaceae; genus Telmatobacter. Next base: position 9,934 of record JBEKXX010000141.1, on the reverse strand, counting down.
CGGGATGGTACGGTCCCATGGGGATCTTGTAGCTCATTTTGCGACCTCCTTTGGCCCTTGCATGCCGGGAGCAGGCTCGTCCGGCGCGGGGGCTACGCGCAGATTCACGCCCGTCTTGTCGCCCTGGCGCAGCAGCAACGGCTCATACGCGCGGCCGGCGAAATCGATGGAATACTCTTCGTGAATCTCGCGCTCGATCCAGTCCGCCGCCTCGCAGAGGTCGAATATGCTCTCAATGGAATTGCCTGCAATCTGAAAGGGAAACCCGAGCAGACGCCCTGTGAGATCCCAGTGGTATTCGAGGCGGAATCCTGCATCGCCGGGCAACTGGTAGGCGGTGACAGTGACGAAGCGCGCTCCGATGGCGTTCATCGCCTGAGCAAGCTCACGGACGCTTAACGCGCCGGGATTCAGCCACCACGTGCCGCGGCTCTCCACCCAGGGCTCAGCGGTTCCCAGCTTTTCGCGAATGGTATCGAGGGCGATCATTGGGAATCTCCTCCTGGCGGCGTAGAAGCCGCCAGTACAGCCGGTCTGGAGACCGGCGCTACTGGCGAAGCGGACGGCGCCGGTTTCGGCGCGGGCGGACGGCGCGCCACGGTGTACGACTTCTTGAGCTCGCCCTGTACCAGGTAAATGGGTGGCGTGTCCTGCTGTTGCGTCAGCGCGTGCTCGACGCGGCCTTCCTTCAGCGCATGCTCCGTGCAGCCTTCCACGCAGCGCCCGCAGAACGTGCATTGGCCGGGGTTGTAGCTCCAGGTGAACTCGCCTTTGCCGGCTTTGAACTCTATGGCGCGCGAGGTGCAGCGGAGGCGGCAGATGGCGCAGCCGGTGCAGAGCGAGGGATCGAATAGCACCAGCCCGCGGAAACGCGTAGTGACCTTGGGCCGCGCGGGAAAGAGCAGGGTCTGGTAGCCGCGCCGCAGATTCTTCCACATCATGGTGAGGATGTTCATGACCGGAACCTCATGAAGAGCGCGGACGAAATGGCGAGAACCGCGAAGATGAGCGTGCACTGCCAGTAGAAGCGCACGCTGGAATCGATGGCGAGGCGCGCCGTTGCCGCGGCCAGCACCGAAAGCAGCAGCACGGTGGCAAAGGAGATGACGATGAACAGGCAGGCCGCGAGCCAGACGCCCCCCCAGGAAACCGCGATGTGCGGCGCAATCAGCGTGGCCACGAGACCGGTGCAGGCAACCCACTCGAGGCCGTGCGAAAGCTCCCACATGGCTAGCTCCGGACCGGCGTACTCGGTCAGTGGTCCGGCATAGATCTCCTGCTCCGCGTTGGGCAGCGAAAAGGGATTGATGTGCAGCTTGGCGGGCAGGCAGACGAGAATCGCCAGCACCCCCAGCCAGAGCAACGGAGAACTGGGCAGCGCCGCCAGCGCTTCCAGCCGGAAGGTGTGCTGCGAAGCGGCGATGGAAACAATGGCGAGCAGAAAGACGATGTTGTAGGAGACGCTGAGCGCGGCCTCGCGCGCCGAGCCGATTTCTCCGAAGATCGACCGCGATGAGAAGCCGGCGGCGATGATGCACACGGAAGGCAGCTCCAGCAGAGCGAGCAGCAGGATCAGGTCGCCCTCGAATCCGCCTGACGATGGCAGCACGGGCAGCAGTCCCACGGCTCCAGCCGCAGCCGAGACTGCGATGAGCGGCCACGCGCGCATCAGCAGACCGGCAATGCCGCTGCGCGGCGGCGTGCTTTTGCCGAGCAGCTTGATGAAGTCAAAGAATGGCTGCATGAACGGCGGGCCTACGCGCTCCTGCATCAGGGCGACCGATTTGCGCTCCAGCCACAGGAAGAACCACGCGGCGGGCACAGCGAAAAGCAGGCCCGGAAAGATGAGCAATCGCGCAAGTGCTGTAAGGAGGGTCATGGCTGTACTCCCCCGCGTCCCGCCGGCGAAGACCCGTTCACGGGAACCTCAGCCTCGGCAATTGTGGCAACAGCAAGTTCCGCCTTGGGCGGGTTGTCGCCGCGTTCGGCCAAAATCTCCGCCGCCTTGGCGACGCCTTGAATGATCGCGTCCGGCCGCGGCGGGCAGCCTGGAACGAAGACATCGACGGGAACATGCTTGTCCAGCGGCCCATCGAGTGTGCGGCTGTCAATAAAAACATTCGTTGTGGCCGGGCACGAGCCGATGGCGACGACGGCCTTTGGCCCCAGCACCTGGTCGTAGACGGTCTTGACGGCGCGGACGGCTTTTCGGGTGACCGGCCCGGTCACGCAGAGAATGTCGGCGTGGCGCGGGCTGCCTTCGAGGCGAACGCCCAACTGCTCGGCGTCGTAACGCGGCGAAAGTGCGGCCACAATTTCAATGTCGCAGCCGTTGCAACTGCCCGAGTTCATGTGGAAGAGCCAGGGGCTTCGGCGGCGAGCTGTGCATAGGAGTCGTCTCCAGAGATTCATAGCCGCACCCCCATCAACATTTGCCACGCGTTGGGCCAGATTCCGGCGGCAAGAAGGACCGCCGCCAGCACGACAATGACGGCTTTGACCAGGAACGGCTCGCGCGCCTGGGATTGCGGCGGCGATTCTTGGGGAGGGCCCCACCAGTTGCGCGAGAGCGCCAGCGCATAGGCGATAAGCGCGAAGATCGACGACAGAATCAGGATGACCAGCGGCCAAATGCCAATCTGCAAAGCCGTGGAGTAAAGCCGCCAGCGGCCAATGAATCCGAGTGTTGGCGGAACTCCGATCATGGCCAGCATGCCGAAGAGGAAACCGAATGCGCTCACCGGGTATCGCGCGGCAAGCGCGACAGGCTCAGACTCAAGCGCGCCGGCGGATTCAGGAGCGGCAAGCGAGATGAAAAGCAGCGCCTTGGCCAGAGCGTGCGTGCTGGCTGCAATCAGCGCGCCCTGCGCTCCGATGACGCTCATTGAAGCGGCGCCGAGAAGCAGGAAGCCCACGTCCTCGGCTGTCGAAAGCACAAGCAACCGCTTAAGGCTGCGTTGAGTCAACATCAGCAGAGCGGCGACGAGCGACGTTCCCGCGGCAACGGTTATCCACAGCCCCTGCGGGGTGAGCGCCATCTGAAAAGACTGCGTCGCGATAAAGAATTCGCCGAAGGCAGCCATATCGACGACCGCGATGATGACGCCGAGCACCAATGCGGGAAGGACGCGGGTGAAGAGCAGCGCGCGCGCCCATTCGGGGCTGCCGCGATCGGCCAGAACGTCGCTTGCGATCATCGATCCCGCAGAGACCAGCACGACCGCCAAATAGGTCAGCTTCGCGGCCTGCGAACGCGCCGTTTGCCAGACCAGCACTACCGTCAGCAAGGCTGCGGCTTCAAGCAGACTCAGGCGCGCCCACGAATTCGCCGCGAAAAGCCCGTCGACCACTAGCGCGGCAACGAACAGCATCGGCAAAGCCAGCTTGCGGCCGTAGGGACTTGAGAGCGCTGCAAGCAACAGCGCACATGCCGCGATGGCGACGGCGAGGATCAACAGCGGAGGGATCTGTGCGAAAGGTGCCAGGGCCCCGAATTCTGCCTGAGCAGTTCCGGGCACGGCCCAGCGCGCTAGCGCGAGGGCTGCCGCGGCAAAGGCCACGACCAACCACGCCGCACGCCGTTCCATCCACGCGAAGGCGGCGCCGAGAACGCGCGAAATCGCCTGCAATCCGTCCCACACGCTCAAATACACACGATCCACGTTGGACCAGCGGAAGAACGAGTGCCAGTGCGCCTCAAAAATCTCAGAGAAATCGCCCGCGGTCAGGCGTCCCTGCTCGCCCAGCGGCTCTCCGCCTGTAAAGACGCCGCCACCCGCACCCGCCAGCACAGCGCCGGACGCAACCGGCCGCGCGGCGTAGGCAACCAGATAAATCGCTCCGCCCAGCACGATCGATACGACGGCCAGCACCAAGCCGCCTACGCTGGAGAAGCTGCCCGCATCGGCCGACAACCCAAGCCATGTCACATGCACGCCTGCGCCCAGTCCGAGCGCAGCCAGGATGGGATTGAGGAAATAATTGACCGCCAACTGCGGCGCTACGCCCAGGACCACGCTGCCCGCGGCCAGCAGTCCCATGCCCCACACCATCGAGGGCGGCGCTTCGTGCGCGTCGTTGGTTTGCTCCGTCACCGGCCCCAGGAACACGGCGCTGGTGGCCTTGGCTCCCATGAAAACCGTGCCCAGGCTCGCGGCCCACGCCACCATGGCTGGTACGGCCCATCCGGCCTGCAGCGCCGCTGCATAGAGCATCCACTTGCTGGCGAAGCCGCTCATCAGCGGAATGCCCATCATGCTGCCCACGCCAATGAGCCAGGACAACGTGGTGTGCGGCATCTTCGCAGCCAGACCGCCCAGTTGGTTCATGTCCCGCGTGCCAGTGGCGTGCTGCACCGAGCCGGCAGTCAGGAACAATCCGCCCTTGAAGAAGGCGTGATTGAGGCAGTGCAGCAGCGCGGCGGTGATCGCCAGCGGCGTGCCGATGCCCAGGCCCATCATCATGTAGCCGATCTGGCTTACGGTGGAGAAGGCCAGCATGCGCTTCAAATCGGTCTGCACCATGGCGTACATCACGCCCACGGCCATAGTGACTGTGCCCACCCACATCAGGCTCTCGCCCCACGCGACGGGCCACGCGCCAAAGCTGTGCATGCGCGCGGCCAGATAGACGCCGGAAGTCACGTAGCAGGCCGCGTGCAGCAGCGCGCTTACGGGGGTGGGCGCGGCCATGGCCTCGGGAATCCACGTGTGCAGCGGAACCTGCACGCTCTTGGCCACCAGCGCAACCAGCATCAGCGCGAAGATGCCTCCGGTGAAGCTGCGCGCCACGGCGGGATCGGTCCACAATGCGCTGCCGGCGCGGTGATAGAGGACGAGAATCGCGGCCAGCAATCCGTAGCCCGCGATGTGCGTCATCAGCAGCACCTTGCGCGCGCCGTTTACCGCTTCGCGGTTGGTGTACCAGAAGCCCACCAGGCTGAACGAGCACAGGCCCACCAGCTCCCAGCAGAAATAAAAGATGAACAGGTTGGCGCTGTACACCAGAGCGATGAATCCGCCGATGAAGACGAGCATCGTGGCGTAGAAGCGCGTCGCCGACTTGTCGTGCGCCATGTACCCGATCGAATAGAGCAGCACGAGTCCGCCGATGCACGCGCCCATGAAGGCGAACAGCACGCTGAGCGCGTCCACGTGAAGAACTAGCGCGAGCGGCCCATCCCACTGCAGCGGATGCAGGTCGATGCCCTGTCCGCCGCGGACCCATGGTGCGATGCCGGCGACGGCGAAGAGGGCGGGTAAGCAGGTGAGAAAGGCGAGGATTCCCTTTGCCCGGGCTGAGAAGAGTGGCGCTACCAATATTTGCAGCGCTGCGCCCAGCAAAAGCGAGCATGGAGCAATCAGAATCAGGGTCACTGCATCCATGTCTTGATGTTGATCGTGTCGCCCTTAGGCGTGATGTGACCGCGCACACAGGGAGGAAAACGGGACGATCAAAATCCGGTTTTTCGTGCCGCATTATGGGAAAACGGCCACCCATCCCTCTTTTTGTCGCTTTGAGCCGCGGTTGCCGTTTTGCCTGCGCAACTCGCGTCTTGCGTGAGCGATCGTGGAGCAATGTCCTACAATGCAGCAGGAGTTTGATCCGCCATGAATTCCTCTTCGAAAGTTCGCTTCTGTGCTCTCCTCGGTCTGCTTCTTTTTATAGGAGCGTTTTTCGCTGGGCGGCCCGCCGCGGGCCAATCCGGCAGCGAGATGGAACGGGCCGCCGCGCTGCTGCCGGCTCAGTCCCGTGCGGTGGTGGAAAAGCTGACGAACCTGACGCAACTACCCCTTGGCACGTGGAAGATGCACGTGGGCGACGTGACGCACGGCGAGGCTGTAAACCTGGACGAGAGCGGATGGCAGGTCATGGCGCCGGGAACCGATGCGCCCACCAGCGCCGTCTGGTTTCGCCAGACGATTCAAGTCCCGGAGACGCTGCACGGCTACGACCTGACCGGCGCGCGCATCTGGTTCCAGTTCCACGCCGACGCCAACGGCCCCATGGCAGAGGTTCTCTACTTCAACGGCCGCCGCGTGGACATGGGCGAGTCCGACCTGGAGCCGATCGTGCTGTTCGACAACGCGCGGCCCGGCGACAAGGCTGTGATCGCGACCCAGTTTTTCGAGACCGTGAACGCCAAGCACTTCCGCGGCGCGACCCTGCGCGTCGACTTTCCTGAGGACCGCCCCAATCCCGAAGACCTGGCGCAAGAGTTCCTTTCGGCGGCGCTCTTGCTGCCCTCGCTCGCCACCGGCGATAGCGCCAAGCTGGACATCTTGAACAGCGCCATCGGCGCCGTGGATGTGTCGGCACTCGATACAGCCGAGAACTCCACTGGGGAGGCGCGCGCCCAGGCGCAGGCCAGGTTCGATGCCAGTCTGAAGGCGGCGCAGAGCCGGCTTGAAGAGCTTCGCCCGCTGCTTCAGTCGGCGACCTTTCACCTCACCGGCAATTCGCACATTGACGCGGCGTGGCTGTGGCCGTGGACCGAGGCCGTCGACGTCGTGCACCGCACCTTCGGAACCTCATTGCAGTTGATGAACGAATATCCCGCCTACACCTACACGCAGTCCGCTGCCGCCTACAACGAGTGGATGGCCGACAAATACCCTGACCTGAACGCCCAAATCAAGAAGCGCATTCAGGAGGGCCGGTGGGAGGTCGTGGGCGGCATGTGGGTCGAGCCCGACCTGAACATGCCCGACGGCGAGTCGCTGGTGCGCCAGTTGCTGGTAGGCAAGCGCTGGTACAAGCAGGCCTACGGCGTGGACGTGCGCATTGGCTGGAACCCCGATTCCTTCGGCTACACCTGGCAATTGCCGCAGATCTACAAGAAGAGCGGCATCGACTACTTTGTGACGCAGAAGATGACGTGGAACGACACCAATCAGCTTCCCTTCAAGCTGTTCTGGTGGCAGTCGCCCGATGGATCGAAGGTTTTAACGTATTTTCCGCACGATTATGCCAATGACACCCTGGGACCGGTTCGGCTGTCAGGGGATCTTGCCGTCGCGCGGGAGCGTGCCCCCGGCATGACGGAGATGATGGACCTCTACGGCGTGGGCGACCACGGCGGCGGGCCTACGCGGGTCATGCTGGACCAGGGCTTCCACTGGGCCGACCCCGGCGCAACCGCGATTGCCGCGGATAGCGGCGCGCTGGTGACGCCGAAGTTCCAGTTCGGCACCGCGCAAAGCTTCTTTTCGACGATTGAAAAGCAGATTGCGCCTGAAAGTCCCGTGTGGAACTACCAGTCGATAGCCAAGGGTTACGAGCCTCCATCGGCAGTACCGGGCGAGGTCGCGATTCCCACGTGGGATACCGAGATGTACCTCGAATTTCACCGCGGCGTCTACACCACGCAGGCCAACCACAAAAAGAACATGCGCGACAGCGAAGAAGAGGTTCTCAACGCGGAGAAATTTTCCTCGCTTGCCTGGCTGTTTGGTGCGAAGTATCCGGCGGATGAGTTGACCGAGGATTGGAAGAAGGTGCTCTTCAACCAGTTTCACGATCTGGCTGCGGGCTCCGGCATCGCCGATATCTACAAGGACGCGCAGCAGGACTACGACTGGGTGCGCATGTCGACGAACGAGATTGCGGCGGGGGCGCTGGAGGCGGTTACCGAAAGAATCGACACGGGCGGATTAGCAAAGAGGGTCAAGCCCCAGTCGATCGTAGTCTTCAATCCCCTGGGTTGGGCGCGACCTGGCGCGGTAAACGTGAAAGTTGAGATGCCTTCAACAACAGTTGGACTCGCCGTCCAAGAAATAACAAAACCTGACCAGATAATTTATCTTCAAAGGCGGGCAGCTTCAACGGAAAATTCGGCTGAGATATCGTTTGTCGCCGAAGAGATTCCACCATTCGGATATAAGGTATTCCAGTTGTTGATGGGTGACGAGGTGCCCGTCCCACAGGTGATGCCTGAGTATCAAAATGCAAGTCCAACCGCCATCCAAAACGACGCCATTAGAGTTGTGGTGGACCCGAAGTCCGGTTGCATCACCAGCCTGTTTAATGCTCGGTCGAAGTTCGACGCCATCGCCCCCGGCTCCTGCGGCAACCAGCTCCAGTTCTTCAAAGACACGCCCAAGGACTACGACGCCTGGAACATCGATCCCGGGACACTCGACGTAGCGCCGATGACGATCGACAAGGCCGATAGTGTTGAGTTGGTCGGCAAGGATTCCGCCGATCCCGCGATTCGCGTCACGTATCACTGGCAGAATTCCACGTTCGTTCAGACCATCAGCCTCGAAGGCGACATCGTTGACATCGACAATGACATCGACTGGCACGAAAAGCACATTCTGCTCAAGGCCGCCTTCCCACTGGCCGTCACCAGCGACTTTGCCACCTACGAGATTCCTTACGGCACCATCGAGCGGCCGACCACGCGCAACAATAGCTGGGAAAAAGCGCAGTTTGAGGTTCCGGCGATGCGCTGGGCCGACTTAAGCGGCGTAGGCTCCGACGGCAAGGTGCACGGCCTGAGCCTGCTCAACCAGGACAAGTACGGATACGACGCCGTGGGCAACGTGCTGCGGCTGACGCTGCTGCGCTCGCCCACCTGGCCCGATCCCGACGCCGACCAGGGCCATCATCACTTCCACTACGCGATCTATCCGCACGCGGGCACATGGAAGGACGCGCTTACCATGCGCCACGGATGGGAGTACGACTATCCGCTTCAGGCGGTGGTCACAACGGCGCACCCCGGCTCGCTGCCGGCCGAGCACGCGTTCGCGTCGGTCGAGCCCGACAATGTGGTGTTGACCGCAGTGAAGAAGGCCGAGGATGCTAACGGCCTCATCTTCCGCGTGTATGAGTGGGCAGGCAAGGAGTCGACCGCAGTGTTCCACGTGCCGCCGGGCGCAACCTCAGCCACAGTGACCAATTTGATGGAGCAACCCGAAGGTAGTCCGCTCTCAGTCGCGGGCGATGTGGTCAAGGTTCCGATCCATCCTTACGAGATCCTGACCATTCGCGTGGACTATCCAACAGCAGGGAATAGGGAGTAGACAGTAGGGAGTAGCTCTGCTATCAGTTTTCAGCTATCAGCCAGGTTGTCGAAGTCATGAGCGATGAGCGCAGGGCCGGAAGGTTGATCATAAAGAGGCTCGGGGGGAAGCGTTGGAGGCTGAAGGCTGAGATCTGAAAGCTGACGGCTGGTATTCTGGAACCAGCAAGGAGCCTGCGCCATGCACATCTCTTCCCCGTTCGTCGTAGTCCCGGTCATCATCGCTGTTTTCGTGGTGTCAATCTTCTTCGCTACCAGCAGCAAGGAAGACGGGCCCTCGGCGCACTGACCGCGCACGCCACCCAGCACTCTAGCCGATCTAAGATTCAGCTGCGCTCGCAACCGTAGCGCCGGTCTCCAGACCGGCTGTCGTGCGGGTATCCATACCCGCACTCCATGACCACTTCCAACCCTTGAGTCCAGCGCGCTCAGGATTGCTTAGGACATAACGGATCGCACGGTCGAGTTCCACCTCCTCACGAATCAATCGGTCGTAATACTCGCGCTGCCAGAAGATCCCGCTACGCCCGAGGATTCGGTTGGCCTTTCTCGCAGTGAATAGTTTCCAACTCCGAATCACCTCCGCCAACGCCTCTCTTGGAAACAAACGGAAGATCACATGTACATGATTCGGCATCACGCACCAAGCTATTAGCCGGTATCGCTTTCCGTGCCAAAAGTGCAGCGCATTGGCGACCAAATCGCCAATTTGGGGATTACGGAGGAAACATGCACCGATTCCGTGATCGAAGTATTCCTCGATTTTCTTAGGGCTGAACTCTGCGACAAGGACATTCTGGCTTGGCAACAGTTTCGCTCCGGCGCGTCTCGCCACTTCGAGTATGCGGTACCGCTCCTCAATCCGCTCCAGCACCGACTTCGGCAAAGAGTCGGCGAGATGGAATG
>JBEKXX010000140.1:0-7542 GCA_049511595.1 Occallatibacter sp. | reverse complement strand
ATCCCGGCATCACCGACATCCAGGCGGGTTCGTACCTGCTGATGGACACGATGTACGTGAACCGCGGCGCGCAATTTCAGCGCTCGCTTACGGTGTTGGCGACGGTGATCAGCATGCGGGGAGCGGAACACGCAGTACTGGATTGCGGAGTGAAGGCGATCAGCGGGGAGCGCGGATTTTCGGCATTGAAAGATCTGCCCGGAACCGAAATGAAGGCTCTGCACGCCGAGCATGCGTTGATCGCGATCGAGCCGGGCGCCGCAACCAAGCTTGAGGTGGGGCAGAAAGTCGAAGTCTGGGTCCAGTACAGCGATGCGACGGTAAATCTCCATTCCTGTTTCTACGGAGTGCGAAATGGCGAGGTCGAAGAAATCTACCGGATCGAGCACTAAGTCGCGGAAGAGTGACGTCGCGAAAGCAGGGCGGCTGCCGGCCGCGCCGCTGGACCTTTCACGCGGAATCCATCTGCCCAAGCGGTCATGCAAAGACCACTTCGAACTTGTGGAGCCGGGAATCAACGCGGAGGGCGTGCACACCTGGCCGTTCGACCCATCCTGTCCTGTCGACGTGCTCTTCCTCACGGTGGATGACCGCCGCCGCGTCCGCATGAATCGCCATAGCTACTTCGAGGTCCTCTACCTATGCTCCGGCTCGGCCAACTGTCACATCCAGGACCGTCTTTTGCCTTTCAACGAGGGCGATCTTGCCATCATCGGCAGCACCTTGTATCACCGCATAGAGTGCCAATCATCGTCTCCGCTGACCATAGCGGCGATGTTCTTCGACCCGGACATCATCCGCTGCGACGGGACGAGCGACAGCACCGAATACCTGACGCCGTTCCTGCTGCAGGACGCGGACTTTCCGCATATCGTGCCCGCGGAGACGGGCGTGCCGCGGCAGGTGCTGGATATGATGCTGCGTATCCGGTCGGAGCAGCCGGCAGCCTCTCCCCGTTCGCGCCTGGCCTTGAAGACTTATCTGAAGATGCTTCTCCTACACCTTGTCAACCAATATGAGCAATATGCCGGCACGGTAGAGACATTCCAACGGCAGCAGCAGGCCCTCGACCGTCTGCGGCCACTCTTCCGGTACCTCGGCGAGAATTGCAGCAACTGCATTCAGGTTGGGCAGGCCGCGCGCATCTGCGGAATGAGCAATTCGCATTTCATGAGCGTTTTCAAGCGAGTGACTGGCCTGTCGTTTGTCACTTATATCAACCATTACCGCATTGAGCGTGCCCAGGCACTGCTGGCTAAGACCGATCAATCGATCGCAGATATCAGTCAGATGGTTGGCTTCTGCGATCAGAGTTACTTCGGGGTCATCTTCCGGCGAACTGTGGGAATGACGCCGGTAACTTATCGCCGGCGTATCTGGACATCGAATGATTCGGACCAGGCGCAGCACGACCACATGCCGCCGATCAGCCTTGGAGGGCTGCCGGTGCCTGCAATCCCAAAACGTAACGTGGCCGAAAACAGCGGAATTCAACTTGCCGGACGGAACCCGGATCTGGTTGCGAAACGAAATGGAACCTGGGACCGGTTTGCAGCTCCAGCCAGGAATAGCGATTGGAGATAGGCCGTGTTTGCGGAAGCATCTCGCAACGCGCGCTCCTGCTTCCGGGCTCACGCGGTGCAAAGCTCGTTACACCTGCGTGAAAGCCTTTGTGCACAGCGTTGTGAAACCGATTTGCGCTCGTGAACCAGGGCTGAGAGCCTCCTTTGCAATGATGCAGGCGCAGTTTCCCTAGTGGAGGGCGGAAAGAAGGCGCGCTTCAATACGCCGTTCCTGGGCCCGGCGACGCTTTACCTCGTTTGCATCCGAGTGTGCGGCCTATACCGGTCGCACCAGGATTTTCACATGCTGGTCTTTCTCGTGGAGAAGGCCGTGATAGCCCTTCGCGACGAGATCGTCGAGGCCGATCCGATCGCTGATGAGCAAGTCACCGCGAAAGCGCGGATCGCTCATGATCTGGATGGTCTCGTTGTAGAGGCCGTATCCGCTCATACTGCCTGAGACGATCTTCTCGCGGAAGACGAGGTCGAAGAGGTCGAGCGCGGCAGGTTTCTCGAAAACTCCCATGATGACGAGGCGGCCGCGGGTGCGCGCGATCTTGCCGGCCATGAGGACGGATGCGGGTTGACCGGCGCACTCGAGCACTACGTCGAAGCCGTCGCCGCCGGTCATCTCACGGGCCTTGGCCTCGGGATCGGAGCGGCGCGGATTGATGACGGCGTCGGCGCCGCACTCGAGCGCAGCCTCGATGCGCCGCTCGGCTACTTCGACGGCGACGACGCGCTTTGCGCCCCGGATGCGCGCGGCCATCAGCGCCATGAGGCCGATCGGTCCCGCGCCGACGATGGCGACGTTGTCGTTCGGGCCGGCGCCGCCCTGCGCGACGGCGCGGACTGTCGAGGAAAAGGGCTCGACGAGGGCGCCGATCTCGTCGCTGATCGCATCCGTCAGTTTGTAGCACTGGTAGGCATTCAGGTTGAGCCGCTCGGCCAGCGCGCCGCCGGTCCAGGATGTGCCGAGGAACGCGACCTTGTCGCATTGCGCCATGGAGCCCGAGCGGCACCAGCGGCATTCCATGCAGCCAACGATAGGACAGGCGGCGATGCGGTCGCCGGCCTTGAACTCATCCACGCCTTCGCCGACGGCAATCACCGTGCCGGACATCTCGTGGCCGACCTGTACGGGCGCCTGCACGCCGGTCAACGGATGGGGATGTTCGACCGGGATGTAAACAGGGCCGCCGGCATATTCATGCAGATCGGTACCGCAAATGCCGCACCATGCCACTTGAACCTGGACCTGCCCGCGCGGGGGAACGGGAGGCTCGTTCACTTGTTCGATGCGCACGTCTTCACGACCGTGCCAAACTGCTGCTTTCATAGTCCCTCTCCCATCCTGATGAGCTTGCACCCGGACTTACTCACTCGTAGATCGACGGGTCGGGTAGCCTGAGCGGCTTGCGATACCACTCTGTACGCCAGCCGACGACGACGATCCCGACCACCAGCCAGGCGCTGCCGGCGATCTTCGCGGGGCTGGCAAGTCCCCACCAGATGACTCCGCAGAAGAGGAAGCCGAGGAAGGGAAGAACCATGTCGAAGATTGGATTTCTGCGATGGCCGGCAGGGCAGCGGACGCCGTATTGCCAGAAAACCGCCGCGTTGACTCCCATGAAGCCGAGGAAGGCGCCGAAGTTGAGGACTTCGGCCGTGAGCTCGTAGCTCATGAACTGTGCGCCCAGGAAAGCCACGATGCCGATCAGGATCACGTTGAGATCGGGCGTGTTGTGGACTGGGTGAAGACGCGCGAAGATGCGCGGCGGGAGTACCTTTTCGCGGCCCATGCCGAAGAGCAGGCGCGCAGCGCCCACCTGCGACGTGAGGCCGGCTCCGATGTTGGCAACCACGAGCATCATGGCCGTTGCCTGCAGCAGCAGCGGCCCGCCGACGCGGCCGGTGACGTCGATGAACGCCGTATCCGGATTGCGAAACGAATTGTAGTCGGGCCAGGCGAGCTGGCCGAAGTAGACGAGCAGGCCGCCGAAGAGGCCGGTGAAAAGGCAGACGCCGACCGCGGCCAGCAGAACGTTGCGGCGCGGGTTCTCGACTTCTTCGGCGAGGGTGGTTACAGAGTCGAAGCCCAGGTAGGTGAGCGCGGCGAACGACGTTGTCTGGGCGATGCGGCGGACGCTGAAGGTGGCCGGATTGTAGAACGGCACAGACGAAAAGAGGCCTGCGAAACCTTGGCGCATCCAGAGATAGCGCACGGCGAAGATAAGGAACGCGCCGAGCACCGTGAACATGAGAAAAAGGAGAATCTGGTTGTTGCGGGCGGTGGCGCGGATGCCGCGGAGGTTCAGCATTGTGATGCCGCCGGCAAAGAGGGCACTGCCGGCGAAGAACGGCAGCCAGGGCAGTGCGCGCTGCAGTGAGAGCGTGCCATAGATCACGCAGAAGAGCGGGATGACGATGTAGTCGAGCAGCATTGCCCATCCGGCCGCAAATCCAATATACGGATGAATGCCGCGGCTTACATAGGTGTAAGCCGAACCGGCCGAGGGGTAGAGCGACGCCATTCTGCCGTAGCTGATGGCGGTGAGAACCATCGCCACCATGCCGGCAAGGATGGTGAGGACCACATGACCGCGCGATTCCGTATCCGCAAGGCCAAAGACCGTTGCCGGAGCGCTCGGAGTGACCGCGACAATCCCATACCAGAAAAGGTCCCCGAGCGAGAGCACCCGCTGTAGATGCGGGCCGGACTGCTGGCCGGGCGGTTTCGCTGCTTCGCTCATATGGGGAAGAACCGTTCCTTAAAGTGAATTGGCGATACGGTCGTGACATCCGATCAGACGGGCGATCCTGCCGGCACCAGGCTCAGTGTTGTCTCATAGTCGTGCAAAGCGCGATCGCTGCCTATAAGAGAATGATAAAAGTCTATTGCATTCCTCCTTAGGTGCAACTGACGGGCTTACCCTGCGAAGCTCAAAGCGCCAAAGCGCCGATGCCCTGTTCGGTGAATTGAGAAGCCCGGATGTACCGGATCGATCTGTTGAATCGCCATGCTGGGGTGGTGGAGCGCACACGGATTTGGATTTGCCATTGCATCCCGGCTGCCGGTCTCCGGCGCCACCAGTGCAATATTGGATTGCGATCGAACCGCGGAGGTGCATCCGCCGCGCAGGAAGCCGCTGGTGCAATACGCTGCCTCATCCGAGGCGAGAAAGACGGCGAGATCGACCCTGCGCGAGACGTCGACGATCTGGCCGGTCCTTGCTCAGATATTCGTCAAGCCGCCGTCGCACATGTAGGTGCTGCCGGTGCAATAGGCCGATTCGTCCGATGCAAGAAACACCGCGATTCCTTCGATATCCTCCGGTTTTCCAAGCCTGCGCAGAGGTACTGCCTGTCTGTACTCTTCCCGCGTTTGAGCGTTGTCCAGCACATATCGGTTCATCGGTGTATCCATCGTGCCTGGAACAATGGAATTCACACGAATGTTATGGGGCCCATAGGCTGCAGCCATCACGAGAGTCAGCGCGGCGATTCCGCCCTTGCTGACACTATAGGCTGTGAGTTTTGGAGCACACCCCGTGAGCCCGGTCGGCGACCCGGTGTGAATGATCGAACCACCGCCAATCTTCAGCATGGAAGGGATGGCGTGCTTTGAGCAGTTGAACGGCCCCGAAAGATTGACTCCCAGCACATAATTCCAGGTCTCCGCACTCAACTCGTGCACAAGTCCTTCTCGCTCGTAACTTAGCACAGCAGCATTGTTATAGAGAATGTTGATGTGCCCGTATTTCTCAGTGGCCGTGCGCATCAGCCCTTTGACCGAATTCTCATCGGATATGTCCGTCGCAACGAAGCAAGCCTCCAGCCCCTCCTGCTTCAAGCTCTGAACAACGGCAGCGCCTTCCCGCTCGTCGATATCCGCCGCGACAACGGCCGCGCCTTCCCTGGCGAATCTTTGTGTGACAGCCCGCCCAAGTCCTTTGGCAGAACCCGTCACAACTGCAACTTTGTCCCGAAGTCTCATGTTTCCTCCGTCTGCAACTCCGACCGCAGTTGCTACTTGCGTTGGTTAACTTGCAAAAATTGTATTCAGGCCGGCTGCAATCGGTCTCTGAAGATCGGTGCGGCTTTTTGTTGCAAGAATACGGATTGCACCGCAGCCGGTCAAAATTCATTGCCGGGCTCCTTTGATTTGCCGATCCCAGTGGTGAACTCAGCGGTTTGAGCACACCAGCAGTAGTATTCCAACAATCATTCAGTGAGCCCTTCTATTTAAACCCACGATCCGTGGCGAGAATTTAGCCATTTCCGGGCAGGTTTACGACCGGCTCCAGTCGATGGGCTCAGGGTGGGTCTTGTACGCCGGCAGCAACTTCGGCCGGACTGGGTGTCCATCCATGCACGTGACCGCAGCCCTCCCCGTTGCACATGCGGCCGCGGTGTGCGCCGGTTTGGATTGATCCACTCGGTTTTCCATTTGTTGTGACGGATGTGTTCCAGTACTCGGATGCATTGGAGCGGGGTACCGGGGGTGCGTTTCTCTCGAAACGCGTACTGAACGCCAGGAGTGATTGCGGCTTTTTTCCTTCACTGCTCCTCGTAGGCCTTCCGGTTCTGAACTGCCAAACAGAAATGCGAGCCAGAGGCCGCAGAGTGGCAAATGGGCCTGGACCAAATGCTCCTGACGCAGACTGAGCAAGACCGATCTCTGTATTGCCCGTAATGCGCCAGGACACTCGCGCTAAGGCCTTAGCCTGCATCTTCACCAGGTTCTCATGGCCGTCCTCTGTGTCAGTCCCTTACCGTGCCGCCGTTGCCACCAGAAGCAATTCCTCGCCCGTGAGCTGAAGCGGATTGGCTTGCATGCTACTGGCGCGCGCTGCTTTCTCGACTATTCCGGGTAAATCAGCTTCGGTGATCCCCCAGGCGCGCAGTGGCGGGACGTTGAGATCGACACAAAGCGCGCGTACCCAGTCGATGCCATCCTCCGCGCTTGCTTCATTCAGACCGGTAAGCAGGCGTGCGATGGCGGTATAGCGTTCCAGGGCGGGATGCCGCGGTGCGCGCGCCCGCAACGCGGCTACATTGGCTGCCATGCCGTGCGGCAATAACGCCGCGCAGAGCGCGCCGTGCGGCGCCTTCCACGAGCCTCCGAGCGGCGCCGCGAAGCCATGCACAACGCCCAGTCCGGCATTCGCTAGCGCCAAGCCGCCGAACAGGCTTGCCAGCGCCATGTCGCATCGCGCATCCTGATCCGCGCCGTTATGATAGGCACGGCGCAGCGCACCGGCAACGTGCCTGATTCCATCGACGCAAATAGCATCCACCAGTGGATTGGCGCGCCCGCTGACATAGGGCTCGATGAGTTGCGTCAGGGCATCGAGGCCAGTGTATGCAGTGACCGCAGGCGGCAGCCCGTACGTCAGCTCGGGATCGACCAGCGCCACCCGAGGCAGCATCATTGGACTTCTCAAGCTCGCTTTGACGCCGTGCTCCGTTGATCCGAGCACTGCGTTGCGCGTGACTTCGCTGCCGGTTCCGGCCGTGGTTGGCGCTGCAATGAACGGCAACGGCGGGGCTTCAATGGCGCGGCCCTTTCCCACCACCTCGAGAAAGTCCAGCGGCTCACCGCCGTTGGCGGCAACGGCGGCAATCGCTTTGCCGGCGTCAATTACGCTGCCCCCGCCAATCGAGATGACGACATCGCAGGTAGAATTCTGCACGCGCCGTGCGCCCTCGCGGACCAGATCGACCGTCGGCTCGCCGGGCACAGCGAAGGTCTCCGCCGAGAGCGCCGAGACCAGCGACGCCGAACGATCTGGCGATGCGCCGGTCACCACCAGCGGGCGGGCGCCAAACCTGCAAGCCAGTTCGGGAAGGGTCGCAGCCGCGCCCTCGCCGAAGATCACGCGCGTCGCGGTCGCAAACTCGAAGCGCATGGCTTTACCAGCCTTCTGGATCGGGGAAGGCGGCGTTGTACTTCACACTATGACGCGGCTCTGCCATC
>JBEKXX010000139.1:0-7567 GCA_049511595.1 Occallatibacter sp. | reverse complement strand
GGCAGGCGAAGCCGTCGCGGGTAGAGCGGGTGAAGGGCGGCTGGTCGCGGTCGGCGTGGAGCGGCTCGGCGAGCACGCGACCGGCGGCATCGGCGAGTGCGACGCGCTCCACGCCGAGGCGAATACGGGCCCGCTTCGCGGAGTAGCCGGCTATCAGCGCGGCGGCCTCGTCGTAGCCAGGCAGAGCGGCGCCGGGCAGAGTAGGACTCATGCAATGGATTGTAGAGGGTGCGAAGCGCCGGTAGAAGCCAAGTGCGGCCGGCACGCGCAAGGAGAGCAGACACAAAGGGCGTCCATGCAAGGACGCCCTTCAGTTTTGCCGCACGCGGCCCGGTTACTTCGATTTGGGCGCCTTGTAGGAAGTGCTGACCTTTTCTCCGGCCTGTTGCAGAATTCCCGCCACATCGTTCGCATAGGGGCCATTCGGGGCCAGTTGAAGGTACTTTTCGTACGCAGCCATGCAATCAGGAGGCAGAACGATCCGGTTCGTTTTAGGATCAATCGTCGCATTCTGTACCAAACCCTGGCCTTTGATGTAGTAGAGGAGGGGGTCGTTGGGGGCGATCTTGATGGCCTCATCGGCCGCGGCCACCTGGGCGGCACCGTTGTTTTGCTGGTAGAAGATGACCGCTTCATTCTTCAGGTTGAAGGCGGCATTCGCGGGATCGGCCTTGGCGGCGGAGTCATAAGCAGCATTCGCTTCGGGAACTTTGCCCAGGCGCGCATCGACCTCGCCCAAGCCGGCATAGGCGAGGCCAAAAACGAACGGGCGCGGCGTCTTTGACGCTGTTTCCAGATCGATGGCCTTCTGGTACGATACGACCGCATCGTCATACTTCTTAAGCCCGGCCTGCGCGAAACCCAGATTGACCCACAACAGCGCCTCGTCGGGCTTGAGGCCGGTATCCTTCGTCATCAGGCTCTCGACATCGGTGTACTTGGCGGTTTTGATCTCATTGGCCTTGGCCTCGATGTCGGTCTTTGAGGCCCCTGCGCCGAGAGCTTGTTGGGCGGCTGCCAGAGCGCCGTCGATGTCAGTACGGTCCTGGTTGACGATCTTCAGGTCGGCGTTGAGCTGGTGAACGATCACATTGGCTTTTATAGCCTCGGCATTGGCCTTCTTCAGTTCCTCAAGCTGCTTTTTCTCCTCCGGCGGCAGCTTGTCGACGTATTCCTGCCGCGACATGTCGATGTCCTGCGCCGTGTCCTGCCCAGCCACGATTTTTACGCCGGGAAAGAAGTCAACGACCTTTCCGACAGGCGTATCGGCCGCGCGAAAGATGACCATATAGGTTCCCGGAGGCGCTTCGCCGGCATAATCCCCGGTGCCAGAAACAGGAAAGGTGTACTTCAGCGTCTTACCGCCATCGGTAGAGAGGTTCACGGTGCCGCCCCCTTGCGGTTGGCCCGTGGGATTGATGACCTGGCCGTGAATCTTGCCCATATTTTCAGCGGGCGCTTGTTGCGCCTGAACAGGAGCGAGAGCCAGTGCCAGCAGGCCGGCCGCTGCGGTCAGGCCCAAATAAAGTGAAAGAGTGCGTTTCATGTATTCTCCTTAGGAGCGGCGGGAAGACTGCTGCCCGCGGGCTCGAAAAAATTCAAACTCCCTGCCCCGCAGACCAGCGTAACAACAGCGGTCCTGCGGGCTTGTTTCTGCGCATCGAGGCCGCCCAGCCCTGCAAACGACCGCCCCCGCCGTGAAGAGGCCGGCAGTTTCCGCGAACGTGCACGCACGATTGCCACGGCTCATCCGGCAGAGCGCATTTCCAGTAAAATCCACGTTAAATCCAACCCATCGCCTTACACAAGAGGGGACAGAGGAACGCGTCCCACTTGCGCTTGTGGCTGCGGCGCACCTCATGGACGAGGAAGCAGTTTCGCAAGCTGCCCTTTCGGCGGTGAACCACCGCTGCGCCTCGGGAATTCCGTTAGCAATGGTAGTGCGCCGAACGCAGGGCCGCGTGTGGCGTGTATCACACACCAGGGCCTGTCAACACTACCTGGGGTGAGCAGCGTTGCGAGGGAAAATCGCGTCAGACGAGGCGGAGGACGACGGCTGTGGCCGGTCCACTGCCCAGGACGACAACGAAGGATGACGCGATTTTCCCTCGCAACCCGAAGGGACGGGGCCGGTTTTGCCCATTTCTTTGTCGCTCCTCGCTCCAGTAGCCGGCTACAGTTCGCTCGTCGCTCCTGGAACTGAGCAAAACCGGCGCCCGTCGCTGCCACCCCAGGTAGTGTTGACAGGCCCTAGAATTCGAATATGGAGACGGTGATTCGGAAGGCAACCGCGGTCGATGCCGCTTTGATTCTGGAGTTTATCCGCGCACTGGCGGCCTTTGAGCGCGCTCCCGACGCGGTGACGGCAACCGAGGAGGGCTTATTGCGCGACGGATTTGGCCCTAACCCCTTTTATTACTGCCTGATTGCCGAAGACGACGGCCGGCCTGCCGGCTTCGCCTTCTATTTCTTCAACTACTCGACGTGGGTGGGGCGGCCCGGCATCTATGTCGAAGACCTGTTTGTGCTGCCGGAGTTTCGACGGAAGGGCATCGGCAAGGCGCTGCTGAAACAGGTGGCCGCGATTGCATTGGAACACGGTTGCCGGCGCCTCCAATGGGAGGTTCTGGACTGGAATACGCCGGCAATCGACTTCTATCGCGCCATGGGCGCGGAGTTTCTGGACGAGTGGCGCAATGTGCGCTTGGGCGGCGAGGCGCTGCTGCGGCTGGCCGGAATGGAAGGGCAGCAGGCATGAACTTGCACTGCGATCGCTGCGAAGACGAGCCGCACACCTTACTCTCCGAGCCTAAGGCGGCTGCCCCACCGCAGGCGGTTCGCGTAATAGGCGGCGGGCTGGCCGGGCCTGAGGCCGCGCTGACGGCGGCTCGGCTGGGTTGCGCGGTCGATCTCTACGAGATGCGCACCGTGGTGGACGGAAGTCTGCGGCTGACGCCTGCGCACCAGACGGCGGATTTCGGCGAGCTGGTCTGCTCCAACTCGCTCAAAAGCGAGTCGCCCAATACCGCGCCGTGGCTGCTGAAGCAGGAGATGCGGCGGGGAGGCTCCGTTCTTTTGCGTATCGCCGACGAGACGGCTGTGCCGGCGGGCCACGCGCTGGCCGTGGATCGCGTGGAGTTTTCGCGGCGCATCACGGAGGCGATCGCAGCGGAGGAGCGCATCCGCGTGATCCGGGAAGAGGCGGCAAACCTGGAAACGGCGGGAACCGAGTACGCGCTGACGATTGTGGCTACGGGGCCGTTGACTTCGGACGCGCTGAGCCGGGAGATTGAGCGGTTGACCGGCGCGGGGCGCCTGGCGTTTTACGACTCGATCTCACCGATTGTCGATGCCGAGTCGATCGACATGGAGCGCGTGTACTTTGCCGCGCGCTGGGACAAGGGAACGGCGGACTACATCAACTGCCCCATGGACCGCGTGGAGTATGACCGTTTCTACGACGCGCTCATAGCGGCGGAGCCGGCGGAAGAGAAGGAGTGGGAAAAGCTCGACTATTTTGAGGGCTGCCTGCCCATCGAAGTGCTGGCCCGGCGCGGGCGTGACACGCTTCGTTTTGGCCCAATGAAGCCTGTGGGCCTGCGCGATCCGCGCACCGGCAAGACGCCCTGGGCCGTGGTGCAACTGCGTAAGGAGAATCTGCGCGCCGACAGCTACAATCTGGTGGGATTCCAGAATCATTTAAGGTTTGGCGAGCAGGCGCGCGTGCTGCGGCTGATTCCGGGGCTCGAGAACGCGCGCTTCCTGCGCTATGGGCAGATTCATCGCAACACCTACCTCTGCGCGCCGGCGCTGCTGGACGAACGGCTGCGGCTGAAGAGCGCGCCCCAATTGATGTTTGCCGGGCAGATCTGCGGGGTGGAGGGGTACACCGAATCGATCGCCACGGGGATGCTGGCGGGGATTTATGGGGCAGCGATAGCGCAGGGCGAGCAGCCTGTGCCTGTGCCGCGCGCCACGGCGCTGGGGTCGCTGGTCCACTACATCACGCACGCAGATTCCAAGAACTTCCAGCCGGCGAACATCACATTCGACCTGCTGGAGCCACTGGACGAGGAGACGCGGCGGCGGGTTCGGGACAAGCAAGAGCGGCACCGGATCGTGTGCGAACGGGCGCTTGCGGCGTTCGATGCGTGGTTCGCGGCAAAGACGCGGCGCGAGCGTGTACCCTGAAGGATGGGGTGTGGGGTACGACAAGAGCCGGCATTTGCGCCGCGAGGAACGGGGTTTTTTCTTGAAGTGCTGGGCGTTCATTCTGGCGGGTTGGCTGGCGCTGGGCTACTGCACGGCTTTTGCCTTTGCACAGGCAGAGCAGCCCACGGCGGCGGAAAAGCAGTCGGCGACAACCATCATGCTGCCACCCTCGCCGAAGGCGCTGCTGCCTGACGAGTTTGACGGATGGGTTCTGGCGAAGCCGTCGGAAGTGCTCACAGATCCCGCGCAGGCCGATCCAGCCAATGCGGCAGCGCTAAAGGAGTATGGGTTCAATGCCGCCGTGATGGCCAACTACAAGCGGGAGCGTGAGACGCTGAACGTGCGAGCGCTGCGCTTCGACGACGTGAGCGGAGCCTACGGCGCGTATTCCTACTACCGGCAGAATGGCTGGCCGAAGGAAGAGATTGGCACGGGAGCGGCCTCAGACAACAACCGCGTGATTTTCTGGAAAGGAACGGCGGTGGTGGATGCGACGTACTCGCATATCGGGCCGATGACGGCCGGAGAACTGCGCGAGATTGCGAAGCAGTTGCCGGCGCCTACGGGAAACCGCGCAATGATCCCGCCGATCCTTGCGAACCTGCCGCAGTCGCGGCTCGACGGTCAAACGACGCACTTTGCGGAGGGTCCGGCGGGCTACGCCGGATCCGGGGGCGTGTTGCCGCCGTCGCTGGTGGGATTCGACAAAGACGCCGAAGCGGTGACAGCGAATTACTCGTTGATCTCGGGCCCGGCGACGCTGACCATCATCGATTACCCCACGCCGCAGATTGCCGAGGCGCAGGAGGCGGCCATTCGCGCGTATCTGAAAGCGGGCAGCAAAGCTCAGCCGCCGTGGCCCAAGCCTTTGACCGATTCCGACCAGGCATCGCTGGAGGTGCGCCACAGCGGACCGCTGGTGGTGCTCGTCAGCGGTGACGCAGTGCCTGACGAAAGCCACCGGCTGCTCGAGTCAGTACACTACGAGGCGAATCTGACGGCGATTCCGCAGCCGGTGGAGTCGGATGTGGAGAAAACCGGCAGGCTGCTGCTGGGAATTGTCGTGCTGACGTTGATCTGGGCAGCGGCGGCAATCCTGCTGGGAGGGTTTCTGGGCGGCGGCAGGGCTCTCTACCGCCTGGCGAGGGGCAAACCGATCTCCTCGGTCTTCGACGAGGAGTTCATTCATCTCGATCTGCGGGAAAAATGGGACGAGAACGTCGAGGCAATTCAGGGGCCGCATCCGAAGGGTTAATGCCGCCGTTATCCTGTGGAAAAATAGACGAAAACCAGAAAAAACACTGCGAAATCACGGAAAATGCCGGAAAATTATAGGCGAACGCAAGGCGAAACTACAACCAGGCATGGATCGCTATGCGGTATGTTAAATAGTTGAAACAAAGCGAGTTATTTTCCAGAACATTTCCCTTGACACTGCTTTCCCCCACACCTACTATGCAGCCAGAAAGTTCTGATGGGTTTGCCTCCGTTGGAACTATTCTCCCTGAGGAGAGAGCTGTCCCGTTGCCGGGCGGCTCTTTCCGTTTAGAAGGGAGATTTTCCTGCCTTGGGTGGTTGCTCATCGCCGGTTGGGACCGATTCGCTCCACAGCTCGCCGCATTGCTCGCACCGCCAGCTGTTCACTGGATCGATACCTTCGAGAGCCGGATCGCCAGCGCCGCACTTCGGACATGCGGGCGGCGTGAAATCGGGCACGCTCGCCTGAAACTCCTCGACGATTTCCCGCGAAATGGGGAGCGCGGCAACGGCGCGCGCCTGGTCTAGTTGATCGGCCGCGACGAGCACGCGCGCATAACGGCGGCCGAATTCGCGCGACTGTTGAACCCAGCTTTCGATTCCGGCCTGCTGCAACGCTGCAGAGAGTTCCTGCGCCTGTTCATCGGTATCGCAGTCGCATAGGACGGTCTTCCATGTGTAGTCGTGCGGGCCCTCGTCGTCCGCGCCGCCGGGCACATCGGAAACGAGCGCGGGCATGCGGCCAAAGTACCCGGGGTAAATGACGGGATATTCGGAGCCAGGCACTGGCTCAACGTGGGCAGCGGCTGACGCCGACGGCGCATTCGATGGCGTCGCGTTCGTCGTCGCGGTTTCTGGCGCTTTCGGGCCGCCCAGGCCCCGGCTCCGCATCTCGCTACGCAAAGCCTGTTGCGCTGTTTCGGTCAGATCGGCAAAATCGGCGGCGAGCTCACGCAGCTCATCGTCGCCGATCTCACGATAATGCCCGGTGAGTCTCTGCCATTCAAAGATGGGGTCGGCTTGCATGGGCAGCATTGTAACGCTTATTCGGCGGCTGCGAGGGGATGCGCGCGGCTTTACCGCGATCCGGCGCAACGATACAATCGAAGAGCAGGCCGATGTAGCTCAGTTGGTAGAGCAGCTGATTCGTAATCAGCAGGTCGTCAGTTCAAGTCTGACCGTCGGCTCCAGATTCAGCGCGGAGCAATCTGCGATCACCGTTTGGGGCAGGCAGTTCAACTGCATGTTTCCGGCGGGGAGTGTCGCAACATTTGTACAGTAGTGCGAGCCGGCTCGGGCACTTTAGAGTGCGGCGCTGCGCGCCGGCGTGGATTTGCCAGGATCCGGCGAGCCATTCCCGGTGCGGAAGGCCGCCACGCCACATCCAACAAGCGCCGCCTTATCCTTGAGCTCCGACACGCGCAACTGCGTCAGGGAATCGCCGAGTTGGGCTTGCACGGCGGGCAAGAAGAGCTGGGCCGAGCGGGAGATGCCGCCGCCCAGCACGATCACCTCCGCGTGAAAGCCGGCGAGCAGGGTGCGGATCACGTCTCCGAGATGCTGGCCGAATTCGGTAAAGGATTGTTCCGCGGCGGGATCCTTGGAGACGTCAGACGCCAGGTCAGCCACTTCCCGCTTCTTGCCGGTTCGCCTCTCGTAGTTCCCCACGATCGCTCTGGACGAGATAAAGTCCTCCACGATTCCGCCGCAGTATGGAAGATTCCAGATCTCGCCGCCTTGAGGTACGCCGGGACCCGTGGTTACCAAGTGCCCCTCGACGGCAAATGCCGAGCCGATTCCCGTGCCCAGCGTGAGACCCACGGCGCGCCGGAACCCGCGCGCCGCTCCGGCTCCGATCTCGCCCAGCAGATACGCGTCGGCATCGTTCAAAAAGCGCACCTGGGCCGGCTGCCAGCCGAAGCTCGCGGCCAGAGGCTGGCGCAGATCGATTCCATAGAGGTAGGGCAGCTTGTGGCGCATCAGGCTCACGCCCGCATTGAGATCGAAGGGGCCTGGCACGGCCAGCATCGCCCCTGTGTTTGCGTCACGGCAGGCCCCGGCCTTTACGCCCAGATCGTGCAGCAGATCGATAAAGGCA
>JBEKXX010000138.1:0-7674 GCA_049511595.1 Occallatibacter sp. | reverse complement strand
AAGGTGCTCAGAAGATGCTCACACAGACTAATTGAGCATCTATGGATAATAAAAGACTTATACTCTCTCTCTTGAGCATCTTCGTAGGGGGTTGAGCATCTTCCAAGGTGCTCAAATCTCCCGAAGGTGCTCAAATTATCTGTGTGCATATTTTGAGCATCTTCGGATGCGCTCACCGCGTAGGGATTGAAATGGACAGGGGAATAGTTGAGTCAATTACAGTGAACGCCGCACAAAAAAAGCGGTGACGATACGGTGACGAACGATGCGAAAAACCAGTCATATGCTGTCTACGGCTGTCATAACCGGGTGTTGTCGAACCCGCATGGATGCTGATGATTCTGGTAGGTTTGTCTATCGTAGGCTATAACTGCCCATACTTACTTTCGGGACTTTCACGGCGATAACACGGGTTCAAATCCCGTCGGGGACGCCAATAAAATCAATAACTTATAGGAAATATGCGCGGCGATAACCGCTCTGTACGGCAATTTTACGGCAATGATGCCGTGAGAGTGTCGTTTCGGCTCACTCCGACATGACGAACGGTGTGGAGAGTCTAACGGCAACCCACCCACGACAAACGGCCATCCGGCGCCGCGCGGGATGCGACTCCGAATATCCGAGTGACAAAAGCAAGTTCGGTCATGCCCGAATAACGCATCTTCTTGTGCAACATTCCATCCCATTTTTCCACCATCGCCCGGCGTAGGATTGCCATAACATTTCTAATCAGCGAAACGCGAGGTTACGCATGGCGATTGTTCCGGCTGCTGTACTCACAACGACACAGCTAGTTGGTGGGCTCGTCGCATCTGCGAAGAATGCGCTCGATTTAGCGAAAGCATCTTCCGACCACACCTTGAAGGCATCGATTAGCGAACTCTATGATGGGCTGCTCGATGTGAAGGCGCGAGTGCTTGACTTGGATGAAGAGGTTCGTAGGCTTAAGGCTGAGCTTGCGCGTAAAGACGAATTCATCGGCCCTATTGAGCCACATGGATATTTCTTTTACAAAGCAAGACCCGATGAGCCTTTATGTCCAAAATGCTTTCAAGCATCTCCGCAGCGTCCTGTTTTTCTCTCGCTATTAACTAATTTGGATGGTGGCGAGTATCGGAACTGTCTCCAATGTGGATTCGACAATTGGGAGAAGCCGCGACCGCACTCGTCTGATCCGGTCGTGGTTGGTCGTCCTTCGCTATTTCACCAAAGCAGCGGGTATGTTTGGGAGCGCTAATCGTGACAACGCTAGACGATCTGTTTCGCTATGACGAGGAAGATGAATTCCTCGACGATCCTGATACGAAGTCGATTTTAGAAAGTATCGACGCAGTGATTAAGAAGAGGACACCGCAAGAGTCCTACGACTGGCTTTGCGATCTTGAAAACAAGATCATGGATCGCTCCGAAGCATTGGCTTCAAATCCCGAAGTGAAAGGTTGACAAGATGCAAAAGTGGCAGCATGGGATGGCGTTGTATCGTCGTGAACCGAACGCACAGCACGCATTGATCGATTGTCGTAACAGCGAACTGCCAATGAACGACATCGAGGAAGTCCAAACAAAATTGGGATTAACTCGATTCCTAAAAGTAGCCGGAGAACAAGGATGGGAATTCTGTTCCGTCATTGCGCCGTGGCCCAAAGGTGACGAGCTTGGCGTTGAAGTTGAAAACGAGGGCGGAATTCAGCACGACTATGAAACGATAGAGGACCGATTCGATATTCAATGGCTCATATTTAAGCGCCAAATGAATTGAGTGCCGAAAAAGCCCGATGGAAAGACGAGAGAAAGACGCAGCGCGGCGCATTCCAGTATTGCGCAAAGAAACGAAAGGAAAGATCGTCTTGCCCGCTCCGTCCCCTTCAGCATCTACGCTGAAAGAAGTTCACAATCTGCTTACGCAATATGCCGCAGAAATGGAACAAAGCGGCCTTTCGCATTCATCGAAGGCAATGTACATCGATTTCGCAGATTGCTTTGTTCGTTGGATGAACGGAGGTTTTCAGCCTGGAATGCGAAAATCGGGAAAGCTACATTCCAACATTGTTTGAAGAGTTGTCCACCAGCATCCGCGCATGTCTTTCTCAGCTAAAGCCTTGCACGCATATTGAAACCGTGCCATAGTCACACTTGAAGCAGAGCGGGCAACCAGTCGGAAGCCCCTGTTTCAAGGTTTCACCTTCCCAGTCGGGCACGAAGGCTCACCACTCGGCAAGCCGTTGAATCAATCCAAAATCCAATTTGATTCGAGGTAGCCACATGGCACAGGTCCAGATTACTGACGTTGTTGTTCCCGCCGAATTCGCGGCCTATCAAGTCAAAAACTCTATAGTGGGTACACGCTGTTGCTCAGAATGGCATCGATGCGTGCCAGCTCCTCCCCTGAAAATGAAAGATTGGCGAGGCAGGCGACGTTCTGCTCGATCTGCTCCACGCGGCTGGCGCCGATCAGCGCAGACGTCACGCGGCCGTCGCGCAGCACCCATGCTAGCGCCATTTGCGCCAGCGTCTGCGTGCGCTCGCGGGCCAGCTCGTTCAGGGCCCGCACCCTGGCGAGCCGCTGCTCGCCGATGTCGGGCTTCCTGAGGAAGCCAAGTGGCTTGGCGGCGCGCGCATCCGCTGGGATGCCGTTGAGATAGCGATCCGTGAGCAGGCCCTGCGCCAGCGGGCAGAATGCGATGGCGCCCATCCCTTCGTTGCCCAGCACATCGAGCAGGCCGCGCTCCGGTGTTCGCTCGAACATGGAGTATTTGAGCTGATGAATAAGGCAGGGCGTGCCGAGCTCGCGAAGAATCGTGACGGCCGCGGTGGTTTGCGCCGGGTTGTAGTTGGAGACGCCGGCATAAAGGGCTTTGCCGGAACGTACGGCCTGATCGAGCGCCGACATGGTTTCCTCAACCGGCGTCTCGGGATCGGGACGATGCGAATAGAAGATATCGACGTACTCCAGGCCCATGCGCTTCAGGCTCTGGTCCAGGCTGGCCAGCAGATACTTCCGCGATCCCCAGTTGCCATACGGGCCGGGCCACATGTCGTAGCCGGCCTTGGTGCTGACGATCAATTCGTCGCGATAGGGCTTGAGATCGAGACGCAGGATCTCGCCGAAGCTGCCCTCCGCGCTGCCGTACGGAGGGCCGTAGTTGTTGGCGAGATCGAAATGGGTGATGCCCAGGTCGAAGGCGCGGCGCGCCATGGCGCGGGAGTTCTCGAAGGCATCGACACCGCCGAAATTGCGCCATAGGCCAAGAGAGATGGCGGGCAGGCGAACGCCGCTGCGCCCGCAGCGGCGATACTGCATGGCGTCATAACGACGTTCGTTGGCAACGTACAAAACGGCTCCTCCTCAAGCAGTGGCAGGCGCAGCGCCAGATTCATGCGGCCAAAACGTCTGAGTGACTTTCTCGCTGCCTACGGGAGAGAGTATCTCAGGCGCTGGTGCATTTCTCCCAGTGGTATATAGGCACTCCAATGTATGTTCAACATCGCCGTCGCGGTCGAGTGGCAAGCCGTCCTACGGAACCGCAATGGTCTGGGGAGCAAGATTCCAGCCGCGCAGCCCGATCATGGGCTTCGCGTCTCCGGCCGGAAACGCTACGGTCACCGCGCGCTCCTCGCCGGGAAGAAGCGAAATATAGTTCTCGCTGTAGTAGGCCGGCAGGATCCGTTCACCCGTGGCGGCATCCGTCAGCGTGAGCTTGATCGTGAGCGCCGCCGCGGAGCCGGTGTTCTTCAGTTTCACTGTCACCTGGCGCTCGCCGCCGGCCTCGCCTGCAGTGGCCGACGCGGCTACTGTGGCCCGCGCAAGCGAGTTCAGTTCGCGGAAGCTCGCTTCGTCTGCCGCCCACCAGTAGAAGTTGTCGCTCACCGGCGCGCCGGCCGCATCGCTCACCGATAACCTGACGAAAATCGTATGGCCCTCGGCCAGTTTGTCCAGGTCGGGCTTGGCTACGGGAGTGCGGTCATCGGCTGCTGCCAGAACCTGGTTGGTGGCTTCGCTCAGCGTCTTGCCGTCGAGGCCCTCCACAAGCACCCGCACTTTGAAGGACCGCGCCTCGCCCAGGTTGATCAGATCCACCGAGCCATCGGTCAGATCAAGCTGCGCGTGCACCGGCTCGCACGCTTTTTGCGTTCCATAAAAGCTGGATTGCGTGTCGTAGTCCCAGCTCAGAAAGTTCCACTCCATGCTCGGCCAGGCCGGTTGCGTCATCCAGATCATGCGGCCGGAGTTGGGCCGCCACAGGTGCGCGGCAAAGCCCTCGAAGATGGCGCGGTAGCCCGCGTAATCGAGCATCTGCGCCTTGCGTTCAAAGTCCTCGAGACTGGTAGGCGCGCCAAACTCGGTGTTCATGTGGGCCAGGTACGGCTGCGCCGCGCCGTTCCCGCTCTGGTGCCAGTCGTGATAGGCCCAGGTATCGCTGATCGGCCAGCGGTCAGGCGCGGGGATGAAAGATTTGAGGCTCTCCAGCGTGGGCACGCTTGGAATGCCGAGTTCCACGCTGAAGCCGCGATTGATGCCGTAATACGCATCGAGCGGCTGAAATTGATACGGCCCCGAGTTGCGCAGGTTCACCTGGTTCGAGCTGCCCGTGTAGTAGCGAGTGTGGTCGAGCGTGCGCACCAGTTCGGCCAAGCCCTCGTTGATGATCGGCTGCGGCACGCCCTCATTGCGCCCGCACCACACCACGATCGACGGATGATAGCGGTAGCGTAGAACCGTGTCGCGCGCGTTCTTCAGGAACAGCGCGGGGTCTTCGGCTTCCAGGTTGTAGTTCTGTGTCGAGCCCCAGAAATCGTTCCACACCATCAGCCCGTATTTGTCGGCCAGCGCATAAAAATTCTCTTCCGTACTCTGGCCCATCCAGTTGCGGATGATGTTCACGTGCGCGTCGCGATGCAGGCGGAAATATGGCTCCAGGTGCTCGACGCTGACGCGCTTGAGCATGTCGTCCATGCCCCAGTTGCCGCCGCGCGCGGCAATGCGCACGCCGTTCACCTTGATCGTCAGGTCGGTTCCCGGCCATCCGCCTTCGACGGGACGAATAGACAGCGTACCTTCAGCTCCCGGTTCGAGCGTCTGCACCCACGTGTGCAGCATCCAGTCCGGCAAGGTCTGCCCGGGCAGCAGCTGATTCGGTGTCCAGTCGTAAATCTGCCGGATGCCTTTGTGAGTTCCATCGATCAGCGGCGGGGCTTCGTCGTAGGTGCGGCTCGGCAGCACCTCCACGCGCCGCAGATGCCCCGTTGCATCGAAGAGCGAAAGCTCGTAGCTCACTTCTCTCATGCCGAAGTCGATCTGCTTCGCATCGCTCATTCGCTGGCCAATCGCAAAAGCGACTTTGAGACTGTGTAACGCTGGATCGCCGTAACCATTCGGCCACCACAACCGGGGATGCGCGACCTTGAGTTGCGCAAACTCTGCCGGCTCCAGCCGGACTATCGCGTCGCCCGGAGCAAGCTGCACGTGCTTCGTCACCGTCACGTCGTCGAAGCTGGCGGTCAGATCGCCGTCCACTGGCGTGTCATTCAAGTTCACCAGCGGCGCTTCGATCTCAATGTCGGCTTCGCTGCGGTCGGCTTTGGGCAAGGTCGTGATGACATTCAGGTCGCCGATCTCCACGGGCCCCGTCGCCGTCAGTGTCACGCCCTGCCAGATGCCGGTGTTGCGATCGCGAATGCCGGGGATCCAGTCCCAGCCCTCGGCTGCGGCAAAGGTCGGCCCGTCCAGCACTTCCATGCCGCCGTCCTCGCCTGGGCCGGCTTTCAGCGACTGCTCGTGTGCAATCCCCGGATGCGGCGGCGGAGATATACGCACGGCCAATGCGTTCGTCCCCCCCTGTGCGATCAAGCCGGTCACGTCGAATTTGCCGCGCAGGAATGCGCCGGTGAATCCGCCCAGCTTCTTGCCGTTCATCCAGGCTTCAGCGGCGTAGTTCACGCCTTCAAAGGTGAGCGTCAGTCTCCGCCCACGCGCTGCCGCGGGCGCCTTGAACTCCACGCGGTACCAATAGTCCTGGTGGGCAAGGCTCTCCGGGATGGCCAGATTGTTGAGCCCGTAATCGGGGTCGGGATAGAGGCCGCGATCGATCATCGTGGTCAACACGGTGCCCGGCACGGTAGCCACGAGCCAATCTTTATCGGGAAAGCCGGCCTTGGAAATCTCGTCGCCGGATGCCTTGACCTGCGGCGCCGCGGCCAGCCGCCAACCGCCTTCCAGCTTCCAGGGATTGCCGCCCGTTAACTGGCAATGCAGGTCTTCCCCACGCGGCTTTTTCGCCACGGGCTTCTGCAGTGCGCCCTGGCCGCGCGGCAGAGTGGATGGATCCTGCGGTGCGCTGTATCCGGCCTGCGCGCTGGTCTGCACGGGCCAATGCTGCGAGTCCTCTTCATAGGTGAGCAGGTTGAAATCCGGCGGCGCGGCGGCCATGGCCTTCACCTGCTCAGCCGTCAGCGCTTCACGGTAGATCCGGAGCGCGGCAACGCGGCCGTCAAAGTGGCTGTCGGCAACTCCAGGCAACGGCCCCGGCGCCATCTCCAGCACGGGCGCGACGTTGCCTTGCGCGAGAGGGGTTGCCAGCACCTCGCGGCCATCGGCGTAGAGAACCACACGTTCGCCGTCGCTCACTGCGGCGGCCATGTGCCATTTCGCCGGGCCAAGCGTGCTGTCGTCGGCCGCAAACCCGGCCGATGCTTGCGCCTTCCCCAGCCACAGGCCGAGCCGATTGTCCCGGATACCGATGAAGCGCGCATCCTCCGCAGCAGGATCGCCCATCCCGGCAAGCAATGTCGTCCCTTGCAGTGGTTCCGACGACTCGAACCAGAAGGCAAGCGTCCACGCCGCGTGCCCCGCCAGAATGGGGTCCTGCCCCGCGGTTTGGCCCGATCCCTGGCGGTCCCACGCTACGGTTGCGAGGCCGTCGAGCGAAGCCGCCGGAGACAAAATCTTGTTCAAGCCGGGCCCGTCGGCAAGAAAGACTGCGTTGAAGGGACCGAAAGCCTCGGCAGGCGGCGCCGGCGCTTGCGCGCGAAGCGGCGCCGACAGCAAGAGCACGAGAACGGCGATAGTCACAGGAATGCAAGGCCGAACGCAGGCAGGGCGCCGGAATCCAGCTGCCGGCGAGAATGCGGTGTGCATGGACATGGCTGAACCATCTTACGAGACGCGCGTCCCAATCGTCACGAGCGGTACAGTGACCGCCCGGCTCGCTGGGAAATCAGTGAATTGAAATGCAAGCGGCCTTCCGCCGCTCTTTGGAACTCATGCCCGCGCATGAGTCCGAAGCCAAAGCACATTCTGAACTGCACCGCCAGTTCCATGCTGCGGGGGCTCGTCCAGGCAATTTGCATGGGATGGAGCTATTGTTATCGCCAAATCGCGATGTGGGTTTCGCCGCGGGACACATTGGTTGGCGTCCATCCAGGATGATCGTAACGGTCACGAACCAGAATTATCGAGAGTTTTATAAGGTTTCGAACAGCTTTTCTCGAAGAGGCCGTCGTTCCATCCGGGACTTGTGATACAAACGATAACGATCTCAACTTGGGTGGGAACGCTCTAATCGGTTGGGTCTTGCGGCGTGCAAAATGGCTGAGCGGGTCGAGAATTGCGTCCTCGCGTTTGATGTTGGCGGCAGCCATGTGGCCTCCGCTCTGTGCTGCGGGGAAGATTTT
>JBEKXX010000137.1:0-7807 GCA_049511595.1 Occallatibacter sp. | reverse complement strand
AGCTTATCCGTAAATTGCGCATTCTAGTAGCGCCGGTCTCCAGACCGGCTGTACTGGCGGCGTCCACGCCGCCAGGGCCCGGGTGCGGGCCAGGAGGCCCACACGACAGCCGACCTGGAGGTTGGCGCTACCTATATACGGATAAACTCTCAGTGTGGAAACTGCGCACGGTAGCTAGACGCAGGGTTGGAGCGATTGGGACTTCGCCACTGCGCGGTGCATGTGCTTTGCTGCTTAGGGCAATTACCCAAGCGCTTCGGTTTAGCGTGGAAACTGCGCACGGTAGCTAGTACTACTGTGTTATAAAGTAGATACCTGAGAGTTGATTGATCTGGCAGAGGAGATTGTCGGGTAGTACGCTCACGGAATGAGCCTTCGCCAACTTGAATTCTCCCGTCAGGCGGAACGCCTTCAGGCTTATCTGGATGGCCTTACAGAAGCCGCCGGGCACGCTGATCGCAGGGTTCCCATGGAGAACTACACCAAGGGACTCATGCTGCCGATCGAGCGCAAGAGCGTCGAGCCAATGGCGGCACGTCTGGCACCCGGCAAGGTACGCCAGATGCACCAGTCGTTGCATCACGTCGTTGCCGATGCAGCCTGGAGCGATGATGCGCTTCTGAAACAGGTTCGCAGCCAGGTGCTGCCAGCCATGATGCGGAGGCATGCACTTGCAGCCTGGATTGTGGATGACACGGGATTCCCCAAGAAGGGAACTCATTCGGTTGGAGTGGCCCGTCAGTACTGCGGGCAATTAGGCAAGCAGGACAACTGCCGAGTGGCGGTGAGCGTATCGCTTGCCACCGAAGAAGCTAGTATTCCCGCGGCGTACCGGCTCTATCTTCCCGAGGTGTGGGCAAACGACAATGAGCGGCGCAAGGAAGTTGGTGTACCCCAGGAGGTAAGCTTCCAGACCAAGCCGGATATTGTGCTCGGGCAGATCCGCTCGCTGGTCAACGAGGATGTACCGCGTGGTGTGGTGCTGGCCGACGCCGCCTACGGCGACGACAGTGGATTCAGGGAGGGACTCGTATCACTGGAACTTTGCTATGCGGTTGGCATCAAGTCTTCGACCACACTTTGGCCTCCTGGCAGCATGCCGCTGCCGCCCCGGCCGAAGGGCAAAATGGGCCGTCCGCCACGGCTGCTGCGGAGGGATGAACAGCATCAGCCGCTTATCGCCAGGCAACTTGCTTTGTGCCTGAGCGCCACCGACTTGCACAAGGTGAGCTGGCGTGAGGGAACACGCTGCATGATGCGTTCACGGTTTACTGCCATACGTGTTCGCGTGGCCCATCGCGACTACTGGCGCAAGGAACCGCATCCTGAGCAATGGCTGTTGATCGAGTGGCCGACAGGGGAAAAGGAGCCGACAAAATACTGGTTGTCGAATCTGCCCGCATCGATCGCCCTGCGCAAACTGGTTGCCATCGCCAAACTACGCTGGCGCATCGAGCGCGACTACGAAGAACTGAAGCAGGAACTTGGCCTGGGACATTTCGAAGGCCGGAACTGGCGCGGATTTCACCATCATGCAACCCTGTCGATTGCAGCCTACGGCTTCCTGGTACGGGAACGATGCCTTTTTCCCCCCTCAGGCAACCCGCGGCCACTCCAGGCCGCCGATATCCAGATTCGCATACCCCCGGTGCAGTTCGACTACAAGCCCCGAGGCGCTGCCCGTACGGACAGAACGGCATAACCCTCAATCCATTGCCACTGTGCGACGGCAGATCGCAACCCACCTCGCCCGCTCTCTGCCACGTTGTCCGTGCTGTCTTCGCGGATTCTTATAACACAGTAGTACTAGTGTCCTGTCCCTAAAGTTTGCATCAAAAACAAAGCTGTCATCCTGAGCGGAGTTTGGCCGTTTTTCGGCCAAACGGAGTCGAAGGATCTGCGGTTGTTCTTCGCTCATTGTGTCACGAAATTCGGGGACACCACACTAGACGCAGGGTTGGAGCGATTAACACGCCGCCACCGCGCGGTGCAAGTGCCATGCTGCTTAGGGGGTAATTACCCAAGCGCTTCGGTTCAGCGTGGAAACTGCGCTTGTAGCTAGACGCAGGGTTGGAGCGATTGACACGCCGACACTGCGCGGTGCACGTGCCTTGCTGCTTAGGAGGCAATTACCCAAGCGCTTCGGCTCAGTGTGGAAACTGCGCATGGCAGCTAGGCGCAGGGTTGGAGCGATTGGCACTTCGCCACGGCGCGGTGCATGTGCCTTGCTGCTTAGGGGGCAATACCCAAGCGCTTCGGTTTATGCCGTGTTTTATCGATTCCGAAGGTCTGTACCATGGCCTGTATTCTTGATAACGATTCGCTGTATTTTACGGCAGTTCTCCTGCAACTATGAGCCTTTCGGACAGGATTCAAGGCGGCTTTTTCTCGATGAAAAAGCCACTTAGCGATTGTGCCTTGGTCTACACCTACAGGAGACCCGCTATAGAGGCCGATTCCCAGTGTTTGCCTGTAAGCCTGATCATTTGGCGCAGTTGGCGGCAAATCGAGGAGCGCGGCAAAGATTGCGGTCGCAAAAAGAAATGGGCGCAGGGGAGGCCGGCCCAGAAGAACACTGTCGCGGCGGTAGCTTAATCCTCTCCTGTGCTGCTTCGACACTCAGAGCTCGTATACCCCGCGTTTCGCGCTGCAGAAGCCAGTAAGAGGGTTTGGGTGTGGATTCTTGGGATAGCCGCATTCGTCTATAATTTGTTATCCCGCTGCGCCTTGGCTCAGAAATATGGTGTGTGGTGCTCAGATCATCATCATCACATTTGCTGCGAATTTCTGGACATCACGGAGGACATAACCATGGGGTTTTTGTCGCGGTTTTTCCTCAAACGAGC
Organism: Occallatibacter sp.; assembly: GCA_049511595.1. Taxonomy (GTDB): domain Bacteria; phylum Acidobacteriota; class Terriglobia; order Terriglobales; family Acidobacteriaceae; genus Telmatobacter. The sequence goes on along the minus strand of JBEKXX010000137.1, from coordinate 4,961 downwards.
AGAACGGGAGTACAACCTACGGTCACTCGACGATCTGGATGAGAACTTCGCAATGTGTTTGCGCGCGCTTCAGGTTGATCTGTTCGCGGACCTTAGTAACATTTACTCTTCGCAAATGGACGACAATGCAGCCAAAGCTCTCGCCGCGCAAGTTGCAAATTTCCTTAAGGGCGAGGACATCGACGAAATTGCCCGCGTTTCAGACGAGCCGTTGCGCTCTAGGATTATGGCCATATTGCCCCAGGTTAGGCAAAGGGCAGCGGAATACATGCAAGCTGACCGGCAGACTCGCGAGATCATCGTTGCAACTCTTCGAATGACAACTGTCCTGAATTTCGGTGAGTACGGAATAGCGTGGCTGCAAAGCCCCGCGAAAATGCGAATCGAGCGGCTGTTGGTTGAGTACGGTCCTGAGTTCCCGGAAGAGATTACTCCGGCGGCATATATACAGTTGTTCGCCGCATATCATGCGGTCAAACGCACGGCGTGGGCGGCGAAGTCAAGCTGAAGACATATGAGGAACGGGCTACAAGGATCTTTGGATCATAAGCCTCCAAGTGGCTGTTACGACAAAGCACTAAGGGAGTAGTTGATCGATGAAAAGATTGATAGTTGCAGCGATAGCTGTTATGAGTGACAAAAGCGGCTGGGATATAGCTGCGACGGTCAGCACTTACCTATTGGTTTTCATCGGTTGCTGGGGCGTAATTGTAGCTATTAAAAGCATGTGGGCCATGAAAGAAGCAGCTACGGCAACCGCTGATGCTGCTAAAGCTGCCAGAGATAATATTGAACATACCGTTAAAAAGGAACGGGCAATAATCCAAGTAGAAGCAATGAATATTCCAGCGTCTCCCGCTTGCAATCTCCCACCTCCGCCCTATGACGTTGTGGCTTACAAGGTCTTTAATCGTGGGCTTACGGCCGGTAAAATCAAGTATGCATATGCGATTGTTGATATATCCGAAACTGACCAGAGTTGCAGTGGGGAATATAGCACCTTTAGCAACGGGAATTATGGCTTGAATCTTGGCTCTTTCTTTTCTCCAACCTCCGATGGTGTTACCAGATATGCCGTTTCTGAAGTCCCCTTCGATTGGAACGCTATCAATGACCGCAGGAAATATGTGCATTTTTATGGCAAGGTCAATTATAGGGATTTGTTTTTAGAGGAAGATCGGGAAACCGGCTTTCATTACGTATGGTGGATTGATAGCCAACGCTTGGCTGACGGTAGCACTTTTGGTCGATGGGTTGAACGGGGTGGAGTAAAGGAAAACTACCAAACATAGGACTATGCCACCATCGCCAGCAGCCCTACCAACTGAGCCAAGTCTGGCCATTAATCGCCGCGTCTGCCAAGTGCATTAACCCAAGCGCTTCGATTCTGCCGTCCTTGCTGTTGGGCTTTCTCGGCTCGCGGAACTGGGTGGCCAGCCGGCTCGCCGCGCTCGGTGGCAAATCAAGAAGCACCGCCAAGGTCGCAGTCGCAAAGCGGAATGACCGTCGTGGCGGCAGGCCGCGCAAGATCACTTCCGCTGTTGCCGCTTAAGAGACGCTTCGTTTCTGCTTTATTGTCCACTGAGTCAATCCCCAGTCGAGATCCCGCCTTCACCCTCTCCATTTACACTGGTAAGCGGAGAAACCTGTGTTTTTCGATAAGATTCTAGCCAAAATTTTCGGTACGGCAAACGAACGAGCTATTAAGCGGCTCATGCCGATCATGAAGGCCATCAGTGCGATGGAGCCGGAGACGAAGAAGCTCTCGGATGAAGATCTGAAGGCGAAGACCGCCGAGTTCAGGGCGCGGGTTGCGGCCCGGCTGGAAGGGATTACGGACCCGGAAGAAATAAAGTCGGCCGAACGGGAAGCGATGGACGAGATTCTGCCCGAGGCATTCGCGGTGGTGCGCGAGGCGGGCTGGCGCGCGGTGAAGATGCGGCACTTCGACGTGCAGTTGATCGGCGGCATGGTGCTGCACCAGGGCAAGATTGCCGAAATGAAGACCGGCGAAGGCAAAACGCTGGTGGCTACCCTGAGCTGCTACCTGAATGCGCTGGCCGGACACGGCGTGCACGTGGTGACGGTGAACGACTACCTGGCCAAGCGCGACGCCGAGTGGATGGGCAAGATTTACGAGTTTCTGGGGCTGACGGTGGGCGTGATCGTTCACGATCTGGACGACAACGAGCGCCGCGCGGCGTACGGGGCGGACATCACGTACGGCACCAACAACGAGTTCGGGTTCGACTACCTGCGCGACAACATGAAATTCGAGAGCAAGGATTGCGTGCAGCGCGGGCATTACTACGCGATCGTGGACGAGGTGGACTCGATCCTGATCGACGAGGCGCGGACGCCGCTGATCATCTCCGGCCCGACGGACCAGACGACGGACAAGTACGCACGGGTGCGGAGGATCATTCCGCAACTGGAGCTGGGCGAAGAGGTGGAGTGGAGCGACACGCGGCGCCAGGAGCAGTTGGGCATACGGCTGGGCGAGGGCGAGAAGTACCTGAGCGGCGACTATATCGTGGACGAGAAGCAGCGGACGATCGGCGTCACGGACTCCGGATGGGAGACGATCGAGAAGGTGCTGGGCATCGGCAACATCGCCGACGCGGAGAACTGGGAACTGAAGCACTACGTGGAGACGGCCATCAAGGCGCACGCGCTCTACAAGCGCGACGTGGACTACGTGGTGAAGGACGGCGAAGTGATCATCGTGGACACGTTCACCGGCCGCCTGATGCCCGGACGCCGCTGGAGCGACGGGCTGCACCAGTCGATCGAAGCCAAGGAAGGCGTGAGCATCCGCAAGGAAGACCAGACGCTGGCCACGATTACGTTCCAGAATTATTTCCGCCTGTATCAGAAGCTGAGCGGCATGACGGGCACGGCGGAGACCGAGGCGGCGGAGTTCGAGAAGATTTATAAACTCGAAATCGTGGTGATTCCGACGAACAAGCCGCTGCTGCGGCTGGAAAATCCCGACGTGGTGTTTCGCACGGAAAAGGAAAAATATAACGCGGCGGCCGACAACATCGCGGAGCTGCACGAGCAGGGGCAGCCGGTGCTGGTGGGCACCGTGTCGATTGAAAAATCGGAGCGGCTTTCGGCGATCCTGCAGCGCAAGGGCGTGCGCCACGTGGTGCTGAACGCCAAGCAGCACGAGAAGGAAGCCGAATATGTGGCGCAGGCCGGCCGCCGAGGCATGGTGACCATCGCCACCAACATGGCCGGCCGCGGCACCGACATTCTGCTCGGCGGCAACGCCGAGTTCATGGCGCGACAGGAGCTGGTGAAGACCAAGGATGCGAACGGGAGCAGCAAGGCGCGCGCCATCAGCGTGGCCGAGGGCGCCATCAATCCCATGGCGCCCAAAGGCTTCCTGCGCTTTTACTATTCCGGCCAGGAGTTCGAAGTTTCAGAGGGGGATTGGGCCGAAACCTATAAAGGCCACGCCGAAGCCGCGCAACGCGAACACGAAGAGGTGATTGCGGCAGGAGGTCTTTTCATTCTCGGCACGGAGCGGCACGAGTCGCGGCGCATCGACAACCAGTTGCGCGGGCGCGCCGGCCGGCAGGGCGATCCGGGCGAGTCGCGGTTCTATCTTTCGCTCGAAGACGACCTGATGCGCATCTTCGCCAAGCAGTGGGTGAGCACACTGCTGGAGCGGCTGGGCATGGAGGAAGGCGTGCCCATCGAGTCGAGGATGATCTCCAAGCGCATCGAGGGCGCGCAGAAAGCGGTGGAGGCGCAGAACTTCGAGTCGCGCAAACATCTGCTCGAGTACGACGACGTGATGAACAAGCAGCGCGAGGCGGTGTACGGGCTGCGCCGGCAACTGCTGGAAGGCGTCGAACAGCGGGAGCTGATCCTGGAGGATTACGTCGGCGGAATCTTGAGCGGCCTGCTCGACGAGCACGTGCCGGAGCGCGCGCGGCAGCATGAGTGGGATTTCAAAGGGCTGGGAGAGAAACTCGTCGACCACTTCGGATTCGATCTCACTACGTCTGGCATCAAGCCGGAGGAGCTTACCCGGCATGAGCTGGGTGAGGAGATTTTCGGCAAGCTGACCGAGGCTTACGAGGCGAAGGAGAAAATCCTGGGCGCGGCGACCATGCGCTACCACGAGCGGATGGTGATGCTGAGCGTGATTGACGGGCTCTGGAAAGATCATCTGCTCTCGATGGACCACCTGAAAGAGGGAATCGGCCTGCGCGGCTATGCGCAGCGGGATCCGCTGGTGGAATACAAGCGGGAGTCCTTTGAAATGTTCGAGGCGATGATGCTGAAGTTCCAGGAAGACACGGTGCGGTTCCTGTTCCGGATGCAGATTATCGGGCCGGACGGGCAGCCTGTGGATGCGGCGCCGCGCCCGCAGCGTACCGTACCCAAAGCGCCGCCGGTGGCCAGCGCCGCTCAGCCGCTTGCGGGCGACGGAGCGCCGCGGGAGATCGCGATTGCCGTGCGCCAGCCTACGACGACCATTGACGAGCTGGAGAAGGATTTCCACCGCAAGAAGGAGCGGGAACTTGCCGTGGCCAGCCGGCAAGGCGGCGGAGAACCCAGCCAGCCCACGCAGCGGCGGACAGGGGAAAAAGTCGGGCGCAACGATCCGTGCCCCTGCGGCAGCGGCAAGAAGTACAAGAAATGCCACGGAGCGTAAAGGCAGGGAACGAGGGACCAAGGGACCAAGGGAATAGGGAATAGGGAATAGAGAACAGGGAACAGGGAACAGGGAACAGGGAACAGAGAACAGAGAACAGAGAACAGAGAACAGAGAACAGAGAACAGAGAACAGAGAACAGAGAACAGAGAACAGAGAACAGAGAACACTACTGTCCGGTTAAAAGTCGAACAGAGTCAGTTGGTTGGGATGGGGGATGGTTGCGATTGTGTAATCGGCTTGCTGAAGGGCCTGTAAAATGGGCATTTTCTCGAACAAGGTGACTGAG
>JBEKXX010000136.1:0-7874 GCA_049511595.1 Occallatibacter sp. | reverse complement strand
CAGACTTTGAAGTGACTAAGTCAGAAGGGGAGCTTCGTGAACAGCTCCTCAGGGCAGGTATTGTTGCGCAAAAGGGTTTTGATCTCGCCGAGAAAGTGAAGACCCGATTCTCGCACGTCCAGATTGCCACCGCGTTTTTCAGCCGAAAAGCATTTCTAGACGATGCGCTGGCAGCGCAAAAGAAAGGGCTTCCAGTAATAGAAAAGCCGGACCCAGGGCCAGCGGACAAGGGTACGGAAGAAGAGCAGTACAACTCCGCAATGAACAGGAATGCAAATCTGCTGAGAGAGGAGTTCGAGGGCATTATCAGCAGAGCCTCTTGGTGGTACAGGCATCGTGCAGTTCTTAGCAGCTTCGCGTCGGGCTTCTGCTTTGTCTTCGTTCCACTGCTCCTTGACGCACTGACGCATTCCCCGACGGGTCACGACTGGGCACGGATTGTAATTCTTCTCGTGCTCTCAGTTGTCTTTGGGGTGCTGGCATGGAAATGGCAATAAACCCTCGTAGCTTTCCGTACACGCCTCCTCGGGAGCTTCCACTCGAACCATCACATGACGTGAAGTCTCCTCGTCCGCTACCCTAGAGAGTTGGCTTATCGAGGGACACCATGACCGTCATCCGCCAGGAAGATTTCATCTCGAGCGTTGCGGGCGCATTGCAGTACATCAGCTACTACCACCCGATGGATTACATTCGAGCGCTCGCTCAGGCCTACGAACGCGAGCAGTCGCCCGCCGCGCGCGACGCCATGGCGCAGATCCTCATCAACAGCCGCATGTGCGCCGAAGGCCACCGGCCCATCTGCCAGGACACGGGCATCGTGAACGCCTTCGTCAAGCTGGGCATGGATGTGCGCTTTGAGCCCGGCCCCGGCGAGGAACCCCTCGATTTGCAAGAAATGATCGACGCCGGCGTCCGCCGCGCCTATCTCGATCCCGACAACAAGCTACGCGCCAGCCTGCAGGCCGACCCCGCGGGCAAGCGCACCAACACCAAAGACAACACGCCCGCAGCGGTCTTTGTCGAACTCGTGCGCGGCTCGACCGTAGAAGTCACTGTGGCGGCCAAAGGCGGCGGCTCCGAGGCCAAGGCGAAGTTCGTCATGCTCGATCCCAACGATTCGGTCGTCGACTGGGTGCTCAAAACAGTGCCCACGATGGGCGCCGGCTGGTGCCCGCCGGGCATTCTCGGCATCGGCATCGGCGGGACCGCCGAAAAGGCCATGCTGCTCGCCAAGCAGTCCCTTATGGACCCCATCGACATTCAGGAGCTCATCGCGCGCGGCCCAATAACCACCGCCGAAAAACTTCGCGTCGAGATTTACGACAAGGTCAACCGGCTGGGCATCGGCGCACAGGGGCTGGGCGGCCTGACCACGGTGCTCGACGTGAAGGTGGTCGATACGCCCGCCCACGCCGCCAATCTGCCTGTGGCCATGATCCCCAACTGCGCCGCCACCCGCCACGCGCACATCGTGCTCGACGGCTCCGGCCCCGTCTTTCTCGATCCGCCTGCGCTCGACGACTGGCCCAAGCTGACCTATGACGTCTCCGGAGCGCGGCGCGTGAACCTCGACACCGTCACCCGCGCCGAGGTGGACACATGGAAGCCCGGCGAGGTGCTTCTCCTTACCGGAAAGCTCCTCACCGGCCGCGACGCCGCGCACAAGCGCATGAGCGACATGCTCAACCGCGGCGAAAAGCTGCCCGTGGACCTTCGCGGCCGCTTCATCTACTACGTCGGCCCGGTCGATCCGGTGCGCGAAGAGGTCGTCGGCCCCGCCGGACCCACCACCGCGACGCGGATGGACAAGTTCACGCGCCAGATGCTCGCGGAAACCGGCCTTCTCGGCATGGTGGGTAAGGCCGAGCGTGGGCCGGAAGCGATCGAAGCCATCCGCGAGTTCGGCGCCGTGTATCTGATCGCGATCGGCGGCGCGGCCTACCTGGTCTCGAAGGCCATTCGCGGCTCGCGCCTGGTGGCCTTCGAGGACCTGGGCATGGAGGCCATCTACGAGTTCGAAGTGAAGGACATGCCCGTCACCGTGGCCGTCGATTCCAAGGGAACCAGCGTGCACCAGACCGGCCCCGCCGAGTGGCAGCAGCGCATCGCCGGCATTCCGATTCTGCAGTGAGGCTGGGGACAGGGAGGGAAAGTAGGCTTGCAGCCGCCAGTGACCCCTGATCCCTGACCACTGATCTCTGTGTTTACTGCTTCCCGAAGCGGTAGATTATTCCGGCCGTGAACCCTCGACTTGCCTGCACCGTCGATCCAAAGCCGGTGAAGAAATATTCCGGCGCCAGTTTGAAGGCGATGTTGGAAGTCAAGTTATACTCGCCGATCACGCTGAAACTGGCGGCGTACGTGTTGGCATCGGGGTAAAGGCCTAGGAGCGGCGGAGAAATGCCATTCGTGTCGCCGGAGAAGTTGCCGTGCGCCCAGCCGCCCATCGCACGGCCGGAGATGGAGTATTTCGGCTGTAAGTAGAAGCGGTAGACAGGCCCGCCCAGCACATCGTACTGGCTGATGGCGGGCCGCGTGAAGGCGCCGGTGCAGTAGTTCGTGATGCCGCAATATGCGGTGCCGAAATACCCGCGGCCGACCAGCGTGTATCCCAGCCGCTCGTTGGTGAAACGGGTCAGGCCGGTTTCCCAGGCATAGTAGGTGAGGCGCTGCAACGAGGGGCCGGGTTTGAAGCGCAGGTAGCCCGTATCCATGTACGATTCCCAGCGGTGGTCGTAGGCGTCGTGGATGGCCGTGGCGCGGCGCTGTTCGCGGCGGAGCCGGATGCGGGTCTGCACGGTTATCTGGCCCTGCGTCTCACCGCCGGGCTGCTGCGCCTGGCTGGAGCTTTGGCCTTGATCCTGCATTGGGTTGGATGAGGAGCTGCTCGAGCTTTGAGCCGGAACGGCGGGCAATGCCGGCAACGCGAGCGCCAGCAAAAAAGCAAGACGGCGAAATGAGAACATCGGGTTCGGATTTCCTCCACGGAAGTGTGCAATCGCACTCGCTGACGGCTCAGGAAGCTCGCTGCAGCGGAACCGCTTCTCTGAGGTTCTGGTTTTTTGAGCAGGCGCGATGCCGCGCTTCCCCATTAGGTATTAAATCACCTTGGGGGAGCCTTGTGCTGAGGCTGGCGAATGGATGCACGGAGATTAGACGCCCGTCGGCTCTGGCCGGCGCCGCCCAGCCAATGACGGTTCCGATGGACGGCCTGGAAACATCGTTGCGTAAATTACCGAAATAATCTGCAAATCCGGAACAAAAATCACCGGCAACGCCGGAACAAGATACGATGGAAGCGATGGGGGGCGAAAACGGTGGTTCGCATTGCCTTTGGAGTCATTCTCGGGTTGGCCCTGGCTCCGGTTGCGTTGCTGGCATGGTTTAGCTTGGGACACCCGCCGGTGGCCGTGGCCGATCCTCCGCTGCCGCTTGAGCGGTGGATCACGCATATTCCTTTGAGTGTGCGGATTGGGCGCGAAATGCCGGGTAGCGCTCTGATCCAGGCGGACGAGAAGAATCTTGTCGCAGGCGCGCGGATTTACCGCGACCAGTGCGCCGCATGTCATGGCTTTCACGGCAAGCCCTCGGTCTTTGCGGCGCACATGGCCCCGGCCGCTCCGCCGCTTTGGGAAAAACATGCGAACAGCAGCGTGGTGGGGGTGAGCGACGACCCGCCGGGCGAGACGTTCTGGAAGGTGGCCAACGGCATCCGCCTGACGGGCATGCCGGCGTTCAAAGACGTACTGAGCGAGACCCAAATCTGGCAGGTGAGCCTGCTGCTGGCCAATGCCGATAAGCCGCTGCCCCCTGCGGCGCTGCAGTTGGTACGCGGCGAGCAGCCCGCGGAAGCGGCGCAGGACACTGCTGCAATGAAGTCAAAGTGAGAGTTAGCGGTGCGACGGTAGCACCGGCTGCGCAACGGAAGGGAAGTGCGATCATGAGCCTCGCTGACTTGCTGCGCAAAGGATTTGGCTATTTGCTGTTGAGCATGGGGGTTTCGCGGCCCGTACCGAAGCCGAAGGCGGAAGCCAAGCCTGCGCCACCAAAAGCGGAGCCTGGCGGATAGGGCTCTTTCGCAAATTTCTATCGCGCATAGCGCAACGGCTCCCTCTCTTTGCACCCTAGCGCCCTCGTCCCCGTACAATGAAGAAGGACGCATACCCCACCCGGCCGATGGCGGAAAAAGACGACAAACAAACCCAGGAATCAGGCGCTGAAGGACCAAAGCGAAAGCCCGAAGAAGACCCGATCGGCAAGGTCTACGACTCGCGGCTGATGCGGCGGCTAAGCCGCTACGTCCGTCCCTACTGGTTGCAGGCCGGCATCTCTGCGCTGGCGGTTTGCCTCAAATCGCTCTGCGACGTGACCGGCCCGATTCTGGTGATGGTGGCCGTCGACCGCTATCTGGCTCCGGAAGCCAGTGCGAAGGACCCTGCCAACGCGGTGTCTCACTGGGTCGCCAACAGCAGTCCTCTCGCGCACGTGCTTCCCTCTGGCGCCGTGCCAGGCGTCACCCGGCTGGCCGTCATCTACCTGGCCGTGCTGATTTCGGCCTACCTTTTCGAGGTCGTACAGGTCTACCTGATGCAGTGGACCGGCCAGAAGATCATGTTCGACCTGCGCCGCGACATCTTCCGGCACATGCAGCGCATGCACGTGGGATTCTTCGACTCTCACCCCGTCGGCCGTCTGGTCACGCGCCTGACCTCGGACGTGGACGCCATCAACGACATGTTCACCGACGGCATCCTGTCCATCGTCAACGACATCTTCATGCTGTCGATCATGGCCTGCGTGATGCTGGCCATCAGTTGGTGGCTGGCGCTGCTGGCATTCTCCGTCCTGCCGCTGATCCTCGTCGTGACGCGGATCTTCCGCGACCACGTGCGCGAAAGCTACCGCCGTGTGCGCACCGCCATCGCGCGCATCAACAGCTTCACGCAGGAGCACATTTCCGGTATGAGCGTGGTGCAGCTCTTCAACCGCGAGGATCGCGCCTACAAAGACTTTGAAGCGGTGAACCGGCAGCACATGGTCGCCTTTATCGACACCATCTTTGCCTACGCGCTCTATTACCCGGCAGTGGATTTTCTGTCGTCGGTCGCAATTGCACTGGTGGTGTGGCGCGGCGGATTCGGCGTGCTGCATCTGCCGCCCACCGTCACCATCGGCGTCCTCATCATGTTCACGCAGTTCTCGCTGCGCTTATGGCGGCCCATCCAGGACCTGAGCGACAAGTACAACATTCTCCAGGCTGCGATGGCCGCCTGCGAGCGCATCTTCAAGCTGTTGGACTCGGCGCCGGAGATCGTGAGCCCCGCGCATCCTGTTCCTGGCGACGGATCGAATCGGATTGAATTCGATCACGTCTGGTTCACGTATCAGAAACTGACCGAAGCACAAAAGGCCGCTGTTGCCAGAGCTGCTTTGAAAGGGCACGACTTGCCGGGGCCCCCTGCGACAGGTCTTCGTCGCAGGGGTGGCTTGAGTCGTGCCGATAGAGCCACAAATTCAGATGGGGCTTTAGCCCCTGAGCCAGACGCAGCCGCCCTCGCCGCAATTGACGGCATCGAGTGGATTCTCAAGGATGTTTCCTTCATCATCGAGCCGGGGCAGACGGTCGCCATCGTCGGGCACACCGGCGCGGGCAAAACCACGCTCACCAGCCTGATGATGCGCTTCTACGAGGTCACTGCGGGGCGCATTGTATTGGACGGAGTTGACCTGCGCGATCACGATCTCCGCGCGCTGCGCCAGCACTTCGCGGTGGTTCTGCAGGATCCGTTCCTCTTTTCCGGCACCATTGGCGAGAACATTCGCTTCGGCAACGAGCGCATCACCGGCGAGACGATGCGCCGTGCGGCGCGTGACGTGAACGTGCTCGACTTTATCGAGAGCCTCCCGCGAGGCTTCGAAGAGCCCGTGCGTGAGCGCGGAAGCTCGCTCTCCACGGGCCAAAAGCAACTCATCAACTTCGCCCGCGCGTTGGCCTTCAATCCGCGCATCCTCATCCTGGACGAGGCCACTTCCAGCGTCGATACCGACACCGAGCTGCGCATCCGCTCCGCGCTGGAGCGCATGGTCGAGGGCCGCACCAGCGTGCTGATCGCGCACCGGCTTTCTACTGTTCAGCGCGCCGACACGATTCTTGTGATGCACAAGGGCCAGTTGCGCGAGATGGGCTCGCACCAGGAGCTGTTGGCGCATCGCGGCCTTTACTGGAAGCTCTATCAACTGCAGTACAAGGATCAGGAGACGGGCTTCCTCGCGCCGCCTTCGCCCGAGCCTTCTCCCGCGCAGGCGGTGTGAGCGGGGCAGGGAATTGCCGCTCCCCGCGCCTCATCTGCCCGCTAGTCACGCAGGTTCGCACCAGACAACGGCTGTCATCCTGAGCGGAGCGAAGGATCTGCGGTTGCTCTTCGTCTCGGGATCGACGCGGATTGGAAGGCTCCCGCGCCGTAGGCGCAATGTTGGTTAGCCCCGCGTTTCAACGTGGGGAACGCGATGAAGCATTGACTCCGGGAGTCCCGTAGGGACGGCGCTCTGCCCCTCTATTGCTTTCCCTCGCGTTATTTCCTATGCTCAATGCATGGAACTACTCACCCAAGACGAGCTTGTGCGCCTGACCCCGCCCGAGCGCCTTGCTTTAATCTCGCAGCTTTGGGACAGCTTGGACGAAGACCAGCTTCCGCTAACTGCGGAGCAGCGGACGGAGCTTGACAGCCGCCTTGCGACGCTCGACCAGGACCGGCGCGAAGGCATCACCTGGGCGGCTTTGAAAACCGAGCTTGAGCAGCGCTGCCCGTAGTGTTTCCGGTAATTTTTACCCTACGCGCACGCGCCGAGTTGATCGCCGCGCAGGCATGGTACGAGAACGAGGCTCCTGGCCTGGGCCGGCGTTTCCGCGCGGCGGTTGACGCCATGGTTGAGCGTATGAACGCCAACCCCCGCCAATTCCCCGTGATCTACAAAAACGTGCGCCGCGCCCTGCTCCGCCGCTTTCCCTACGCTCTGATGTTCGTCATCGAGGCCGACGGAACGCTCACCGTCATCGCCTGTTTTCACGGCAGTCGCGATCCGGCGCACTGGCAAAAGCGGGTGTAAACCACGGGCTTCGTCGCGCCGCCTTCGCCCAAACCGTTCGCCGCCTCATCAAGAAGCAAGCAAGATATGATGAAGGTAGAGCATCCTCCCGAGCATCTGCCCGATTTTGTGCGGGATTCGTGGACCTAGTAGGATCCAATGACGGAAAACGCGACACCTAAAGTCGAACTCTTCGATACCAGCCTGCGCGACGGTTTGCAGCAGCCTGAGCTCGAAATCTCCGTGCCCAACGCCGTAGTGCTCTTGCAGCGGATGGCGGGGTTTGGAGTGCACTACGCCGAGATCGGGTTTGCCGGCGCCAATCAGTTTGTCTCAGACCTCACCGCCGCGCTCGACTCCGTCGATACCGGCGCGATGAAGCTGGCGCTGTTCGGGCGTACGCGTGGCCGCGGCGCCAAAGTCGAGGAATGGCGCGACGTGAAGTTCATCCTTCGCCGCAAGCATCGCATTCCCGCGGCGGTGATCGTGGTCAAGTCCCGGCTGCTCGACGTCGAGCGCTCGCTGGAAACGACGCCCGAAGAGAACCTCCTCATGACGCGAGAGACCATCGACTGCCTGCAATCGCACGGGCTCGAAGTTCTCGTCGATCTTGAACACGCGCTGGACGCCAACTGCGGCCGTCGCGAGAACGGCAACCCCTGCGACGCGGATTTCAGCAAGCGCAGTCTCGACTACTTTCACCAACTGACGGAGCAGTGCGTCCGGCAGAAGGTGAGCCGCATCGTGGTCTGCGACACCAACGGCGGATCGAGCCCGGAGGAGGT
>JBEKXX010000135.1:0-7941 GCA_049511595.1 Occallatibacter sp. | reverse complement strand
ATTTGCCCACCGAGCTGCTCGCGCCCTTCTCGCTCGCCGCCACGCCCGTGCGCGTCGATCCGCGCGACGTGCTCGTATCGGTGAAATACGCAAGTCTGGCGGAGCTGCCGAAAAGGTCGCGCGTGGGAACCAGCAGCCAGCGGCGGCGCGCGCAGTTGAAGGCGCTGCGGCCGGACCTGAAGCTGCAGGAGTTTCGCGGCAACGTGGATACGCGCTTGCGCAAGCTGGCCGAGGGACAGGTGGAGGCGATTCTGCTAGCCGGCGCGGGGCTTGACCGGCTGGGCAAGACGGATTGGGTGCGGGAGCGGCTCGACCCTAAGGATTTTTGTCCGGCTGCCGGGCAGGGTGCGTTGGGCATTGAGACGCGCAAAGACGACGCGGCAACGATCGAGGCTGTGGCGTTTCTCGATCATGCCGATACACGTTTTGCGGTGACAGCGGAGCGAGCGGCCTTGGCGGCCTTGGGCGGCGGCTGCCAGGTGCCCATCGGAATTCATTGCCGGCCCTCGATCGCGGAGAACGAAGCGGACTATCCGTGGTGGGAGATCTTTGGCGTGGTGGCTTCTCCGAAGACGGGCAAGGTGGTGCAGGTGCATCTTCATGCGCCGCGCGAGAACGCCGATCCGGTTTCGCTGGGGCGCGAAACTGCCGAGATGCTGTTGGCGGGCGGAGCGGGCCCGTTGCTGGCAGGCGGCGGCGAGTTTGCCGGCGGAGCGGCCTGATGACGCCGCAGCCGCTCGGCGGAAGGCGCGTGCTCGTCACGCGCGCCGCGCATCAGTCGGGCAAGCTGAGCGAGGGGCTGCGCGCCCTCGGTGCCGAGCCGGTCGAGGTTCCTGTGCTGGAGATTCGCCCTCCTGCGGATTTCGCGCCGCTCGACCGGGCTCTGCGCTCGCTCGATTCCTACCACTGGCTTATCCTTACCAGCGCCAACACGGTGCGTGCGCTCGTTGATCGCGCCAAGTCCCTCGGCTCTCCTCTCGCTGCTCCCGCCAGCCTCAAGGTCGCTGCAGTCGGCGATGCCACCGCTGCCGCCGCCCGCTCCGCAGGCTTTGCCGTCGCGCTGATTCCAGAAACTTACGTCGCGGAATCTTTGGTCGAGTGCCTTGCGGGTCAGGCGACGGGAAAGAAGATCCTGCTGGCGCGGGCAGAGGTAGCCCGCGACATCATCCCCGATGCCCTACGCGGCGCCGGAGCCGCCGTAGACGTAGTGGACGCCTACCGCAACGTCATGCCCGAAAACGCGCCCGCTTTGCTGCGCGAAGCCCTTCAAAAGGGAATTCACGCGGCGGCCTTCACCAGTTCGTCCAGCGTCACCCATCTGGCCGAAGCCGCGCGGCAGGCCGGCGTCGCGTTTCCGTTTCCGGGAGTCGCGGCAATTTCAATTGGTCCCATCACCAGCCAGACCCTGCGCGCTCTCGGCTGGGAGCCCGCGGCCGAGGCAAAACAATCCGACATTCCCGGCCTCATCGCGGCCGTCGCACGCGCTCTCGCCGCTCGCTGACGTCCCCGCGTCTCACTTGCTCCCTCGCCCTAATGTCAAGCCCTCACCCTTCATAAATCACCTTCGCAATCGCGTATAAGTCGCTGTTTCTATTAACAGTTTCGCTCATCTACTTTTTCTTTTTAACCTTGCCGATCATTTCATGCTTTCGGCGCATACTCAAGCCATGATCGATCCTGGTCAATCACCCGCAGAGCGTTCGGCAACTTTTCAACGCACTGGCGAAAACCAGGAAAGGAGGGAAAAATAAATAAAGAAATTTTTTAGGTGCCGTGAGCGCAAAATTATCCTACTAACTCGTTTTGAATCAACAAATCGATCTCAAAATCGTGGTCAAATTTATTCAATTTTGTGCACCAAAACCGGCCTTCTCGCCTCCATAATTCCCACTGCACTGGGCCTTTGCGCGCCCTAACTCCGCTAACCCCGCTAACCCCGCTAGCTCCGCCAGGTCTTGTCCTTCGACCGGCACAGCGGCTCCAGGTTGCATTCGCCGCATTTGGGATTCCGCGCTATGCACACCTTGCGCCCGTGATGAATGATCTGGTGCGAGAAGCGGATCCACTGCTCGCGCGGTAGAACCTGCATCAGCTCCTGCTCGACCTTCTCCGGCGTGTCGCCCTTTGCCAGTTCCAGCCGCCGCGCGATACGGAACACGTGCGTGTCCACCACCACGCCTTCAGCCTTACCGAAGCACACGCCCAGCACCACGTTCGCCGTCTTCCGCGCAGCGCCGGGAATCGTGATCAGTTCCGCCAGCGTCTGCGGCACCTGCCCGTTGAAGTCGCCAACAATCTTCCGCGCCGCGCCCTGAATCGACTTTGCCTTGTTGTGGTAGAAGCCGGTGGTCCTGATCAGCTCTTCAAGCTCCGGCAAACTCGCCTTGGCCATCGCCACCGGTGAAGGGAAGCGCCGGAACAGCTCCGGCGTGACCAGGTTCACGCGCACATCCGTGCACTGCGCCGAGAGGATCGTCGCCACCAGCAGCTCCCAAGGCGTTCGGTGATTGAGCGCGCACTCCGCGTCGGGATAGGCTTCGTCAAGTGCCTTGAGGATTGCAGTGACGCGCTCCGTCGCTAGCGCGCCGCGCGCCGCTGGCTTAGGCATATTCTTCCGTTGGGTTAGCGGTTTGCGTGATGGCATGGTTGGAGTTTAATCCTGCGCCTCGGCGCGCCCCGATCTTGACTGTGGAATATATTGTGGAATAGACTCGACATATGGAAACGATTCAGGTCGTTGTTGACAAAGAACTGCTGCACGCAGCGGACCGGGCTGCGCGCCGTATGAAAGCCAATCGTTCCGCGCTGGTGCGCGATGCTCTTCGGGAGTATCTGAGGTGTTTGGAGGTGCGCGTCAGAGAAGACCGCGACCGAGAGGGCTATGCAAGGCAGCCGCAAGCTCAGGGCGACTCGCAGCCATGGGAGGCGGAGGCAGCGTGGCCGAAAGAATAGCTCGAGGAGACGTCCGCCTCTATCGCTTTGCACCGCCGGATAAGGAACGGCCGGTGGTCGTGCTCACGCGCGACAGCGCGATCGCTTATCTGGCAGCAGTCACGGTTGCGCCCGTCACGTCGACGATTCGCGGCGTGCCGTCGGAGGTTATCCTGAGCGATGCGGATGGCATGAAGGCGCCTTGCGCCGTGAACCTGCACAACACAGTGACCGTGTCGAAGGACCGGCTCGGAAGGCGAGTGACACAGCTACACTCCGATCGCATGAGCGAGATTTGCGCCGCGCTGCGCTTCTCTCTGGGGTGCGATCGCGGCTGATGAGTCAAATCGAAAAGGCCGTTATAACGCCGGATTGAGCCTTCCGCTTAGCCACCCACCCAGCTTCTCCACTGGCAGCCTCACCCCGATGTAGAACTGGCCGAACAGCGCGTACACCGCGCTCACTTCATCGAAGCGCATCTCGTAGATGAGCTTCTTGAAGACCACCGGATCGTCGGCGAAGAGATCGACGCCCCACTCCCAATCGTCCATCCCAATCGATCCCGAGATGATCTGCTTCACCTGCTCGGCGTATCTCCTTCCGATCATCCCGTGCTCGTGCATCATGCGCTGCCGCTCGGCAAAGGGAACCGTGTACCAGTTGACCTGCTCGCCGCGTTTGCGGTCCATGGGATAAAAGCAGAGATACTTCGCGTCAGGAATGGCAGGAAACAGCCGCGGTTTCATGGCTTCGGCGCTGCGCTCGAGCGATGCGGCAATTTCCGCGTTCCACTCCGGCGAGTGCTCCTCAAATCCCTTGGCCGACGCGGCTTCGTACGTCTTGCGGCTCGACTCGTACAGGCCCAGCTCGACGACTGAAACATAAGAATGTCGGAGATCGAGAAAGTCGTAGAGCGGAGTCTGCGCAAGCTGGAGCTCGACCTGACTCAGAGCTTCGAGGGAATCGCGGAAGTGAATCAACATCAGGTCGCCCTTGTGGCCGAGTTGCGAGTAGAGGGCAGTGCGAACAGGCCAATGGTGCGCACCCTGACCCATCTGCATACCTTCGTCCACGCTCATGCGCTCCAGCTTTCGGAGCGTCTCAACGGCAGAGGACGCGATGCGCTCGCGATCTGCGGTCGGCGTTGCCCGCCAGGCCTTCCAGTCGAAGCGGAAAAACTGGTGGAGCACGCTGGAGCCTTCAAGTGTGAGCGGAACAGGGGAAAGATCGGACAACGGATCCTCCTTCGACCGTAGTTTCGATCAAACCCCATCCTAACAAAACAAATGAGATTTGCAGGCGTGCGCATGTAACTTTTCAGGCAAGGGCATCGCTGTCAAGGCTCGGAAGCACGGTCAGGCTTATATACTGAGAAGGCTCATGAATGAAAAGATTTTGGCCCTGCTGGTGGAGTTTGTGACCCGTGTGATCGGCGCCGGGGGCTACGCCGGCATCGCTGCACTGATGGCCATCAACTCGGCCGGCCTTCCGCTCCCTTCTGAGATCATCATGCCGTTCTCCGGCTATCTCGTTTATCTGGGCCGCTTCAATCTCTTCATGGTAGCGGCCATCGGAATGGTAGGCTGCAACGTGGGCTCGGCCATCGGGTACTGGATTGGAGTCAAGGGCGGACGTCCATTCGTGGATCGCTACGGCAAATGGGTTCTGATGAGCCATCACGATCTTGACCGCATGGGCTGGTTTTTTGCAAAGTACGGATCGATCGCGGTCCTGCTGGCGCGCATGATGCCTGTGGTCCAGACGTTTATCTCCATCCCGGCGGGAATTGCAAAGATGCCGCGCCTGCGCTTTCACATCTACACCTCCTTGGGGTCAATCACGTGGTATCTTTGCCTTGCGTATGCGGGCATGAAACTTGGAGAGAAGTGGCACACCGATCCGCGTCTCGAGCAGGGTTTTCACCGCTTTCACCTCGTCGTGGAGATTGCGCTCGTGGCAGCGATCATATGGTTTGTCTGGTCGCATTTAAGCCGGGCGAGGCAGCCGGATGCGGCGTGAGCAAAGTGGCGCGGTTCTATCGTGCGCTTGAATGAGTACTGAGATTGATTTTGAAATCATCGGCAAAGGAAGGTTAGGAAAAGCAATGGCGACAAAGCGGAAAGGCGGCCAGAAGACCGCTGGGACGAAGGTTGAGCCTGCCAAGGGCAAATTAGGCGTGATGGTGGTTGGCATGGGCGCAGTAGCCACCACAATGATTGCAGGCGTCGAAGCGGTTCGCCGGGGATTGGCGAAGCCGATTGGGTCGCTTACGCAGATGGGCACGATCCGGCTGGGAAAGCGCACGGATAACAACTCTCCATTGATCAAGGACTTTGTTCCACTCGCGGATTTGAACGACATCGTGTTCACGGGGTGGGACATCTTCGAAGACAACGTGTACGAGGCGGCGGCCCATGCGCAAGTGCTGAAGAGCGAGACGCTCAAGCAACTGAAGCCGTATCTCGAGACCATTGCGCCGATGCCGGCGGTATTCAATCGCTACTATGTGAAGCGGCTGCACGGCACGCACGTGAAGAAGGGCAAGAACAAGCGGGATCTGGCCGAGCAGGTTCGAGCGGATATTCGCGCCTTCAGGAAGACCGTGGACCGCGTGGTGATGATCTGGTGCGGGTCGACGGAGATCTTCATGCAGCCTGCGGCCGTTCATCAGTCGATTGCGGCCTTCGAGAAGGGATTGGAGAAGAACGACCCGGGCATCGCGCCCTCGCAGATATATGCTTATGCGGCGCTGAAGGAGGGCGTGCCTTTCGCCAACGGCGCGCCGAACCTGACGGTGGACATCCCGGCGATGGTCGAGCTCTCGAAGAGGAACGCGGCGCCGATCTGCGGGAAGGACTTTAAGACCGGACAGACGTTTATGAAGACGGTGCTGGCGCCGGCCTTCAAGGCGCGGATGCTGGGCGTGCACGGGTGGTTCTCGACCAACATCCTGGGGAATCGCGATGGGGAAGTCTTGGACGAGCCCCAGTCCTTCAAGACCAAGGAAGAGTCGAAGCTGGGCTCGCTCGAGTACATCTTTCAGCCGGAGATTTATCCGGATTTGTATAAGGACATCTACCACAAGATTCGGATTAATTACTATCCGCCGCGCGGCGACGAAAAAGAAGCGTGGGACAACATCGACATCTTCGGATGGCTGGGATATCCCATGCAGCTCAAAATCAACTTCCTGTGCCGCGACTCGATTTTGGCGGCGCCGATTGCGCTCGACCTGGTGCTGCTGCTGGATCTGGCCAGGCGCACGCCGGAGCTCAGGTCGATTGGCATTCAGGAGTGGCTGAGCTTCTATTTGAAATCGCCGCAAACGCCGCCGGGGCTTTATCCGGAGCACGATCTGTTCATCCAGTCGATGAAGCTGAAAAACACGCTGCGCCACATCATGGGCGCGGATCTGATCACCCATCTTGGGCTGGAGTACTACGACTAAGGGATGCGGTTGTGGGCGAAGGCGCCGTAACGGGCTGCCAAAGCCTTCAACGGTCCGCGAGCGCGCGCGGTGGCGTAATCTGAACTTAAGATGAAAGACTCGGCAGTTCTGTTGATCGATTGCCCCGACCGCAAGGGGCTGGTGGCGCGTGTTTCGGGGCTGCTCTACGAGCGCGGCGCCAATATTCTGCACGCGGACCAGCACGTTGACCACGAGCTGGGCCTGTTCTTCATGCGCGTGGAGTGGGAGCTCGACGGGTTCGATCTGGCGGGCTTCAAGACAGCCTTCGCGCCCATGGCTGGCGAGCTGAGCATGACCTGGAAGCTGACGTCGAGCGAGCGCCAGCCCCGAGTTGCGCTCTTCTGCTCGCAGGTTCTGCACTGCATGGCGGATTTGCTGCACCGCTGGCGCACCGGCGAGCTGGTGTGCGAGATTCCGCTGATTGTGTCGAACCACCGCGAGGTAGAGAATCTTGCGGCGTTCTATGAAGTGCCGTTCGAATACGTGCTGGTGACGCCAGAGACGCGGGCTGAAGCCGAAGCGCAGCAACTTGCATTGCTGGCGCGGCACGAGATCGAGCTGGTCGTTCTCGCGCGCTATATGCAGATTTTGTCGCCGGCGTTTGTGTCGCGCTATCCTGCGGCAATCATCAATGTGCATCACTCGTTTTTGCCGGCGTTCACGGGGGCAAAGCCCTATCACGCGGCGCACGCGCGTGGCGTGAAGTTGATCGGGGCGACGAGCCACTACGTGACCGAGGCGTTGGACGATGGGCCGATCATCGAGCAGGACGTGGCGCGGATCAGCCATCGCGACCAGGTCGAGGACCTCGTCGCGCGGGGTCGCGATCTGGAGCGCATGGTCCTTTCGCGGGCGGTGCGCTGGCACCTTGACCGGCGGATCTTGTGCTACAGGAATAAGACAGTCGTATTCGATTGAGACGGGGCAGGGGAGCGAGGCGCTAGGAGGGATTAGCTGCTTTCAAAAATCGCATGAATCCCCGCGGCCTGAGGTCGGCGACAAGGAATTTCCGCCGCTCACCCATCGCCTCGCACACCGCTTCCGCCGCCAGATGTCCGCTCCGCACCGCGCTCTCCATCGTCGACGGCCACCCCGTCCGAATCCAATCCCCGGCCAGCACGCAGTTCGGCCACGGCGACTCAGGTCCAGGCCGGGCCTCATCAATTCCTGGCGGAACTGTGAATGTCGCCCGAACCTCCTTCACCAGCGCCGCTTTCTCCAGCTTCGCCGCAGCCGCAACGGGAAAGAATTCCCTGAGGTCCCGCACCGCCAGGTCAATCGCCTCTTCCCGGCTCAGCGCCGCAAACTTCCGCGAAGCGCTCACCACCAGCTCCAGATAGCTTCCACTCGTCTTGCGCCACGGTTGCAGCCGGCTCTTGTTGTACATCCAGTGAATCTCGCGGTCCAGCAGCACTGCGTGCTCCAGCTCCGTAATCTCGCGGTCGAACCACAAATGCACGCTGCAAATCGGCCCGTGTTCATGCCTTTCAATTTGGCCGGCCAATGCTCCAACGCCGTCCGTCGGCGGCATCTGCGGGAGC
>JBEKXX010000134.1:0-7948 GCA_049511595.1 Occallatibacter sp. | reverse complement strand
ATGTCGAGGTTGCGCATGGTGAGTTGCCCGATGCGGTCGCGCGGGGAGAAGGTGGATTCAGTCTTCTCCATGCTCAGGCGCTCGGGATGGAAGGTGAGGTTGGGCGACTCGGTGTTGAGGATGGAGTAGTCGTTGCCGCGGCGCAATTCGAGCGTGACCTCGCCGGTAATGGGTTTGGCGACCCAGCGCTGGGCGGATTCGCGGAGCATGATCGCCTGGGAGTCGAACCAACGGCCCTGATAGAGAAGGCGACCAAGCTTGCGGCCATTTTCGCGGTACTGCTCAATGGTGTCCTCGTTGTGGATGCCGGTGATCAGGCGTTCGTAAGCGATAAAGAGCAGGGCGAGGCCCGGAGCCTCGTAGATGCCGCGGCTCTTGGCCTCGATGATTCTATTCTCAATCTGATCGGACATGCCCAAGCCGTGGCGGCCACCGATGCGGTTGGCTTCGAGCAGGAGATCGACGGGCGAGTCGAATTGCCGGCCGTTGAGGGCCACGGGCGAGCCCTCTTCGAAGCGAATGGCGACTTCTTCGCGCTGGATTTCGACATCGTCGCGCCAGAAAGCCGCGCCCATGATGGGAACGACGATTTTGACGGACGAAGAGAGATGCTCGAGATCCTTGGCTTCATGGGTTGCGCCAAGAATATTGGAGTCGGTGGAGTAGGCTTTCTCAGCCGGCATCTTGTAGGCAAAGCCGGAGCGCTGCATGAAGGCGGACATTTCGGCGCGGCCGCCTAATTCGTCGATGAAAGCGGCGTCAAGCCAGGGCTTGTAGACCTGGAGGCTGGGATTGACGAGCAGGCCGTAACGGTAGAAGCGCTCGATGTCGTTGCCTTTGAACGTGGAGCCGTCGCCCCAGATTTGGACGTCGTCCTCCTTCATGGCGGCTACAAGCATGGTGCCCGTGACCGCGCGACCGATGGGGGTAGTGTTGAAGTAGAGGACGCCTGCAGTGGCGATGTGAAAGGCTCCGGCTTGTAGCGCGGCGAACCCTTCGCGAACGAGCGCGCTGCGGCAGTCGATGAGGCGGGCCTTTTCAGCGCCATATTCGAGGGCCGCGCGCGGGATAGCGTCGTAGTCGGATTCGTCGGGCTGGCCGAGGTTGGCTGTATAGGCGTAAGGGATGGCGCCCTTCTGCTTCATCCAGTGCAAGGCGGCGGAGGTGTCGAGCCCGCCGGAGAAGGCAATGCCAACCTTCTGGCCGACGGGCAGGGATTCGAGAATTACGGACATGCTTTGAAAAACCTCAGGGTTAAGCTTCTAGCCGCTAGCTTCTAGCTGCTAGCCAAAAACGTGTCAAAACCGATGCGGCTCAAATTGCCATGACGAGCTAGAAGCTAGGAGCTAGCAGCTAAAAGCTCCCACATTCGCCAAGCCGCCCAGGAGCAGAAGCAGCAGCGCCTTCTGCGCGTGCAGGCGGTTTTCGGCCTGGTCGAAAACAATCGATTGCGGGCTGTCGATGACCGCGTCGGTCACCTCCTCGCCGCGCCGCGCCGGCAGGCAGTGCATGAAAACCGCACGGCTCGAAGCCCTCGCCATCAGCGCCTCGTTCACCTGAAAGGGCCGGAAGATCGGCTGTCGTTTAGTCAATTCGTGCTCGAAGCCCATGCTCACGCATACATCCGTGTAAACGGCGTCGGCGCCTTCCACCGCCGCCTGAGGATCCTGCAACAGGCGGATCTCGCACCGGTTGGCCTCAGCGATCTCCCGCGCTTTGGTCACAATCTCGATATCCGGCGAGTAGCCGCGTGGAGTGGCGACGGTGACGTTGGCTCCCAACTGCGCGCCGGTCAGCACCAAAGAGTGGCAGACGTTGTTGCCGTCGCCGACGTAGGTGAAGTTGAGCCCGGCCGCCGTGCCAAAGTGCTCCTCGATGGTCATGAAATCCGCCAGCGCCTGGCAGGGGTGCTCGAAGTCCGAGAGAGCGTTGATGACCGGGACACGCGAGTTGGCGGCCATCTCGGTGATGGTGTCGTGCGCGTAAGTGCGCAGCACGATTACATCCACCCAGCGCTCCAGGTTCCGCGCCACGTCGGCAATCGTCTCGCGTTCGCCCAGCGGCGAACTGGTCTGATCGACAAAGATGGCGTTGCCGCCCATGGTGTTGATGCCTGCCTCGAATGCCAGGCGCGTACGCAGGCTCGCCTTCTCGAACATGAGCACCATTTGCTTCGCGTCCAGGGCATGCCGGTAGTCGCGCGGATTGAGCTTGACGTCGTGACCGAGTTTCATAATGGCACGCACCTCGGCGCTGGAGAGATCGGCGATCGAGCACAGATCCTCGCCTGCCATTCGCGTAGCCGCGGCAAGAACATCGGGGTCATGTTGAATGGGAACAGCGGGCACGGGCCGCTCGGTGAGAACTTTGCTAGCCATGGGCTGCTTCTCCTTTCTTTCCGGCCGCGACTGCCACGCCGGTGTTTTCGGTAAAGAATTCGTCGAGCGCGGCCACGGCCTGATCGACGTGTTCATGCTGGAAGATGAACGGCGGCAAGAAGCGCAGCACAGTGTCCGATGTGCAGTTGATGACGATGTGCTTCTTGAGCAACTCTGTGACGGCGCACTTGCCTAGATCGGCCGAATCGAGTTCGATGGCCAGCATCAGACCCTTGCCGCGCACGTTCGTAATGCAGGTGTGCTTTTGGGCCAGAGCGCGCAACTGCTGCTGGAAATACTCACCGGTTTCGGCCACATGCGCCATCAGGTTTTCATTTTCGACGTAATCGATGAAGGCGATCGCCGCGGCGCAGGCCAGCGGACTGCCGCCGAAGGTGGTGCCGTGCATGCCTGCGTGGAAGGCGCGCGCCACTTCGTTGGTGCAGAGCGTGGCGCTCATGGGAATGCCGCCCGCCAAGGGCTTGGCGAGCGTGGTGACGTCTGGCTTCACGTCGTAGTGCTGATAGGCGCACCACTTACCGGTGCGGCCGCAGCCTGCCTGAATCTCGTCGACGATCAGCAGCGCGCCGGTCGAATCGGCCAGTTTGCGCGCCTCGGCGAAGAACTCGGGGGTAAGTGGGCGCACGCCGCCTTCGCCCTGCACCGCTTCGAGAAGAATGGCGCAGACATCGCTGGAGAATTTAGCGCGCAGATCTTCAATGTCGTTGAAGTTCACGAATTCGAATCCGGGCACAACCGGACCGAAGGGAAGACGGTATTTTTCCTTGTAGGTGGCCGAGATGGCGCCGAAGGTTCTGCCGTGAAAGCTCTGTTCGAGCGCGAGAAATTTCGTGCCGATGGCGCGGCCCTCCTCACGCAAGAGACCGGCGTGCGCGCGCGCCAGCTTCAACGCGGCCTCCACGGCCTCGGCGCCTGAGTTGCCGAAATATGCGCGATCCATGCCCGTGAGCCGCACCAGCCGCTCGGCCAGCGGAGCCATTTTTTCGTTGAAGAAATAATTCGACGCGTTGATCAGCTTGCAGCTCTGCTCGGCGATGGCATTCTGGATCGTCTTCGAGCTGTAGCCGAGCGCGTTGACGCCGATGCCGCTCAGCAGGTCGAGATAGCGGTTGCCGTCGTCGTCGATCAGATATACGTCTTCGCCGGCGACAAAGAGAACAGGGAACCGGTCGTAGGTGTGGATGAGTAGCCGCTGCTCGGCGGCTTGAATTTCAGCAAGTTTCGACATTTTCTCTCCTTAGGCCACCATCACTTCGGTGCCCTGGGCTACGCGCGAGCTGCACAAATCAGGCAAGGAACCCGCAGCCTCAGCGGGCAGAATTCGTACGCGCTTGACGCCGTTCAAAAGAGCTTCGCGGCAAGCCGCCAACTTCGGCAGCATGCCTCCGGAGATGACTGAGCTTTTGGCCATTTCCGCAATCTGGTCGATGGAGAGCCAACGCAGAATCTCGCCGCCGGCTCCTTTGACGCCGGGGACATCGGTAAGGAAGACGAGCGCATCGGCGCGGCAGGCAATGGCGCAGGCCGAGGCCATTTCGTCGGCGTTGATGTTGTAATACTCGCCATCGAAACCGAGGGCCATGGAGCAGAGCACCGGCACTCCGTTCAATTGCCAGATGGCTTCAATCCAACGTGGGTCGCTTGCAGCAATCTCGCCCACGTAACCGAGATCGGGCACGGTGCGCTTCTTGCGCGCGCGGAAGAGCAGTCCATCGCCGCCGGAAAGACCGACCGCCGGCTGGCCCAGCGCGCCCAGAGCGGCAACCAGTCCCTTGTTCACGCGGCCGGCGAAAACCATCAGCGCGGTGTCGCGGGTTTCCGCGTCGGTGACGCGCAGGCCGTCGATGAACTCGCTTTGCTTGCCGAGCGCCTTGAGCGTTTTGGTCAACTGCACGCCGCCGCCATGGACCACTGCAACCTGGTTACCGTCGCGCACAAGATCGGCGATGGCCCTCATGCAGCCTTCCAGCAGCGATGGAGTTTCGAGGCCCGCGCCACCGAGTTTGACCACGTACTTCATTCCAGGCCCTCCGCGGCAAATTTCATACGAGACCTTCCGATTCGGGCCAGCCCAACATGACATTCAGGTTCTGCACCGCCTGGCCGGCAGCACCCTTCAGCAGATTATCGAGGCAACTCACAATGACGGCGCGGCGGCCGTTCGGGTCAAGCTGAAAACCGATGTCGGCGTAGTTTGTCCGCACCGAGTACTGAATCTGCGGCAGTGTTTTATCGTAGAGCCGAACCATGGGGCTGCCGGCAAAAAACTCGCGATACACCTGCGCCACGCTCTCGTGTGTTTGCGGCTTCTTAAACTGCACGTAGATCGTAGACAAGATACCCCGCGGAATCGGCAGCAAATGCGGCGTGAAGACGATCTGGCTCGCGGAAACGCCAATCTGCTCCAGCAGTTCGCCGGTGTGCCGGTGCGCGAAGATGCCGTAGGCCGAAAGATTGTCCGCCGCGGACATAAAATGCGTCTTCGCAGTCGGAGCCTTACCCGCGCCGCTCACGCCACTCTTGGCGTCGGCAACAATGCCGCGATCCAGATCGACCAACCCCGCTGCGACCAGCGGCTTCAGAGGCAAAATAATGGAGGTCGCGTAGCAACCGGGGTTGGCGATCAGCCGCGCGTCGCCGATTTGCCTGCGATACAGCTCGGGCATGCCGTAGACGGCATGCGCCTGCGTAGCCACGGCCGTTTCGGTCCCTTCGTCCTCAAATGCATATACAGCGCGGTTGGCCGCCTCGTTCAGCCGCCACGCTCCACTCAAATCGATCACGCGCAACCCGCGCTTGAGCGCTCCCGGAACCCACTCGCGGGACTGCTCATGCGGGGTGGCGAGGAAAAGCACTTCGGCGCCAAGCTCGGTCAGCAGTTCCCACGAGAAGGGCTCGAGCTTCAGGTGCGCGGCTTCGCCGTTGTCCGCCAGTTGCGGATGAATCTCGGTGAGCGGCACGCCGCCGCGCGCCAGATCCTTGCTGTCGACGCGCCCGGCAAAAACGGGCGGCTTGCCTTTGAGGCGGGGATGGTGAAGCAGCAACCGCGCCAACTCAGCGCCAGCGTACCCCGTTACTCCCACAACCGCAGTTTGCACGATCTTCGTCATGATTCGAGCATCTTTCTTAACCGGGCTTCAACGCCGCCAGCAAGGCGCGCATTCTGGCAGACTACAAGAACCGTATCGTCGCCGGCAATGGTGCCGATCACCTCCGGCCAGCCTTCGCGGTCCAGAGCCGCGGCCACCGGCTGCGCCCCACCCGTCACCGTTCCCACCACCACCTGATTCATTGCATGGCGGACCCGTAAGCCGAAGCTATCGATCATCTCGTTCAGGGAAGGCGGTTGATCGTCTTCCTCAGCTGCGACCGCCGTACCGTTGGCGAGCGAGTATCCGCGCGGACCCTTGAAAAGCCGCAGTTCATGGATGTCGCGAGAGAGCGTGGCCTGGGTCACATGGATTCCGCGGCGGCGCAGCTTGCGCCGCAACTCGTCCTGGCTGGCGACAGGCGTGCTGGCCAGTACTTGGCGGATTACATTCAGGCGTTGCACGTTCATTTCGGGCAGTGGTTCCTTTACAGGCAAATCAAAGGCGGAGGCCAGGAAGCGAAATCCGCGCTTGAATAAATATACAACGATTGTGCATAAGTATGCAAGTCCTCTTTTGCGGCAGAGGATACCAAGTCCCTGTTCACCGCCGGGTCGCCTTTCATTCGATTGCGGCGTTACTTTTGCAGATGCGCCCGGCAGAGAATCCCGGTGACGCTTTCACTTCAAATTGCTCCAGTTGGGCCCGAACGACAGATCTGCGACCAGCGGCACATTCAACTTCACCACGCCTTCCATCTCCGCGCGCACCAGCACAGCAGCTTCCTCAGTCTCATCGAGCGGCACCTCGAACAACAGCTCGTCGTGAACCTGAAGAACCATGCGCGTCTTCAGCTTGCGCTCGGTCAGCTTGCGATCGAGCGAGATCATGGCCAGCTTGATCAGATCCGCGGCGGTTCCCTGGAGCGGCGTGTTGATGGCCGTGCGCTCGGCAAACCCCCGCTGGTTCGGGTTGCGGCTCTCAATGTCCGGAATCGGCCGCACGCGCCCGAACATCGTGCGCACGCAGCCCTCGCGGCGCGTCTGGGCGAGGGTTCGTTCGATAAAGGCTCTGACGCCCTGATAGCGCGCAAAATAGCGATCGATGTAGGCCTTGGCTTCGGCCTGCGGAATACCGAGTTGGGCGGCCAGCCCGAATGCCGAGATTCCGTAGACGATGCCAAAGTTCACCGCCTTGGCCCGATTGCGGGTTTCCTTGTCCATCGTCTCGACCGGGACGCCGAAGACCTCGCTGGCCGTCAGGGTATGAATGTCGATGCCTTCCGCGTAGGCGCGACTCAGGAGCGGGTCGCCGCTGAAGTGCGCCAGGAGCCGCAGTTCGATCTGCGAGTAATCTGCCGAAAGCAGTTGCGTGCCCGGCGTGGCCGTGAATGCCGCTCGAATCTCCCGCCCCAGCTCCGTCCGTATGGGGATGTTTTGAAGATTCGGATTGACCGACGATAGCCGCCCCGTCGCCGTGGCAGCCGCTTGAAACGTGGTGTGCACACGCGACTGCGCATCGGCCAGCAGCGGCAAGGCATCCACATAATTCGATTTCAGCTTGGCCAGATGTCTGTATTCGAGGACAAGCCGAGGGACCTCGTGCCTCCCGGCCAGGAACTCCAGCACGTCCTGCGCGGTGGAAACTGCCTTGGTCTTTCCGCGGCTTGGTGGAGCGGGCAACCCCAATTTCGTGAAAAGCACCACGGCAAGCTGTTTTGGCGAGTTGATATTGAACCGTTCGCCGGCCAGTTCGAAGATCCGCTCTCCCACGCGATCAATCTCCGCGCTGAAACGCTTTGACAGCCCGTCGAGCACGCCCGTGTCAATGCGCACGCCGGCTTTTTCCATCCGGTACAGCACCGGCGCCAACGGCAGGTCGATCTCGGCATAGACGCGTGAGACGCCGGCTTTGTCAGCCTCTTCACGTAGGGCGGAAACGAGCGCATGGATGGCCGCAGCCGACGCAGGCAGCGTCGATGGCGGCGCTTGCCCGTTGCGCGCGGCCACATCGGCCAGCGATTGCGTTGCGTGCGTGGGGTTCAGCACATACGAGAGAAGCAGGATGTCGTCCACCGGGCCGCGCAGTTCGACGCCCATTTCGCCGAGGATGTGAAGGGCGAGCTTCCAGTCGTGAACGCGCTTGAGGATGGCAGCGTTTTCGAGAAGTGCACGCAGCTCGGGCGTAAGCGGCAGACGCAGCGCACGAGCAGAATCGGCGCAGACTCCCACATTGAAGTTGGTCTTTTTCTCCGCAGCCTCAGCGACGTCAAGCAATGACCGCGCCATCGGTTCTTCGTCTTCCGTTTCCTCCACCAGCCCTGCCGCATCCAGCGCAAAGGCAAATCCATGCTCACGCGCCGCGCCGTAAAACGCGGCGGCTTGCCCGGCGGTTGGCTCTTCGATCAGCTCGACCGCAGCCCCGCCCTCCGCAGGAGCCAGATCGCGCAGCATCGATGTG
>JBEKXX010000133.1:5934-15002 GCA_049511595.1 Occallatibacter sp. | reverse complement strand
CAACCCTCTTGATCAAGCATTTTCGCCGTTCCGGCACCGACTGGCAGTTGTGCGATCCGGTGCGCCGTATGGTCAGTTTTGAAACCATCGACCTGCGCAAAAGTATGCGCGCACTCGGGCCTTTCGATCTGGTTTTCTGCCGTAATGTGATGATTTATTTTGACGCAAAGACAAAGACGAACATCTTGAAAGAACTTCACGGCACCATGTATCGAGGCGGCTGGCTCCTGCTGGGCGGCGCAGAAACAGCATGCGGCGTCGAGGGGTGTTTTGAAAGACAGTCAGTGGGAAATGCTGCCGTTTACGTCGCACGCTGAGAGGACACTTATGCCTACCGAATCAACAGTTGAAATACATCTTGGCGAACTAGCGCAGATCGTAGAATCCGTGTTCAGGACCATGGTGTGCCTGGAAGTGAGCGAATGCAACAATCCCTGGCCCCCCAGCCAGGATCGGTTGACAGCGACTATCCATCTGACGGGCGATTGGCCCGGAGTGCTGGCCCTGGAGTGCGACCGTAAACAGGCCTGCACATTCGCTGCTCACTTTCTTTCGATGGACAGGCCAGAGACAGTGGATGATGTCGTACGGGATGTGCTCGGCGAACTGGCCAACATGATCGGGGGCAATCTAAAGTGTGTCCTGGCGGGTGGGCTCAGGCTGTCCATGCCCTCTGTCGCGGACGGTGCCGACCACAGCGTGCGCGTCTGCAGGGCGGGGGTAAGGGAGCGCCTCGTCTTCCAGTGTCCGGAGGGCGTCTTTTCTGTCGCAGTGCTGAGGGAAGAGAGGCTGGCGGTTAGAATTCACTGACCTTAATAGTGTTTATTTCGGTCTACCATTCCACAACGTAGGTACATCCGTGGCGCCATTACGAGAAGTGTGACACGTGAGCTCTGTCGCTCAAGCCACACTCATACAGACCAGCGCGGATCGTATGGCGGCTTTTTGCCCCTGTCTACTAAAAACTCCGCCTTATTTCTTGATGCCGAACCCTTGTTTGATGGGCATTCATTATGGCCCTCTGCCGATGGCCGAAGACTATCCTTTATGGCCGCGGCGTGCATAGAATGCAACACTTTGATTTTTGCCATAGTGTCTGATAACAGATATTCTGTCAACTATAGCTCGCCGCTGGTCGCGTATCTTCTTTCTATGGCCACTCGCGCCCTTGAGGCCGTCGTCTTCTCCCACCTTCCCTTCGAGGACCTCGGTTCCCTTGAGCCGGCGCTTGAGCGGCGCGGCTTTGCCATCCGGACCATCGATGTCGCGACCGCGCGGTTTCCACTCGCCGACGCCGAGCGATGCGACCTGCTCATCGTCATGGGCGGACCGATTGGCGTGTACGACTCCGCCGACTACCCGTTTCTGACCGGCGAGATCGAGTCTCTCCGCCAGCGCCTCGCGGCCCTCAAGCCCACCCTTGGCATTTGCCTCGGTGCGCAACTCATGGCGGCCGCGTTAGGCGCTCGCGTCTATCCGGGCGCTCACGGCGCCGAAATCGGCTGGTTCCCGCTCCTGCCGCCTAATGCACAACCCGCGCCCGCCCCTGCGTCAGACTGGTTTGCACCGCTCCTCGCCAAGGGTCTCTATTTGTTCCACTGGCACGGCGATACCTTCGACCTTCCTGCCGGTGCCCTCCACCTCGCCAAAACGAATCTCTATGAAAATCAGGCCTTTGCCATTGAAAACTACGCTCTGGCGTTGCAATTCCACCCCGAGGTAACAGAGCCGGGCTTGGAGCGCTGGTACGTCGGACACGCCTGCGAGCTCGGCCTAAAACGCATCTCCGTCCAGCAACTCCGCACCGATGCGCACAAGCACGCTCCTGCCTTGGTCAAGGCAGCCGCTCAATTTTGGAATCTTTGGCTCGATTACATCTTGTAGCGGCCCAGGTCTTCGTCGTTCAATCCCTCGAGCCATCCGCGTAGTTGTTCCGCCGTAGGACCTTCGGGCGGGCCGCTGGTGCTCAGTTTGGCGCTCTCCATCACCTTCTCCGCCACATAAATTGGGCAGTCGGCACGAAGCGCCAGCGCGATAGCATCCGATGGCCGGGCATCGACTGCTACCTGCTCGTTCCCTTGACGGAGCCATAGAACAGCATAGAATGTATCGTCTTTAAGCTCTGTAATTACAATTCGTTCCAGTTCTCCATTCAGGTGACGCACGAGGTTCCTCGTCAAGTCGTGCGTCATGGGGCGGGCGGCCGTCATCTTTTCGATCTCCAGCGCAATGGCATTCGCCTCGAAGATCCCCACCCAGATCGGCATCACCGCATCCGATCCCACATCCTTCAGGACCACGATCGGCATGTTTGTGGTGGGGTCCATCATGAGGCCTCGAATTCGCACTTCAATATCCATCCGTTCCCTCTTTCTGACCCGCTGCGTTATTAGACGGCCTGACCAAGCAAGCTGTTAGGATACGCCTCCGTGATCTTGACGCGAACGTAACTCCCCGGGGCCGGAGAGATGTGCTGCGTCCAGGCAAAGTTCACCGGCTTGTTCTGGCTGCTGCGGCCTGCGATTTGCCCACGCGCTGGATTCACGCCCTCTACCATTACCTCAATAATTTCACCTATGTATTTGGAATAATTGACCCTCTGAATCTCCCTTTGCTGATCAAGCAGTGCTTGAAGCCTGACCGTCTTCTCGGCTTCAGGCACAGTATCAATCATGCCCAGAGCCGGCGTATTCGGCCGCGCCGAGTATTTGAAAGCAAAGACGCAATCGTACTCGACCTCAGCCAGCAGATCCACTGTCTGGATAAAATCCTGCTCACTCTCGCCGGGAAAGCCGACAATGATGTCGGTCGAAATCGAAATCTTCCGCCGGGCCGTCTTGATCCATCCGATTCGTTCCAGATACCACTCCGGCGTATACTCACGCGCCATCCGTTCCAGCACCCTGGCCGAGCCCGACTGCACAGGAAGATGAATGTGATCGCACAACGTCGGCATCCGATCGATCGCTTCCACAATATCCCGCGTAAAGTCCCTGGGATGGCTCGTCATGAAGCGCACGCGCCGGATACCGGGCACCTCGCCCACCGCGGCCAACAGCTCCGCGAACGAGCACTTCCCTTCCGGATCGCGGTAGCTATTCACGTTTTGTCCCAGAAGCTGGATCTCGGTGTAGCCCAGGTCGGCGATTCTCCGAGCTTCGTTCAGCACCGAGGACGAGGCGCGGCTGCGCTCTTTGCCGCGCGTGTACGGCACCACGCAGTACGAGCAGAACTTGTCACACCCCTCGATAATTGTGATGTAACCGCGGTAGGGATTCTGCCGCGCTGTGAACTCCGTCTCGAAGGTCTCGTCGGTCTGCCGGTCGTCGAGACCGGTGATATGGCTTTCTCCCGCCTCCAGGCGCGTGAGCATCTCCGGCAGCTTGCGGTACGAGGCCGATCCCGAGACCAGGGATACAAACGGCGCCCGCTCGAAGATTCTTTCCCCCTCCTGCTGCGCCACGCAGCCCAGCACGCCAAAGCGCTTCCCTTCCTTGTGCAGCCGCTTGTAATCGTTCAGGCGATGGAAGACCTTTTGCTCCGCCTTGTCGCGGATGGAACAGGTGTTGTAGAGGATCAGCCCGGCTTCTTCCTCCGACTCCACCTGCCGGTATCCCTGCTGGCGCAGTGTGCCGATCACCTTTTCGGAGTCATGGGCGTTCATCTGGCAGCCGAAGGTTTCTAAATAGAATGTTTTTCCGGTTGCCATAGACCTCCTCAGTATACGGTGAATCCTGTTTTCGTAGCCGATTCTGGCCAGCGAATCCGCCCACGCCGGGTTCGCCCGCGAACGCTCGCGCCGCTACTGGTGCAGCAGCTTGAATGCGTGCGTCCATTCGTTCTTGGTGAACCCAAGAACGCACCACAATATGCACAACGGCTCAATGGCGCGCGCCGACTCCACTTTGCCCATGTCTGCCGTCTCCCATCCAAACTGGCCGAGGACCTGCGTCGTAATCTCCTTGGCGCCGTCATCGTTCCCGCAGATAAACATCGTCGGCCGTCCGGCTTTGTACTGCGGGTTCACCATCTGCCGATTCCCTACCGAGTTGAATGCCTTCACAAAGTGCGCTTTCGGGAACTCGCGCTGTAGCCGCTCCATCAAAGAGTCGTCAAGCGTCGTAAAGAACTTCAGAACTCCGTTCACCGGCGGCGCGTCGGCAATCGGGTTACACGCGTCCATCACCGGCTTGCCGTCCAGGTTGGAGCTGCCCGCTGCGCGCAAAACATCGGCCGCAACCGAGCCCTTGACGGCAAGTACCACTACCTCGGCAAACGCTGCCGTCTCGCTGAAGCTGCCTACGCGCGCCTTGGGATGCTCGCGCTGCCACTCCATAAGCTTTGACGTGTCGCGCGTCCCCACCATGGTCTGGTGGCCGTGCTTGATGAACCCGCCTGCGAGCGCCTTAGCCACGTCGCCCGAACCAAGAACTCCGACCTTCATGTTCGATTCTCCTCTCTATTGACCTTGTTGATCGTGACCTTGTTGATCGCTGAGCCCCGTGTGTAGATAAGCCACCACCGCGTCCATCTGTTCCTTTGTCATCTGATACGCGAGCGACGGCATCATCCCCTTGCCTGCCATCAATACTTGTTCCACCTCGGCATCCGTTGCCGGTTCGCCGTCGGGCAGCTTACTCCGGTTGAAAAGACCGTGCAGATTCGGCGGGACCTTCTTCAGATGCAGGTCATTCTCCTCGTGACAGTGAGCGCAACCTGCTTCGTACAAATGCTTGCCCTCTACCTGCTGCGGCGTCAGCTTCTGCGCCGAGCGGCAGCCAACCGCTCCAATTCCAGGGCAGAGTGCGATTCCTGCGCCAAGAGCCACCCATATGCTCCTGCGCCAAGCCGCTCTCTGGCGCCTGGCGCAGTCGTCAAGGGTTTGGCGGTTTGAAATGGGGAAATCCTCCGGAAGACCCTTACCCGACTACCGGATTCAACGGACACCCTGGTGGAATCCGTACCTTCAGTCTGAGCGGACGTGCCGAGCGCGGTCAAGTCTCAGTATGTGCGGTCCAAAATCACAGCGGTTTCCCGGCACGCCGCGAAGCGCCAGCCAAGTATGCTGATCGTATGGCGCGTACCTCGAACGAGCACCTCACGCCCTTTGCCCACTCGGCCCACAACCGCTGCTTCGGCTGCGGAGGGGCCAATGCAACCGGACTACGTCTCGAATTCTTTCGCGCGCCCGACGGCTCCGTCGTGAGCCTCCCCGTCGTCCCCAATGCCTTCGACGGCCATCCCGGTTATCTGCATGGAGGGATCATCGCCACGCTGCTCGATGAGGCGATGAGCAAGGCTGTGCGCGCTCAGGCCGGGGCGTCGGTGACGCGCAAGATGGAGGTCGAGTACCTTCGCCCCGTTCCGGGCGGCATGCCGCTTCGTCTCGAAGGCCGAGTCGTCCGCAGCGAACATCGCAAGCATTGGGCCGAAGCGCGCATCCTGAATGAGAACGGGGTTGTACTCGCTGAGGGTAAAGGGCTGTTCATCGAAGTTTATCCGCCAAAAAGCTGAGGGCGGCCCAAAGGCCGCCCCGGAGTGAATCAGTGAACTGTTGAATCTAGTGAACCATATTGATCGTGTCCTGCGTGACCGTGTCGAACGTGGTCACCGACTTGGCATTGGCCTCGAAGGCGCGCTGCGCGACGATCAAATTGGAGAACTCCGTCGAAATGTTGACGTTCGATGCCTCGAGCGCGTCGTCCTGCACCGTGGCCAGGCCCGATTCGCCCGACGTTCCTACTATGGCCGTTCCGCTGGCCAGCGTAGTGGCATAGTCGCCGTCGCCCAGCAGCGACAGGCCCTGAAGATTGGCCACGTTCGCCAGCGCCAGTTGACCCACGTTCTGCGTCTGGCCGTTGGAATAGCTGGACGTGACCGTCCCATCGGAGTTGATCGTGAAGCTCTGGTACTGCCCGCTGGTATAGCCGTTCTGCGTGGTTGCTGAAACCGCGGATGCCGTGTCTACCTGGCTGATATTGGGCGTGCCGCTCGCGCCCAGTAGGTTCCATTGAATGTCCAACCCCGCCGCCCCGTCGGCCAGCACGTTGGCCGCAGCCGGATTGAAATTGAGCGCGATGGACGAGAAATCGCCTACCGCCGTTCCCACCGTCTCGGCGGCTCCGCCCCCCGGAGTGACCGTGGTCAAATTGCCGTTCTGATCGAAGGCCAGCGTTCCGGTGATCGCTGCGGGCGCCACGTCTCCGCCTGCCGCTGAATAATCTCCAGCCGGTAACGCAACCGAGTACGTCCAGGTGTTTGCTGCCGCGCCCGGCTCAAACGTAATCGTTGCCACGTGCGGTTCGCCAAGTGAGTCGTACACCGTAATCTGCGCGGGAAACTGCGTCCCCGCCGCCGTTGCGCAATCCAGATTGGCCGTCATGCTCAGCGTGGTCGTGGCCTTGGGTTCCTGCACCTGGCCCACGGGAACATTGATCGCGGCCAGTGGCGCATTGGTATTCACCACACCATTGACTGCCGGATAACCCATCACGTTCAAGCCGTTCGAGGTCACAATGTTCCCGGCAGAGTCGAGCGAGAAATTGCCGGCACGGGAGTATTCGTAGCCTCCTGCGCCGTTGCCGACCACGAAGAACCCGCTCCCGTTCAACGCCACATCGGTTGAGTTCCCGGTGGAGTTGATGGAGCCTTGTGTAAACGCAATCTCATTCGACGCCACCTTCACACCGGCGCCTACCTGAATCGGGTCGCCGGATCCGGTCGAGCCGATCTGCTGGTAGAACAAGTCGGAAAAGTCGGTCGACTGCGCCTTAAAGGCCGTGGTGTTCATGTTTGAGAGATCGTTCGCAACGGTGTTCAACGCTGTCGAATCGGCTTCGAGCCCGGTAAGCGGAATTGAGAAACTTGCCATGATCCATCTCCTTCTCATCTTTCATGCGGTTGTGCGGGCCGTCGTGGCCGGCAGGTGAACTTGCGTTACTGGGCTGCGATCGTCCCGCCCGAAGCCGGCTGCGTATGCGTGCGGCCGGCCAGCGCGTGGGCTACGCGCCGCGCCGCGGGATTGACCCCAGGCACGCTGAGATTACCTGGCGTATGTTGAGCTGCGTGAGTCTGCGTTGTTGCCGGGCTACCCGTCGCAGCATTCGATCGAGTCGCCGCCGGCGTCCCGGCAACATGTGAGGAGGCGCTCGGCGTCGCGGTTGCGGGGCTGGCGCCGGTGAGCCCCGGCGGCGTCCCGGCAACCTGTGCGGCCGAGCCGGTGCCTGAGCTTGGAGTGGCGCCACCGAGGTCCGTCGTCAGCGTTCCGTTAATGTCGATCAGTTGTTCCAGACTATTCACCTCTACAAGCTGGTTGATGTACTCGTTGGGATCGGTGTCGGCCGTCGGATCCTGGTTCTGCAGTTCGGTCACCAGCAGCGTGAGGAAATCGTTGGCCGTGATAGCGGCCTCGCTGCTGCTCGTATCACTCGTACTGCTCGTGCCGGTTGTGGAGCTGCTCATGGGCGCCGCCACAGTTCCCGTCAGCGCCTGCCCCGCCGTCGCCGCATGATTGAAGATTCCTGTCGCCACTGCCATCTCCCCTTTCTGCCCTACTGCCACGCCACCCTCTTCCGCATCTGCCTTTGGACTGCGGCCGGTCCCTTCTTCGCGCCGGCCTTTTTTGGCCGGCGACCGGCTCAGGCCACCACGGAAATGTACGTGCCCCGCCCTTCGCCCACGTTAACGGCCATGTCGAGCCCGCTGCCCTGTATCGCCGCGCTCAACGGCAAAGTCGATGCCGGCGCGCTCGCGCCATACTGCGAACCTGCCGCGGCGCCCTGCTCTGCGTTCTGGCCCGGGCTCTGCTGCATGCTTTGGTCCACGCCCGCTTCCAATCCGCTTCCGACGGAGGTGGTAATCGTTAGCGTCGCCACCGGCGTTTGCTGTTCCGTCAGGTAAGAGCTCAATCCTGCCAAGTGCCCGCTCAGGGCCTGCGCAGCCTCAGACGAACTGGTCAAAACCGTCGCGTGGACGATGCCTCCGTCCAAATCCGCGCGCACGCCTACCCAGCCCAGAGCCGGATCCTGAAATCCTGCCTCGGCCTGCCGGCTTGCGGCATGTAGCCAGTTTGGCGTTCCCACCGCAGGCGCCGCATCGAGAGAGGCGATGGCCTCTCGCGCCGTTATATCCTGAGTTCCCGTTGAACCAGCGGCCACCGATGAGGCGGCGCTCAGTACCTCGTGAGCGCCNNGTCCGCGGCCGCGCCGGATGACTGCGCAACCACGGGATGCGATGTTGACGAGACCGCCTCGCCGGCGGCGACCCCCTGCACTGTCCGCGCCAGGCTCTGTTGTGTGGACTGTGTTCCGCTGCCCAAGCGCGATTTGTCCACGCCTGCATCTGCGTTTGCAGCAAGCGCAACGGCGGAGTTTATCCCCTCGATGTCCTGATATGCCGGGTTCTGTATGGCTGGCGTGTAGGATTCCGCTTCTGTGCGGCTTTCCCTCTCTGCGCTGCGTTGGCCCAAACCCCGTCCCTGCGGCTCTTCGGACAAAATCCCCGCCGCCGTAAGCGATGCCGGCTGCGGTTCCGTAGAAGACTTTTCCGATTCGCCCCAGAGTGGCGCCGTCGCTCCACTCGTCTCGTTGTCCTGTAACTGGCTTTTGGTTGTGCTCGCCGGGTTCCGGCTGCCTGTTTGCGCAGTGACGCCAGTTCGCGCCGCCTCTGCCCTTCTTGAAAACGCTCCCCCGCTCCCCGCCCCGGTTCCTTGCGGCTCTGCTGCAGGTGAGCTTCCCGTCCGCTCCGAAGCTACGCTGTCCACGGGATCCTCAACGCCGGTTTTTGGTGTGGCCAGTTCCTCTTCTGGCAAGACCGGAGCCTGCGCCGCCGCCGCCGGGTTGCCGGGCAGATTCACCTGCATCGCAAGCACTCCATTTTCAGCCGATGCAACCTGCTGCTCCGCTCTCGTGCCCTTCGCGGCGCTATCCCGCTTTTCGCTCCTGGCGCCGCGCGCTGTGCCGGTGGCGTTGCCGGCTGCGCTTGAGCCATTTGTCAAGTTTGTTGCGGTCGAGCCCTCCGTGGGCTGAGCGCTCGCCGCCCTGCAGGCGCCGTTGGCCAAGATTGAAATC
>JBEKXX010000133.1:0-5919 GCA_049511595.1 Occallatibacter sp. | reverse complement strand
TGCAGCGGTGCAAAGCGAGAGGGTGCTCTGTGGGTTGGCCTGCCGCTGCGTAGCGTCGGCCACAGACCCCTTGCCCGGGTCTGCCGGTCGCGGAAATTGCGGAACCATCTCCGCATCGGCATTGGCGCCGGCGCCAGAGATCGATGACGGCGCGTCCTCAATGTAGTCGTGTTCATCCGCCGTGTTTACCCTGCCGGTCCCGCCTGCTGTGCCCGTACCGTTGTCCGCTGAGCTGCTGCGTGCGTCCGGCACGGAGCCCCCAGCGCGCAGCATCGACTGCCAACTCGAACGAAAACTTTCGCTACTGGAAACAGAGGACCCTGTTGCGTTTGCGTTCGCCTCGCCCAGCAAACCCTTACTCGTCCCCTTGCCGAGCGCGAATGCCGCCCGGCTTGTCCCCGCTCCAGCGCCTGCGCTCCCACATCCTCCTGCGTCGATCGCTGCGCCAACCTCGATGCCTGCGGCAACTGTCATAGAACAGCGAAATGCAGCCGCCGTACCAAAGAACACTAAAGAGGGTTAGAAGATTGTCAGGTTTGGGACGGGTCTGCCCAATTCAGGAAAGTCCTTCAAGTCGTTACGGATTTCCGCTCAAGTTCTTGCCGAGCCTTTGCAGGCCCCCTGAGCCGGCCTCGGCCTTGCCATTATCGGGCTCCGCCGTCCGCTCCGCCGCGCCGCGGCGCTCGGCTCAGAAACCACCCGTCTAGCTCGCCTTGCGCGCGCCGGCCGGCCTGGACGGCCTCATTGACTTCGGCCTTCTGAATCAGACTCTCCACCTGCCGGCGTTCGACCCTCTTGGCGAGGAACTCGCGCCGCCGCGCGGTCACGGCCAGCTCCGCCTCCGCGATCCTCGGCGTAAGCGCCGCAGCATGGCGCCGCCCCGCGCGCATCTCTTCCAGGCCGGCGATCCGATCCATGAACTCGCCCGTCTCTGCGCTGGCCGTCACCAGCCGCCGCCCGCGGCGCTCGCGTGCTTGAACTGCGGCCAGCGCCGCTTCCAGGCGGCTGAGATCGCCCAGCGCCGACTCCAGCGCCGCCTGGCGCTGTTCCTCCTCCATCCCCCGGATCCGCAATAAGCGCCGCATGGCGCGCGGCACAGCCATTCGTCATACCTCCGCGGCCAGGGCGGCAAGCCGCTTCAAGGCGTGGGCGAGGGGGGCTTGTTCGTGAGCTCCCTGCATGAGGAACATGCGAATCGCTTCTCTGGCGCGCAGGGCGCGGTCCAGATCCGGGTCGGCGCCTGGTTTATAGGCGCCGATGCGCACAAGATCCTCCGAGCGGGCGTAGGTCGCCATCAGTTTGCGCACCAGCGCGGCCTGCTCGCGATGTTCCTGCCCCGCCACAGCGGGCATCAGCCGGCTGATCGAGTCCAGCACTTCGATCGGCGGATACCATCCCTCCGCCGCCAGCGCGCGCGAAAGAACGATGTGGCCGTCGAGCAGCGAGCGGACCGCGTCCACCAGCGGGTCCTGCTGATCGTCTCCTTCCATCAACACGGAATAGAAGGCCGTGATCGAGCCTCGGCGGAAGCGCCCGGCGCGCTCTACGAGCCGCGCCAGCCGGGAAAACACCGAGGGCGTGTACCCCTTCGCCGTTGGCGGCTCCCCGGCCGCGAGGCCGATCTCGCGCGCGGCCATGGCGAATCGGGTCAACGAATCGAGCACCAGCAGAACGTGTTTCCCCTGCGCGGCGAAGAATTCGGCCACTGTTGTCGCGGCCAGCGCTGCCCGCATTCGCTTCAGCGGCGACTCATCCGAGGTGGAAACCACAACCACCGCGCGCGCCTGCCCTTCGGCGCCCAAAGAATCGCGCAGAAACTCTCCCACCTCGCGCCCGCGTTCCCCTACAAGGCCCACCACCGTCACCTCAGCATCGGTGTTCCGTGTCATCATGCCGACCAGCGTGCTTTTTCCCACGCCCGAACCGCCGAAGATGCCCACTCTCTGGCCGCGGCCCACAGTGAGCAACGCGTCGATGGAGCGGATGCCGGTGCCCAGCGGCTCACGAATCGGCACGCGGTCCAACGGCGAGCGTACCGTTCCGTCGAGCGGCAGCGCCTTTCCGCCTGCCGGCAAACACCCTCCGTCGATCGGCATCCCTGCCGCGTTCACTACCCGGCCCATCAGCGCCGGTCCGACTTCGATCTCCGGTGGCCTCCCCAGCGACCACACCGGGTTGCCAAAGCGAATGCCTTCCGCTACTTCGACCGGCATCAACAACACATTCGACCCACGAAACCCGATCGCTTCGGCCGCATGCGTCCGGCCCGTCTGGTCCTGAATCTCGCAGCACTCGCCCACCGAGGCCGGCGGACCGGCTGACTCGATCGTCTGCCCTAAAGACTCGAGGACGCGGCCGCGCCAGCGCCAGGGCTGCCCGCGCTCCAGGCGAACAAAATAACGTTCCAGCAGGGGCATCACGGCTGCGCCTCGCCTGCTTCCGCACCCTGCGCGGCAAAAACTTCCCGCGCATCGGCAACGGTGCGGTCGAAGAATCCGCGTTCGATCTCTCCCAGTTGCGCGCGCACTCCCAGATCGGCCGTTCCCGCCTTGCTTTCGATCATGCAGTCGCCCAGGTGCATTCCCTCACCCGCCACGACCAGGGGCTTCATCGTCAGATTGGGCAAGAGCGCGATCGCCTCTGTCCATAGTTCCAGTTCTGCGGGGGGAACGCGCAGCCGCACCTCGGACGACGCTGCCAACTGGCCCAGCGCGACCCGCACCGCGCCGGTCAGCAGCAGCGGATCCATTTGCGCCTCGCGGCGCAGAATGCGCGCGGCCACAGCCAGCGCCAGCTTCACTGCCTCCTGCTCCAGCGCGTGCAGATACCGGTCGCGCTCCCCTTGAAATCGCTCGACGAGCGCGGCCAGCTGCCGCTTGTGGCGCTCCTGCTCCTCGGCCAAGGCCGCGGCCTGCACCCCGCGCTCCGCCTGGCGTCCCTCCTCGCGCCCACGCTCGCGCCCGGCTTCGAACGACCGGCGAATCTCTTCGGCCATTTCCTTGTCCATCGCAGCGCCGGCCGCGTCGGCGTGCATCTCTTTGGCCCTTACCTGTGCTGCCTCAACCGTGCCGGCTTCTTCTACATCAATCCAGCCGTCCCAAGCGGGATGCGGAGGCGCACCGGGGCAGTCCGGATACTCGAGCACCTCGATCTGTCCGTCCGCGTTTCGTCCGTCCCATGCCGCCAGTTGTCGCAATTTTCCTTCCCGCGCGCTCCTCGTCCCTGTCCTCTGACCTGCCCCCTACGCCTTCTTCCCTGTCTGGCCGCTACGCCAGCATTTCGTCGCCGGTTTCGAGCTTGAGGATGACCTTGCCCTCGGACTCCAGGCGGCGGGCCAGGTTCAGAATCTCCTGTTGCGCCTGCGCTACCTCGCGCGAGCGCACCGGCCCCAGAACCTCCATGTCCTCCTTGAGCATCTCTACGGCTCGGGAGCTCATGGACTTGAAGATCTGCGCACGCAGCTCGTCGTTGGCGCCGCGTAGAGCAAGCGCAAGTTGCCTCTTGTCCACGCCGGAGACAATCTCGCGGATCGTCGCCGGGGGCACAGTGAGCAGATCGTCGAATGTGAACATCAGGTTACGGATACTCAGCGCCAGCTCCGGCTGGCCTTCTTCGATGGTTTCCAGAATCTTCTTCGACTCTTCGGGGTTCAGCCGGTTCAACAGATCGGCAACGGCCTTGAAGCCGGAGTAGCTGCGGCGCGCCGTATCGCCCACGGACTCCAGCCGCCGGTGCAGGACCAGCGCCACCTTCTGCGCCATTTCAGGCGAAAACTGCCGCATCTCCGCGAGCCGTTGGACGGCGACCACTTTATGTTCTTCGCTTAAATTGTCGAGCACCTGCGACGCCTTGCGAGGGTCCAGATGCGCCAGCGCCAGAGCGATGGTTTGCGGATGCTCGGAGTCGAGCAACTTGCCCAGTTGCTGCGGATCGCAGCGCTGTAACTTGGCCAGATTGCCCTGCGCCGCCTCCTGCGAGCGCCGCATCAGAGCCATCATGTCTTCGGCGCGCTGTTTGCCGAAGGCCTCGACCAACACGCGATGAGCATAATCCATGCCTCCGTGCACCGTGAAATTCTGTGTATCGAGAAGCTGCCAGAATTCTTCCAGCACCTCGGCCGTGAGCCCGGGCGTGACGCCGCGCAGATCGGTCAGTTCCTCGGTGATCTGCTGGACATCCGCCTCGGGCAAAACGCGCAGAACTTCCTTGGCCAGATCCTCCCCCACGGCAACCAGCAGTATGGCAGCCTTCCGTACCCCGGATAGGCCTGCCGCCAGGCGGCGTCGTGTTGCTCCACTCTCGTTTCCTTGCTCCGCCAAGGCGAGTTCCTTTCTGCCCCAAGACCTGTCCTCAGCCCCTACTCCGAGTGAATCCAGCTCTGCAACAACCGCGAGCTCTGCGTCGGCTCGCGCTTAAGATGCATGCTCACCTGCTCGAAGATCTCCTGGTTCCGCAACCGTTCCGGGTCCGGCGGCGCGGATTCGGGAGGGCTTAACGTCACCGGCGATGTCATTTCTGCCGCGGCCAACTCCTTGCTTGTCATTCTCGCCGGCCCCCGCGCCGTCAATGCAGCGCCGGCATGACGAATGGCGGGCCGTACGGCGAAGGCCACCACCAGCAACAGGCCCATCAGCAGCGCGGCGTACTTCACCAGCTCCGGTGAGTTCTCCGCGGCCTGCAACACCTGTTCGGGAACGGCGGCAGGCGGTTGCGGGCGGTTGCCGTCGAAGGCCAGATCCTGGACCGTCACAAGATCGCCGCGCGATGCGTCGAAGCCCACTGCCGCCTGAGCCAGCGCGGTCAGATTGCGCAGCTCGTCGGCCGATCGCGGCTGCCAGGCTGCCGTATGGTTCTTGCCTGCCGGCTGAATCTCGCGGTCGTTGACCACGATAGCCGCGGTCAGCCGCCGCACTCTCCCGGGACTCTCCACCATGTGCCGCACCGTCTTCGAAACACCGAAGGTGCTGGACTCGCTCTTGCCGGTTTGCGGAGAGGCGGTCTCGTGGGGATATACGGGCAGCGCCTGTGTGTTGGGTGCATTCGAGGCCGTGCCGGGAACTCCCGCGGCCACGGGCTGGGCGCCGCTGGACTGCTCGGTGCGCTGCATCGAAAGCGTCGCC
This sequence comes from Occallatibacter sp., assembly GCA_049511595.1. GTDB lineage: Bacteria > Acidobacteriota > Terriglobia > Terriglobales > Acidobacteriaceae > Telmatobacter. The sequence goes on along the minus strand of JBEKXX010000133.1, from coordinate 799 downwards.
GTCTTGTCCGGATCGTAGCTCTCCTGCGTCTCCTCAGAGGCCGTCGAGTCGTAGTCGAGGGTCACAGAGGCACGCACATTGCCCACACCGGTCACCGGCTCGAGCGTGGCCACAAGCTTGTCCTCGAGGGCCTGCTCGGCGCTCAACTGCATCGCGTCGGCGGTCTTCGGACCCAGCGGGAGGTTCCCGGCCGCGTCCACCAGCACCACGTGGTCCGGCGTCAAGCCATCGACGGCCGAAGCCACAAGATTGCGAATCGCTTCCGGTTCGCCCTCAGCCAGCGAGCGATGACGCAGCTTCAGCACGACCGAGGCCTTCGCCGGACGCTCCTCGTCGCGAAAAAGCGAATCGTGCAGCAATACAACATGTACGCGCGCCGAGGCGACGTCGGAAAGCGTGCTTACGGTGCGTTCGAGCTCGCCCTCGAGCGCCCGCTGGTAGTTCACCTGCTCGTCGAACTCCGATCCCACCCAGTTCGGTTTGTCGAAAATCTCAAAGCCCAGCCGTCCGCTCTTCACGCCGCCCTTGGCCGCGGCCGCCAGGCGCGCTTTGTCCAATTGCGCGGCCGGAACCAGGATTCCCGCGCCATCGGCGGTCGGCTCAAACGAGATCTGCGCCTGGGCCAGAATCTGGCCGATCTGGCGCGCATCGTCGGGTTCAAGATTGACGTAGAGCGTGCGCCAGTCGGGGCTGAGCGCGTACCACGTCAGCCCGCCAACCAGCGCGATCAGAAGCAGCGCGCTCATCACCACCCAGCCGCGCTGCGCGGGAGCCATCTGCGCCCAGCGGACCCGGACCA
>JBEKXX010000132.1:0-8520 GCA_049511595.1 Occallatibacter sp. | reverse complement strand
GGCTCGCGCCGCCATAAATTCTTGCTGCCGCTGCGGGTTCGAGCGGCTGAATAGGGCATTATGAAGCGCTATCTTGTTTTGGTTTTTCTGATTCTGGGACTCTGCTGCGGCCTGTATGCGCAGGTTGTGGATACGACAGTGTGCGGCGTGGTGAAGAATCCGGCGGCGTACGACGGAAAGATCGTGCGCATCAAAGGCACAGTGGTGGCGGGTTTCGACGAGTTTGCGATCAAGGACGCGACGAATCCCAACTGCGGATACCCTGTGAACGCGATCTGGCTCGCCTATCCGCAGGGAGCGAAGGGCAAGGCGGGACCGGCGGCCATGCTGGTGGTGCAACCGGCGCGGAACTTTACCGGAAAGTACACGCCGCCCACGCGCACCGCGGTGGCGCTCGACAAGAACAAAGACTTCAAGCAGTTCGATTCGTTGCTGGCGCAGAGGCATGAAAAGGGCGCGGACATGTGCCTGGGATGCACGCGCTATGAGGTGGCGGCCACGCTGGTGGGCCGGCTGGATGGCGTGACCGACGCGACGCTGCGGCGCGATGCCTCGGGCAAGATTGTGGGCTTTGGCGGTTTCGGAAACATGAACGCATATCCCGCGCGGTTGGTGCTGCAGTCGGTCTCCGATGTGACCCCGAAGGAGATCGATTTCTCGAAGAACGACGAAGAGACCAGGGGCGCACCGGCGAAAGTAGACCCGGGCTCCGAGTTCTATCTGTATGACGCCATTGCAGCAGCGCAGAAATCCGCCGATGCGCTCGTCGCGGGCCCTGCCAAGAACGCGGCGGTAAGAGCAACCGATGTTTACGGCAAGCAGGGCGAGCACACAGGAGTGTTCGTTAGCTCTGGTACAGCGAACGAGGCGTCAGCAAAGGATGAGGAACAGGGTACCAAGGACTCACCGGATGGCGTGCTCTTCAACTGCACGTTCAACTTGGATAGCCTGCAAGGGGATGCGTTAACCAGGGCCTTGATGCACATGGGCGTGCACGTGTCTGAATTGCGCAATCCGGCGCCAGGAGCCGAAAACGCTCCACCTAATATCCTTGAGTCGCACGCCTGGCTGGTGACAGCCGTCTCCGCGTTCTACAACGGCCAGAAGTTCCTCACGCTCCCAGGCGGGTACCTGGTTTGGGATGGCAATTGGCCGTCTGCCGAGCGTAACGGCAAAATGGGAACGGCGCTGAAGGATTTTCTGGCCAACGAAGCACTGCCCGGCCAGTGAGCGGACGCCGAGCAGATTGGGCGGGGATGCGAGGCCGGCTGTCGCGCCCCGGGTCGCGATTTCTTTGGGCCTGGGCGGCGAAATCCGTGCATGCAATCAGGTGAGCATGCGCGCCAATGCGAGTATCCTTGGAGTTGCAGCCCATATTGCGCGCAAAAGCCACTGTAGCCGCAATACATATTTCAGAGGAAAGGAAAAGAAACATGTCCGAGATCGCCGTCGAGGCAACGCAAGTTCCCGCGCAACTGCCGGAGGTCCGAGTGGCGGTTCTGGGCGCCGGCAAGATGGGCGGCATCCTGCTGCAGGCGTTTCTGAAAGAGAATCTGTTTGCCGCCGATCGCATTCACGCCACCGTGAGCCGCGCCGAGCGGGCGCTGGCGCTCAGCACGCAGTGGGGCGTGGACGTAAGCACCAACAACGTGGAGGCGGTTCGGCAATCGGACCTCATTCTGGTAGGCGTGAAGCCGTTCCAGGTCCCGGATCTGATTGCGGAGATCAAGCCTGCGCTTACGCCGGCCAAAACGCTCGTCTCTTTTGCGGCATCCGTGAAAACCAGCGCCATTGAGGAAGCAGCGGGCATGGAGATCGCCGTAGTTCGCGCCATGCCCAATACGCCTTCGGCGCTCGGCGCCGGCATGGCCGCCCTGTGCCGCGGGCGCTTTGTCTCCGGCGCGCAAATGGAACTGGCCCAGCGCATGTTTGAGACAGTGGGCCGCACGGTGCTGGTGGACGAAAAGCACATGGATGCCGTAACCGGCCTTTCGGGCTCCGGTCCGGCGTATCTCTACATCATCATCGAGGCGCTGGCCGAGGCTGGCGTGAAGGTGGGCCTGCCGCGCGACATCGCTACGCAACTGGCCGCGCAAACGGCCTTCGGCGCATCCAAGATGGTGCTCGAAACCGGTTACCATCCGGCGCTGCTGAAGGACGCCGTGACGACTCCCGCCGGATGCACGATTGACGGCATTCTGGAACTGGAGGAAGGCGGGTTGCGCGTGACGCTGATCAAGGCCGTGATGCGGGCTACAGAACGCGCGCGGCAGTTGGCCGCTGGATGATTCGCGCCGGCCTGGCCGCTGCGCGGCAAACGACCTTGCCCATGCAACGCCCAACTTGGCTTCCCTCTTACCTGCCCGAACTCGACGGGCTGCGCGGCCTGGCGATTCTTGCGGTAGTCCTTTATCACTGCCATCCCCGGCTGCAAGGCACGTGGATCTACTACGCCAGCCTGTGGGGTTGGGCAGGAGTGATCCTCTTCTTTGTTCTCAGCGGGTTTCTGATTACCTGCATTCTGCTGGGCGCGCGCGACAAGCCGCACTACTACCACAACTTTCATGCGCGCAGGGCGCTGCGTGTATGGCCGGTGTACTTGCTGGTGCTGGCGGTGGTTTATCTCAACGCGCCTTGGTTCATAGGCCCCGGTGTCTGGGACGCGATCAAGGCCGCGCCCTGGCTGGCCTATATCTTTTGCGTGCAGAATCTGTTTCACCTCACGCTGCCGCCTGCCCTTGGTCCCACATGGGCGCTGGCCATTGAGGAGCAGTACTACTTTGCATGGGCGCCGGCGGTACGCGTCTTGCGGCGGCCCTGGATGCTGGCCGCCGTTCTGGTGGCCGCACTCGTCGCGTCGCCGCTCGTGCGCCACGCCAATCTGCGCTGGGTGACGCCGACGAATACGCTGATTCATCTGGACGGAATCGCGCTGGGCAGTTTGCTGGCGCTCGCGTTTTACACGCTCAAGCTCGGCCGGCGCGCGTGGCTGGCGATCGGCCTTGCCGCCTTTGTGCTGGGAATCGCGGCCGCAGCCACTATCGCCGGCGGAACGGCGTTTCTGGATTCCGCATTGGCTGTGGGCTTTGCCGGAGCGATGCTGGCGGCCATCGCATCGACGGGCGCGCGCAATCCGCTGAACGCGCTGCTGCGCAGCGGACCCATGGCTTTCTACGGGCGCATCAGCTACGGACTCTACATGACGCACATCTCGGTCTTCATTTACTTCGGCTGGTTCGACGCGCGCATGAACGCCTACGGCATGGCCGGCAATTTGGCGGTGGTGGGCTTTCGCCTGATCGTGACCACCCTCGTGGCCACGGCGCTCTGGTACGGGTTCGAGTCGCAGGTACTGAAACTGAAGCGTTATTTTTGAAGCCGGACTAGCCAAGGTATATTAGGGATACGGACCAAGTACATCCAAATACTGAGCGCAATGGCAAATCAACCCCGGTGGCGCTCTCAAGTCCGGAGTACATTTTGCATCGTCGTCCCGAAGAAGGTGACTCGGCCATGGTCCGTAACTTCGTTCGGTTTCTTCTTTCCGCCCTGATCTCTGTTCCGTTTTACGCCGCTGCGCAATCCGCGCAGGCAGGCCAAGAGACGACGATCCGCACGACCGCCGATCTGGTCGTGGTCGATGTAACGGTGAGCGATGCCCAGCAAAACCCCGTGCATCATTTGGGCGCGACGGACTTTACGGTCCTGGAGGACGGGCGCCCGCAGACCATCAAGGTCTTCGAGGAGCACGCGGCGAGCGCGCCCGCGCCAATGCCTCCCATTCCCAAGCTCGACCCCGGAACATTCACCAACTACTCGCCTGTGCCCGTCAATAGCGCCATCGACATTCTTCTCTTCGACAAGCTCAACACTCCCATGAACGCACAGACCGAGGTGCGAAATGAGGTCCTGAAGTTTCTTAGGGAGACGCCGGCAGGGGCGCGGATTGCTATCTTCTCCTTGACCACGGAACTGAAGCTGCTGCAAGGGTTCACGTCGGACCCATCCGTGTTGCGTGCGCTGGTTGAGGGCAAGAAAGACAACCAGAGCGCATCGTCGCTAATGAGCGATGCCTTGAACGGTGACCAGCCCGGTGCGGACGACGAGCAGATGATGAGCATGGAAGCTGCGTTGGGCAATATGCCGAATAAAGCAACGGTGCTTGCTAACCTGAAGCAGTTCGAGGCCGAGCAGCAGTCGCACGAGCTTCAGCTACGCGCACGCTTTACGCTGGATGCGCTGAACCTGCTGGCCCGCTACATGAGCAACCTGCCGGGGCGCAAGAATCTGATCTGGTTTTCCGGCTCTTTTCCGATCAGCATCCTGCCCGACCCCTCGCTTCAGAACCCCTTTGCGGTCGTTGCGTCGTCGGAGGACGAGTTCAGGGAAACAGTGGATCTGATGGCGCGGAGCCAGGTCGCGGTGTATCCCATCGATGCGCGGGGGCTGATGGTAGAGCCGATGCTGAACGCGAGCAACAGCGGGCGCGCCGACGGAGGGAGTCCGGGAGACGCGAACAGGTTCACCCTGCAAACGCGCGGTGGGCGCGACACCCTGAGCCCAAACGACCAGCCGACCGGGGACAATGAGACCATGATGGGCCAAAACGCGATCAAGTTCTTCCGTCAAACGGCCGAGGAACACGACACCATGGAGCAAATGGCGGAGGCGACGGGCGGCAAAGCGTTTATGAACGCAAACAACTTGAAAGCGGCTGTGGAGAAGGCCATCGATGTCGGCTCGAATTACTACACGATTGCCTACTCGCCCACAAACCACAATTGGAACGGCAGCTATCGCAGGATTGAAGTAAAGGTTGACCAACCGAAAGTGGCGCTTGCCTATCGGCGCGGCTACTTTGCCGACGATCCCAGCACGCCGGCGCGGCACACTGAGGTGAAGAGCGAGAAGAATGCCTTGCCGCCTTATGATGCGATGCGCGCCGCCATGCTCCGGGGCGCCCCCGACCCCACGCAGATCGTCTTCGCGGCCAATGTACGGCTCAGCACAGACGACGAAGAGCCGGCGGTTGCGCCAGGCAACGAGGCCGCCAATAAGTTCAACGGACCCTATCGCCGGTATACGGTCGAATTCCGCGTGAGCCCCAGGAGCATTGATTGCGCGGCAACACCTGACGGAAAGCATCACTGCACGCTGGATTTCGCGTCGATCTTGTATGACGTAGATGGAGCGCTGCTCAACTCGCAAACCAACAGCATCAGGGTCAATCTTTCGTCCGCGCAGTTTGCGTCGGCCTTGAACAGCTTTTTCAGCTATCGCCAGCAGATCAGCGTTCCAGTGAAAGGGGAGTACTATCTGCGCGTGGGTCTGCGCGACGCGGCGGCCGACCGCGTGGGCGCGTTGGAGCTTCCTGTTGCGGAGGTCGCCAGGCTGAAGCCGATTGCAGCGCAGGGTGAAGCATCCGCTCCGGCAGCGCCGCCGAAATGAATTGCTGCTATTGCGACCGGCGACCGGCAATCACGAAGAGGGCAAGAAGAAAGGTTGCGACAGCGGGCGCTGCCGGCTACTTGCGGCGCACGTGGTAGATGGCGGCGCCGGCCATCAGGAGCGCCATCTTGCGCCGCGGCTCCTCTATAGCAGGTCTCCTGCAGGTGTAGACCAGGGCATAATCGCCGAGTGGCTTTTCATCGAGAAAAAGCCACCTTGAATACCCTCCGAAATGGCTCATAGTTGCAGGAGAACCGCCGTAAAGCAGCCAGGCCCGTATGTCTGCACGGAGAAATCCGTCCTCTTACTCTCTGTATGTGACTTGAGTCACCCATCGCCTCGCGGAGCGGCTGCTACGCTGGATGGGAAGAGTTTCTCCAGGTCTCGTGGAGCCGGCAGCATTGCGCTTGGTAGCCGCGGAAGTCAGCGCTTTGACGGCGCTTGAAGATTTGCGCCGGTTGCGGGGATGTTCGCTCGCACACAGACTTGCCGATTCGTACATCTGACATTCTGAAAGGTCTTCACCATGCCCTCGCTGCCGGTTTTGGTATTGAACAGCGGTTCTTCTTCCATAAAATTTTCCTTGTATGAAGCCGGAAACGGCGAGCGGACGCGGCTCTTCGAGGGCGCTGTCGACGGCATCGGCACCGATCTGGGCAAGTTCTGGATCAAAGACGCAAGCGGCAAGAAGCTGGCTGACCAGACGCCGGCCGTGCCCAGCCGTTCCGTGGCATTCAAGCTGGTGGCCGACGCGCTGCACTCGGGCGACTTCCCCGCCCCGGCGGCAATCGGGCACCGCACCGTGTGCGGTGGGCCGACGGTACGCGAGAACCAGCGCATCACGCCCGCATTGATTGACGAGATCGAGAGTTACCAGGAACTGGCGCCGCTGCACACCCCCATTGCCGTGTACATTATGCGCGAGGCGCTGCGGCTGTTTCCGGGTATTCCCAACTTTGCCGTTCTCGACACGTACTTCCACCGCACCTTGCCCGAAGTCGCCACGCATTTGCCGATCCCGGCCGAATATGTAGCAATGGGCGTGCGGCGCTACGGCTATCACGGCATTTCGTATGAGTCGATCGTGTATCAACTGCAGCCGGATGTGCCGGAGAAGCTCATTGTGGCGCACCTGGGCAACGGAGCCTCGATTTCGGCTATTCGCAACGGCAAGTGCATTGATACCTCGATGGCGCTGACGCCAACCAGCGGGCTCATTAGCGGCTCGCGCACGGGCGACATCGATCCTGGCGTGCTGATCTTCATCCTGAAAAAGCTTGCCGAAACAACGCCGGGTGCGGCAGAGGCGGCTGAGAAACTGGATACGGTGGTGAGCAAGAAGTCAGGCCTGCTGGGAGTGAGCGAGCTTTCAAACGATATGCGCGATCTGCGCGAGGCCATCGCGGCAGGCAACGAAAAGGCGCGGCTGGCCGTGGACAAGTTTTGCTGGACCATCGCCCGGTGGATCGGAAGCTATGTCGCGGAGCTGAACGGGCTCGACATGCTGGTCTTTACTGGCGGCATCGGCGAGAACGATATCGCCTCGCGCGCCGAGATCTGCTCGGGACTGGGTGCGCTGGGCATCGTGCTCGACGCCCAGCGCAACAACGTGCGCGGCGCGGCGGTCATCTCCGCGGAGAATTCGCCTGTGACCGTGCGCGTGATTTCTCCCCTCGAAGACCTGATGATCGTGGATCATGTGGTGCGGCTGCTGGGCGAGTGAAGCACGGGTTAGATGCTTGCACGGGCGCACTCTCCGCAGTGCCCGCCGATCGCCTGGCTCATCGCGAGGTGTAGTTGTTCTACACTGGTGGGTTCTCCGCGGAGTGATCTCGTATGCCTGCGACCGCCGTTTCCTTACAAGCTCATAGTCTTCCTTCGCCTGCCTTGCGCCGGTTCGCCTGGGCTGTCCTGGTTTATTTCATCGGCGTTATTTTGTGGGGCGGGCTGGTGCGCGCCACCGGATCGGGCGCCGGCTGCGGCGATCACTGGCCGCTGTGCAACGGGACGGTGATCCAGCACTCGGCGCGCGTTGACACGATGATCGAGTTTACGCATCGCATCACCAGCGGCCTCTCGTTCATTCTTGTTGTGGCGCTGCTCTGGTGGACCATCGCTGGCACGGCGCGTGCCCACCTGGCGCGAGTTGCGGCCTTGGCTGCCGTGGTTTTCACAGTCGTCGAGGCGGTGCTGGGAGCTTTTCTGGTCAAGCTTGGTCTCACCGCGCAAAGCCGTTCGCCCCTGCGCGCGCCGTACCTGGCTCTGCACCTGACCAACACGCTGCTGCTGCTGGCCGCGCTCACGCTGACCGCGCACCTGCTCGGCCGGCGGAGAGGCTACCTGCGCGGCAGGATTCACTTTGCCGCGCCGTTTCTATCGATTGCATCGCTCGTCGTTGTGCTGGCTGTCGGCGTTACCGGATCGCTGGCAGCGCTGGGCGACACGCTCTTTCCCGCGAGCTCGCTCGGACAAGCTTTTGCGCAGGATTTTTCGTCCGCCAGCGGCTGGTTGGTGCGCTGGCGCTGGACGCACCCCTCGGTTGCGTTCGCGGCCGGCGTCTTTCTCGTCTGGCTGCTCGTGCGCGCAGCGCAGCGGCACACGTACTGGGATAATCGCGGCCTTTCCGCGCTGGTGTTAATTCTTCTGGCGGCGCAGTATGCGCTGGGTGTTCTCGATGTGGCGTTTCTGGCCCCGGTTTGGCTGCAGATCGCGCACCTGCTGGGCGCTGATGTGCTGTGGTCTGCCCTGATGGTGCTGGCGGCGCGCCTGATGCTGGAGCCAGCGGAGGCAAGTTAGCGGGTTACAAGTCAGCAGGTTCACGAAAAGGCTCCGTGCGGGGCCTTTTCTGTTAGCGGGTTAACATGCTGGCTCGCAGGCAACCCGGCAGATCCATAAATCCGCAGGTCTGCGAGCGAGTGCCGATTGCGGCGTTCAGTCTTCCAGGGCTGGGTGGTAGTGGCTCTCCCAGCCCAGGTAGCGCGCCGCCTCGTGCACCGCCCTCGACACGTCGCTGAAGTTCGCGGCCACGTGGTGCTCGAAGCCCTCGCGGCAGATGTACTTGAGCAGCTTCTG
>JBEKXX010000131.1:0-8539 GCA_049511595.1 Occallatibacter sp. | reverse complement strand
TATCGCCGGTGTCGGCTACGACGACGGTATACTGGCGCAACTGTTCCAATAAGTTCTGCGGCATAATTCCTCCTCGGGCAGGGGTTCCCGGCTGGCGTTCTACCGCACCAGTGTACCTCTTGTTCTTTAAGATGCGCTGAATGCGCTGCGGGTGCGCTGAACGCGGCGGAAACTTATTCGACCTCCACGGTATTCTCGAGCACGCCGAGGCCGCGGATGGAGACTTCGACACGATCGCCGCCTCTGAGCGGTCCCACACCGGAGGGGGTTCCCGTGAGCACCAGGTCGCCGGGCTCGAGGGTCATCGCCGCGGTGATAAAACGCAGCAGCACGGGAACGGGAAAGATGAAGTCGAGCGTGGAAGCGTGCTGGCGAAGCTCGCCGTTCAAGCGCGTTTCAATAGTGAGGCCGGAATCGAGGTCCAGTTCATCGCTCACCAGCGGCCCAACGGGGCAAAAGGTGTCGGAGCCCTTGGCGCGCGTCCACTGATCGTCTTTCTTTTGCAAGTCGCGCGCGGAGATGTCGTTGGCCTGCGTGAAGCCGCGCACGATGCTGCGCCAATCGTCCTTGGGGCCCAAGTTGCGCGTGCGGCGGCCGATAACCAGCGCGAGCTCGCCTTCATAGTCGACACGCTCCGAGATGGCTGGGAGACGCACCGCGCCGCCGGGACGAAGCAGCGACGACGGCGGCTTAAAGAAAAGCAGCGGTTCGGCTGGCAACTCGCTGCCCATCTCGCGCACGTGCTCGCGATAGTTGCGGCCGACGCAGACGATCTTCGAGGGCGTGACGGGAGGAAGAAGATGGGCGGCGCTGAGCGGCATGGGCGCGAAGGAGGGCGTGGCGTTTGCTTGCTGAAGCCTTTGGGGGAGATCCTCTTCGGGCGTAGAGGCAGGGCCGATGATCCACAACTCGCCGTTGCGGTCTTCGACTGCTCCGTAATGGGTTTGGCTGTCGAGTAGGAAGCGGCAATATTTCATAAGAACGAAACTCCCTGGGCTAAAGTGTGCTACGGGCCTGGCACGGTTTCTTGCGCCTCGGCGGAACGCGCGCTCTCGTGGCCCTCCTGATCGATGGCGCTCACGGCATACGCGTAGGCGTGGCCGGGCTGCACGTTTGCGTCGTGATAGGCGGGTCCCACCACCGGCTGCGTGGGCGAGATGCGTTGCCATGTGCTTCCGGGCACGGAGGGGTCGCGGCGGTAGACGATGTACCCGGCGAGGTCGGCCTCGGTGTCGGGCTGCCAGCTCAAGTCGATCACGGGACTAGCGCCGTTTTCGCCTGCCGTAGCCACGGCGGCGAGGCCCTTGGGTGCATTTGGAGGAAACAACTGCTCGGCATCGATGCGCAGGGGAGCGGAGAGCGGCGAAGCGATCTCCAGCGTTTGGCCGTTCACGGTGAGGCGCGCCACGCGCTGGGCGCGATACTCATAGGTCTGGCCGAAGCGGATGCCGGTATCGAGAGCGCGGCCGTGGTTCGCGCCGGCTTCAACCAGCAGGCTGCGCTCGAGCGGTTCGGCGGGTTGAGCAAGCGGGTTTTCTGCGGTTTCTTCGCGGCCGGGTTTCTGCGCGAGTGGCGTGAGCTGCTTGCGCACGAGGCGAATGGCAACCGGCTCTGCCTCAGACGGAGCAGGAGTCCAGCGCAGCAGCACGCCGTCTTTCTGCATCTCCGCGGTAAGGCCTTCGACGGTGGTGGGCGCTTGGCCGGCCAGAGTTTTTGCGCCGTTCGACAGGCCCGCGGGACGGCCTTTGCGATTGTCGAGCTCGACAAAGTAAGTGAGCACGCGCGGCGGGCCTGCGGCTAACGCAGTAGGCAGTGTGTCGGAAAATGCGGCGTCGGCCCCAGGAGCGAGTTGCAACGTGGCAGCGGCGTTGCAGCTTGCGGCGTTCGATTCGTTGCGGCAGATTCGAACCGCGATGTCGCCCTTGAGCAGGACTTTGTCGGTGGTCTTTGTGGGCATGGTCCAGGTGAGGGTTACCTGGGACCCGGTGCGCACGGCAGAGAGATCGCTGACGGGAACAGGAAGGTCCAAGGAAGGCGGCTGCGGCGCGCCCGGCATACCGCATCCGGTGAGGGCGAAGGCCGCGGCCAGCGTTGCTGTGATCGCTGCGCGCAGCGCATAGGGCCACGGGCGAGCGCCCAGTTTTCTTGCAGATTGCATGGCGCTTTCAGTCTAAAGGAGTGGCGCGCGAACCTGCAGAGTCAAATCTTCCTCAGGTTGGCGAACTTTTCCATCAATTTCTTGATACCGTGGCGGGCGAAAAGCACGGTAAGCTTGGCGTCTTCGCCGTCGCCCTCACGCAGCAGCACCGTGCCTTCGCCGTACTTGGAGTGCATGACGCGCTGGCCTTTTTTGAGGCCGGAGGCGCCGTTCGACTTTGGAATCTCCATCGCTGGCCGGGCGAGCGAGCTGGGGCGGCCAGCGCCGGATTTCAACCCCACGGACGAAAACCTATCCGTTGGTGCTCCGGATTTGCCTCCGAAAAAGCGGGCGATATTGTCGATGGAGTTCGGCTGCGGCGCTTCCGGCGTTCGCACGCTCTTATCTCTTGGAATCGTGCCGCGGCGGGGAGAGAACGGTGGCGCGGCGGCGTGGGGAATCTCCTGGCTCTCATCCTCGTAGTTGAAGTGCGCGCCGTGGGAGCCGCTTGCGCGGCGATGCCGGCGGGCAGCGTCATAGGCGGGCGTGTAAGCGGGCGTGGACCACTCTGGGCTGCGGCTGCCCATGTTTTCGACCAGTTGCGAGGGAACCTCTTCAAGGAAGCGCGAAGGAACGCTGGCTTCAGGCATGTCGGCGCCATAGCGCCGGCGATAGTGGGCGCGGGTGAGGATGAGCGTGTTCATGGCGCGCGTCATGCCCACGTAGCAAAGGCGGCGTTCCTCTTCGAGCTCTTCGGGACTGGAGAGCGTACGCGAGTGCGGGAACAGTCCCTCCTCAAGCCCGGCGAGGAACACCAGAGGAAACTCGAGGCCCTTGGCGGCGTGGAGGGTCATGAGGGTGACGCGGGCATTGGGGTCGAACTGATCGGTGTCAGAGGCCAGCGCGGCGTGGTCCAGAAACTCGGCGAGGGTCTCGCCACGCTCCTCGGCGTCGTGCGCGGCGTTGGCCAGCTCCTTCAGGTTTTCAATGCGGCTGAAAGCCTCCGGCGAGCCTTCGGCTTCGAGCGCTTTGATATAGCCGGTGCGGTCGATGAGGAAACGGATGAGCTCGGGGAGGGTGGCGGAGTCGCCGGGAGAACGGAATACAGACTTCTCGCCAGAGCCCCCTTCAGTGTCGGATCTCGGCTTAGTTTCTCCGATTGGTTCTTTCTGTGGCGCAGCTTCGCCAAAGGCGAAGCCGGTGTCTGAGGCGCCAACGTGCGACTCGGCGACGTCGGCGGCGAGCTTGCCGGCGAAGTCGGGGTCCATCATGGCCTGCGCGTCGAGGATGAGTTGGCGGAAGGATTCGAGCGCCATGAGAGCGCGCGTGGGGATGAGCCGGTTGGCGATGGCCGCGGCGGTCGCGTCCCACGTGGAGCGGCCGGTTTCCAGAGCCAGTCTCTCTAGGGTTTCTAGCGTAGTTTTGCCGATGCCGCGCGCGGGCGTGTTGATGGCGCGCTGCAATGCCATCGAGTCGTGGGGATTGCGCACGAGGCGAAGGTAGCCAAGCAGGTCCTTGATCTCGGCGCGCTCGTAGAAGCTGAATCCGCCAACCATGGTGTAGCTGATGTTGTAGCGGCGGAGGGCCTCTTCGACCAATCGCGATTGCGAGTTGGTGCGGTAGAGAACGGCGCAGTGGGGGCTCCCTCCCCCTTCACCTTCGGAGGAGTTCTGTGCCCGGAGGAATGCCTGAATCTTGTCGGCGATGAAGAGGGCCTCATTTTCGCCGTCGGGCGCTTCGTAGTAGCCGATGAGCGAGCCGCCCTGGCGGTCGGTCCAAAGCTTCTTTCCTTTGCGGCGAATGTTGTTAGAGACGACCGCTCCTGCTGCTTCGAGAATGATCTGCGTGGAGCGGTAGTTCTGCTCCAGGCGGACGATGCGGGCGTTGGGAAAGTCCTGCTCGAACTCAAGGATGTTGCGGATGTCGGCGCCGCGCCAGGAATAAATGCTCTGATCCTCGTCTCCCACGGCGCACACGTTTTTACGCTCGCCGGCCAGGAGCTTCATGAGCTCGTACTGCGGGCGGTTGGTGTCCTGGTACTCGTCGACCAATACATATTGATAGCGGCGCTGGTAGCGCTCGCGCACTTCGCCCGAGGCTTTCAGCAGGCGCACGGCCTCGAGCAGCAAATCATCGAAGTCCATGGCGTTGTTCTTGCGCAGCTCGTCCTGGTAGGCCTTGAAGATGTGAGCGACACGCTCGCTGGTGGGGTCCTTGGAGCCAAGGAAGTAATCCTGCGGATCGACCATGTGGTTTTTCGCCCAGGAGATACGGCCCATCACGCTGCGCGGGGTCATCTGCTTGGTGTCGAGGCCCATGCGCTTCATGACCTGTTTGACAATGCCCTGCTGGTCATTCTCGTCGAAGATGGCGAAGGCTCGGGTGAGGCCTTGGCCGCCGACTTTCAGCGCTTCAATGTCGCGGCGAAGAATGCGCACGCAGAAGGAGTGAAAGGTCGAGATCAACGGCTTAGCCAGCGAGGAGTGGCCGAGAAGCTCATTAACGCGTTCGGCCATTTCGCCGGCGGCTTTGTTGGTGAAGGTGACAGCCAGGATCGCGTCGGGCGCGATGTTCTTCTCGCGGATGAGCCAGGCAATGCGGTGCGTGATGACGCGGGTTTTGCCCGAGCCGGCGCCGGCCAGGATGAGCAGCGGGCCCTCGGTGGCCTCGACCGCGGCGCGTTGTTCGGGATTGAGATGAGCAAGGAGAGAATGCAAGGTCGAGTCCGGCGGGAAGGTTCCTGTATCTAGTTTATCGTTCGGGAGTCGAGCGGTTAGCACGGCGAGATCGGGGATTGCCACAAGGATCAAGCCGTCTGTGATTTGGAGTTTGTGAGGAAGGCGGCGGCGGAGAGGCTCAACAAGGGTCCGGAAATATTAAAGAGAGCGCGAGTGGTGTTGCCCAGGGCGTTGTTGTACGCGCCGAAGAGCAGGGCCAGCAGGAAGGTGGCGGCAGTGGCCCAGACCCATCGGCGATCCATTCGATTGATGCGCGGGAGGCTGAGCGGCAGAAGCCAAATGAAAGTGAACCAGAACTCATGCGCAGTGAGGCAGTGGAGCAGCGCGGGGACGAACCCAACCCTGGAGAAGACGCCCATGGCGGTGGTGTAGTGCAAGGCGCCGAAGGCGAATCCTCCTGAGGAGGAGAATGAAAGCAGAACCGTAGCGGACGCGAGGATCCCAAGGCCGGCGATCCAGCCCAGTCTGCGGGGGCGAAGGGGCCGGTCAGAGAGCCACCAGACCATGGCGAACACAAAGGCGAATGGCGCAAAGGTCTCCTTGGAGAGGCTGCCCGGAATGGCCCAGAGCGGCAAAAGGTACCAGCGCGCGGAGAGAACCGACCAGACAATCAGAGCGAGGAAGAAAGCCTCGCCGGAATCGATGTAGGCCGCCAGGTTCCAGTTGGGCACTGCGAAATTCACCAGGAAAAGCATCGCCCCCACGAGCGACGTGGCGTACGACAAGCCGCAGCGAAGGCCAATCGCGAGGATGGTTACGGCGGTTGCGGCGGTAAGGATGGATGTGGCCGCGAGCATCCCGAAAAGAGCAGGATCCCAACTGGCGATTCGCCCCTCAGCCATCCAATAGAAAGGTTTTGCCAGGGCAGGAACCAGGGGGCGGTAAGAGGCGATATGGAGCGGGTTTCTGACCATCTCGCAGTAGTCCGCCGCATCCGATGTGCCGGGAATTTTGCCTGGGTCGTAGCGATTGAGGATGGGATAGCCGAGGCCGAAGCAGATGAGGAAGAAGAGCGGCCCGAGCAGGAGAGCCTTGCGAACTGAGAATGCAACGTGCAAAGGCGGAAACCTCCAGCCGGCCAGCGATCGAGAGATCCGATCTTACGATCAGCCCGAAACCGGTCTTTTCGGAACCAGAGCCAGATTACCGCACCGGCTTGGCCGGGATACGGCTGATTTGAGTGACTTGTGGGTACACGCCAGGCGTTTGCTTGAAACCGCGCCGACTGCCAGGCTCGTTTACGTGCTGCGCTTCTCCGCGTCGACGTAAGCGCGAAGGACGGCGTTCATCACCACGCGCCGTAGGCGCACCGTTCGTTAGCCCCGCGTTTCAACGTGGGGTGGGCGAGCCATATTACGGCTTCGAGTCCCGTAGGGACGACGCAAATCCGATCAGCCGAATACGAAATGCTCGTTATATTTGATTCCGCAGTTGCGAAGGAGGGCGGTGAATTCCTCCTCGAAACTGAGCTTCTGGTGATGTGTCTCCTGATTGCCGATGTACTTCTTCACCGCCGTAACCTGGGAAGGACTAACGCTGAATGCGCCATACCCCTCCTGCCAGGAGAAGCGCTGCCCAAGCCAACGGGATGAGCTGCCCTTGAGCTTCTGGACCGCGGTCGCAAGACAGGATGTGGCCGGCAGAACGAACAACAGATGGACGTGGTTGGCGGTCCCGCCGGCGGCAACTAGGGTAAACCCCTCGCTTCGAGCGATGCCGCCGAGATATGCGTATAGATCCGGCATGCGGCCGGCGGGAAGGACTGGTCTGCGGCCCTTTGTGCTGAAAATGCAATGGATGAAATTGCTCGCGTACGTGTGAGCCATGGTGCGCCGTCCCTACGGGACTCCAATCTTATTATGCGCCGGCTTTCCCCACGCCGAGGCGCGGGGCTAACGAACGGTGCGCCTACGGCGCGTATTGTGGCGGCGGGTTCGTGGTTCCCACCCGAAACACAAAATGCACGTTTAGGATGGGGTACCCGACTGACGATTCGGATAACATTTTCGGCGCGCCATGCGCCGTAGGCGCGATGGTTGTTAGCCCCGCGTTTTAACGTGGGGTAGGCAAGACCTATCACGGCTCCGAGTCCCGTAGGGACGACTCAAACTGAAATTCCGTTCGGTTCGCCCACGCCCCGCCGGAATCGCTCTAGACAAAAACCGTACATATTTCGTATCATACGTACATATGCCGACTGTTACGGAAAAGTACCGGCAGTCGCATCATGGAGGAAATCGAATGAGTGCGCAAGCAATGACGGAACGTTTTGAAATGCGTCTCGGACAGTCTGTATTGGAGGAACTCGATTCTTGGCGCGCCAGGCAGGACGATCTGCCCTCGCGTTCAGAAGCAGTGCGCCGCCTCGTCGAGGCAGGCCTCGTCAGGAGCTCCGAAACGGCCATCACATTTGGAAATGGCGAGAGGTTGATCATTATGATGTTGTGCCAACTCTTTAAATACCTAGAAGTGAAGGGTGAAATTGACCCCGACTTTGTGGAAGAAGTCATATATGGAGGCCACTACTGGGCGCTCGACTGGGAGTATTCTGGCCTGTTTCATCGCCACGAAGATGCAGCTACCGTTGTATCCGAAGTGGTAGACATCCTCGACATGTGGTCTTTTCTGGAGCGCGGCTTTGAGGCGTTGTCGAAGGAGGACAAAGACCAGGTTGCCGCAGAGGCGGAGCCATTCGGCAAACACGTGGTGTTCGCGGGGTTCGACGGCAATCATGAGGGCGAGCACATCGGCATCGCGAGGTTCCTCGTTCATAAACTCGACCGCTTTACCGAGTTCAAGGGCCGCGATCTTAATGCTCACATGCGGACGCTTGACGCATACCGGCGCATGTTGTCGGTCTTTGAGCCTTTCAGGAAAAACCTCACCGGGCGTGACCTTAATGCGGTCGAGATTATCAAAATCCTTCAGGCTAATTTCCACCCGAGCGGGCGGAGGTCGTGACGCTGCCCTCAAGCTGGCCGGGGATGCGCTTCATCCGCGCCCTGCTTGAACTTGCGGGCAAGATTCCTACTGCTTTCGTGATCCCGGGTTTGACCGGAATGATCGACGCCGGTTTGCAATTTAGCGGCCATGTCGGTATCATCGATCAGTACGCGCAGGGTTTCCCTGCGCTGTCATTAGCACCACGGCTTTTGGCTCCGGCTTGGAGCCCCGCTATAGCGGGCTGGCAAAGGCGGTGGGAGACGAGGGAAGAATGGCCAAGGCGGGCAAGAATATTGCGAAGGCGCGCGCCGCTGTGAACAAGCCGGCGTATCCGCTGCCTGAAGCAGTAAATCTCCTCAAGCAAGTGAAGTACGCGAAGTTCGACGAGACCGTCGATCTGACGATGCGTCTGGGCGTGGACACGCGCCATGCCGACCAGATGGTGCGCGGCACCGTGGTTCTGCCGCACGGGCTGGGCAAAACAAAGACTGTGGCCGTGATTGCCACCGGCGACCGGCAGAAGGAAGCCGCCGCGGCTGGCGCCGACTTTGTAGGCGGCGAGGAGATGGTGGAGAAGATCCAGAAAGAAAACTGGACCGCCTTCGACGCGCTGATCGCCACTCCTGACATGATGAAGGTGGTGGGCCGGCTGGGCAAGGTGCTGGGACCGAAAGGTCTGATGCCGAATCCCAAGACCGGGACCGTGACCATGGACGTGGGC
>JBEKXX010000130.1:0-8641 GCA_049511595.1 Occallatibacter sp. | reverse complement strand
AAGATGCCTCCGGTGCTGCTTGAAGTCGCGCAGCAGGTCCAGTGCGGATTTGGTTTCAGGCACAACCAGGACCTCGTGCATGATCTGCGCCAGGCGAAGCTCGGCCTGGGGCGCTGCGGGCGCGGCCGGTGACGTTCGAATTAAAAGCTGCCTTGCCAGGTCCCGCGCATACACTGCACCGACGATGAACTCAGGGCCGCGGGTTTCGTCGTAGACGGGAATGCGCGAATGGTTGCGGCTGAAAACCCGCGAGCAGGCCTCCTGAAAGAGCATGTTGGAAGGCAAAGAATAGATCTTCTGTCTCGGGGTCATAATCTCGCGCACGGGGACGTCGCCGAGCTCCAGCGCGCGGTGTACCAGCATCTCCTGAAACTCGGGCAGCAGGCCCAGCCGGCGCGCCGCCGTTGTAATCAGCTTCAGCTCCTCGGCGGAGTGAATCGACGCCGCGCGCTCCGTTTTGGGAATATCGAAGCCGCGCAGCACGGCGGCCGCGGATCGGCTCAGCAAGCGCACTGCGGGACGTGTCACCGCCATAAAAACCAGAAGCGGCGGCGCGATGGCCACAGCCAGAGCTTCCGCGTGGCGCAGGGCCAGCGCCTTGGGCACTAGCTCGCCGACGACGACGTGAAAATACGTGATCAGGGCAAAGCCCAGCGCCACGGCCGCCACATGACCATAAACTTGTGCGTAAGGCAGCCCGCTCATCCATCCAGCCAGAATCCCTGCCGCCAGCGGCTCCCCCAGCCAGCCCAGCGCCAGCGAGCAGAGAGTCACGCCGAGTTGAACGGCAGGCAGCAGGTCGTCTAGGTTGTTCTGCAGCCGCCGCACCGCCCGCGATCCCGGAACCCGCGCCGCAAGAAGCTGTTCCACGCGCGTGTCGCGGATGGAGACAAGCGCGAATTCGGCGGCCACAAAGTAGGCGTTGGCCAGAATCAGCGTAGCCACGGCGACGGGTTTGAGCAGCAGAAGTTCGTGCATCTGGGTGAGAGGATAGCATTGGACGGCGCGTAAGATTCAGAGAACAAAGCGCGGCTTTGTCCGCGGCGCATTTTTTTTGAACTGGAGAACGCTTGTGTCCGTAATACGGGTATGGAAGAGGTAAAGATAGCTATGAGACGTTTTTTTGCGGTTATGACGATCGCTGTGGCAATGGCAATTTTGCCGGCAGCCATGGCGCGGGCCACCGAGGCAACCTTTGAACGCGACCTGACGGTGAACGGCAGAGTGGATCTGACCGTGACCACCGGTTCAGGTTCCATTCATCTCACCAGCGGCCCCGCTGGACGCGTGCACGTCTTCGGGCGCGTGAAGTCGAACTGGGGAGGAAGCGATGAGAAGGTGCGCGAGATCGCCGCGCATCCACCCATCGAGCAGACCGGCAATATCGTGCGCATCGGAGTGAAACACCAGAATCTCGGCAACATCAGCATCGATTACGAGATTCAGGCGCCCGCCGGCGCCTTTCTCGACGCCGCGACCGGCTCGGGTAGCTTGACCGATGACGGCGTTGGTACGGATGCCAGGCTGAGCACGGGATCGGGTTCGATTCACGCTACCGGCCTGCAGGGCGGGTTCTCGCTCCAAACCGGCTCGGGCAACATCGATGCGGAGCAGTCCGGCTCAGGCGATGTGAAGGCCGAGGCTGGTTCGGGTTCGATTGCGCTGAAAAACCTGCATGGTGGGCTGCGCGCCCAAACCGGTTCGGGCAGCATCAACGTGGGCGGTATCCCAGCCGCGCCGTGGCGGATTGAAACCGGATCGGGCAGCGTCGAGCTCGAGACAGGCAATGCCGGGCTCGCGCTGGATGCCGAAACCGGCTCAGGCAGCGTTCATTGCGACCGCGAGATCGTGTCGGAGGGTACGACGGAACGCCGCCACTTGAAGGGAAAGATCGGCGGCGGCGGGCCGATGGTCCGCGTCGAAACCGGCTCGGGCAGCATACGCATCCATTAACGCCGCGTTACGGAATAAAGTAATACGGGTCCGGATACTTCACGGAAAACTCTGCCTCCGGCTTGCCCTTCAGGTCGCTCCACTGGTCTCCCACGCTGAGCGCCAGCGTGTATCCCTGCGCGGCAATCTGTCCGCGGACCCTGGCTTTGAACGCGCCTGCGGTCTCCGGGCCGTGATCGGCCGGGCGCATCGCCAGTTGCCGCCAGTTGTCGATGCCCTGCGCGCGCAGATTGCGTTCCGTAGCCGCGCGTTCCTTCTCGGAGCGGCCTGTGATAAAAAAGATGTTCACGCCCAGCCGCTGTGCTTCTTTGTAAATCCTCAATGTGCCCGGAATCGCCGGAGCCTGTGCCGTTTCCACCCACGCTTCGAACGTGGCGGCGTTATTTGCGAAATCCGCGCCAACCTCTTCCTTGTAATTCGACAACGTCGTCTCGTCGATGTCCAGAATCAGGGCCAGCTTCTCGGCGGGCCGGCGATGCGCGGCGCGGCGTCGCAGAAATGCGATGGCGCGATCCGCCTGCGCGTCCAGGTCGTGCGCGTAGCATCCGCGCTTGCACGTGCAATCGTGATACGCCCGCAGTTCCTTCTTAAGCCTGTCGAGGTTGGGAATGCGTTCCGCGGCGGCGTCGCTGCTGAATACGGGTTTCGCCGGTTGTTGCGCGGAAAGGTTGCTCAGTCCAATCGCCAGAAACAGCGGCGCCGCAAGAATGGTCGAAGTTCTCTTCATCGGCTGAGGAATCTCCTTTCACCTTCCTGATGACCCAGTGTCAACAATACGCCTCACACGAATCCCGTTCGATGATAGAATCGGATGATCCCCAAACAAGGAGAACCCATATGGCTACCAAAGATTTAGACGAAACCTTCTCCTTTCGAGCGGAGCAGTAAGCGCCGAAAAGGCTTCCCATCTGAAACCAGAGTCGGGCGCGGCGTCCGCGTCGTTCGCGAAGAAAAAGAGCTGATTGAAAAACTCGGCCGCAACGATTTGTGTCCCTGCGGCTCCGGACTGCGCTTTCAAGAAATGTTGCCTCAAGTGCGGCAGATTCGACGGCGCAAATCGAAACTACTTTTTTCAGAGAATGAATGACAATAGGGGCCGCTGGCTGCTCGCGGCGGCCCCGTTACACTAAGAATAGAATGATCCGTGTTTTTCGCCCCATTCCCGTCGAACGCTTGAAGCTGCTGGTCTTCGATCTCGACGGCACGCTGATCGACTCGGCGCAGGACCTCTGCAACAGCGTCAATGCAGCGCTCCGGGAATCCAACCTCGGCCCGCTGCCAGACCCTACGATTGCCGGCTTTGTCGGCAACGGCGCCCCCATGCTCATGCGGCGTTCCCTGGCGCTGGCAAACGGCGCGGCTCTTGAAACCGTGGACGAAGGCCTCTTCAAGAAAGCCTACGCCTACTTTCTCCAGTACTACCGCGAGCACAAGCTCGACTTCACCTACGCCTACGCGGGCGTTCTCGACGCCCTGAAGGCCCTGCACCAGCTGCACGATGCGCCCGGCGTCCCCGCGCGAGCCATGGCCGTGCTCACCAACAAGCCCGTTCGGCCCGCGCGCGGCATCTGCGAAGGATTGGGCTTGGCTGACTACTTCCTCCACATCTATGGCGGTGACAGCTTCCCCGTCAAAAAACCCGATCCGCTGGGCCTGCGCTCGCTCATGGAAGAGACCGGCGCCGCGCCCGAGGAGACCGTGATGATCGGCGACAGTCAGGTGGACGTCGAGACGGCGCGAAACGCCGGCGCATGGTCCATCGGATGCACCTTCGGCTTCGGCCCGCAGAGCCTGCTGGAAACCCCGCCCGACGTCCTTGTCGATACCGCCGCCGAATGGACGCAGGCGCTCACTCCTGCCTGAATCGCAAGGGAACTTTTCGCCGCCCCTGCACGTATAGTGAGCTTATAGCGAGGATCGCGCGCCTATGTCTTGGAGATTTCTCGCCACTTGCCTCTTTGGCGCCACCCTGGCCGCGGCGGCTGCCCCTGCCCGCGCCAGCCAGGACGCGGTCCAGTTCTTCCGCAATATCGATGTCACCTCCGATACCCCGGTCCACGACGCGGTCTGCTTCTTCTGCAGCGTCCGCGCCGAAGGCACGGTCGAAGGCGACATCGTGGTCTTTTTCGGAAACGTGCGCCTCAACGGCGAAGCCCGCCACGACGTGGTCGACTTCTTCGGCAAGGTTTCGGCTGCCGATAACTCCTCGATCGGGGGCGACCTGGTTTCCTTCTTCGCCTCCGTGCGCCTGGGCGAAAACGTCTCCGTCGCCAAAGACATGGTTACCATGTTTGGTGTGGTACATGAGCCCGCTTCCGTCTCTGTCGGCCAGGATCGCGTCGTGTTCTCGCCCTGGATCTTTTTTGGTCCGCTCCTCGTGATTCTGCTCGTCGTAATTGCTATCCTCTACGAGGTTCGCGCCCATCGCCACCGGAGATTTGCCCAGGGCTACCCCTTCCCGCCGCAACGATAGGCTCCATCGTCAGTCCTGCGGCGCGTTACTCTTGTTGCATGGAGAATCCAGGCATACTGGCCGCTCGGCCCTTACGCATCGTCATGCCCGGCGGCAGCGGCCAGATCGGCCGCACGCTGGCGCAGTTTTTTCAGGAGCGCGGCCATCACGTCACGGTTCTCACGCGCGGGCCCTACACGGCGTCTTGGCAAACGGTTCATTGGGATGGCCGTCAGCTTGGCCCCTGGATCGAAACGCTCGAAGGCGCCGACGTCTGCATTCATCTATCCGGCCGCGGCATCGACTGCCGCTACACGGCGCGCAACCGCCGCGAACTCCACGACTCTCGCATCGGCCCCACGCGCGTACTCCACGACGCCTTCGCCGTGCTCGCCCACCCGCCGCGCCTGTGGATGAACGCCTCGAGCGCGACCATCTACCGGCATGTACCCCAGGGAACGGAGCTCGACCGGCCGATGGACGAGGCCACCGGCGAGCTGGGCGGCAACGAACTGCTCTCGCCCCTGCGGCGCGCTCCCGCGAAGTGGAACTGGACCGTCCGACTGATCAAGGATTGGGAGGCCGCATTTTTCCGTACCGAAACGCCGCGCACGCGAAAGATCGCGCTGCGTACTTCATTGGTTCTCAGCCCCTCGCCGGGCAGCGTCTTCGGCGTTCTCTCGAATCTTGTTCGCGCCGGGCTGGGCGGCACGCAAGGCAACGGCTGCCAATATGTCTCCTGGATTCACGAAGCCGACTACGCCCGCGCGCTCGAGTTCCTCATCCAGCACGAGGAGATCGAGGGCCCGGTGAATCTTGCCGCGCCCAACCCTCTGCCCAACCGCGAATTCATGGCCGCTCTGCGCGAGGCTTGGGAGATGCCCAACGGCCTTCCCGCTCCAGCGCCGCTTATGGCCATCGGCATGTTTTTCCTGCGCACCGAGCCCGAACTGGTCCTCAAAAGTCGTCGCGTAGTCCCCGGCCGTCTTCTTCAATCCGGATTCCAGTTCGAATTCCCCGACTGGCCCGAAGCCGCCGCCGGCCTCGTCCGCCAATGGCACGCACGCCCTTCGTAGCGCCGGTCTCCAGACCGGCTGTCGTGCGGGCGTCCTCGCCCGCACAATCTGCCACTTGACCAACCCCTGATCTCTGTTCTCTGATCTCTGCTACTTCGGCGTAATATCCGTCACCGGCAAATCCCAGTGCCCCAGCAGAATCTCAAACCGCCTCTGCTCCTCGCGCTTATAGGTCTCTTGGTTCGGCCATAGCTCTTTGATCAACGCTTCCTCGTCCGGGTTCGCGCTCGTCGCCACGGTCGAATTCTTATAGACGATCGTCACGCGATAATCCCACCGCTCGTCCTCCATTGTGTGGTAGGCCGGCGACTCGATCTTCAGCGACAGAATCCGCCCCGTCGCCTCAATCTTCTTGAGCAGCGGCCAATGGTTCCTGAGAAACAGGTCGAGAAACTCCTGCTGATGCCCCCACTGGCATTTGTAGTAGTACTCGATGGTGTACGGCTCCCCGGCGCTCGATTGCGGCGGCGCGCCCTGTGCCCGCAACGGCACGCAAACGCCGGCCGCGATGGCCAGCGCAACGAGTGCAAGAAGAATTCTGCGCATATAACCTCCCTGCGAAAAACGTGGGTGAGGTCTCAGAATACTACTGCCCGAACGCACTAAGGCTCATCGTTTGCGTCAAGCGCACTCTAGGCAAGTGGCCGATTGCAGGAGTTCATTTCGCATTCAATGGCCGGATGTACGTCCGCAGCCAAACCGCGAATTCTGGTTCCGGCATCGTTCCATCCGCCACAGCCAGCATCGTGGTCACTGCGTCCTGGTCGCGCGCCATCAGCTCATAACCGTTCTTGAGCAGAAAAGTTTCAGCCGCCACCCACGCCGTACGTTTGTTTCCGTCCAGGAATGCGTGATTGCGGGCAATTCCAACAGCGTAAGCAGCGGCAAGATCGGCGATGTCGGGATTCCCGTAAGCCGCAAGGTTTTGCGGCCGCGCAAGCGCTGAAAGCAGCAGTGCCAAATCCCTCACTCCCGCCAAGCCTCCATGCTCCGCGATCTGTTCGTCGTGAATGGCGAGGACGGAGCCTTCTTTGATCCATCTCCAGGCCGAAGTTGTCACTTTGCGAGCTCACGAAGCAGGTCGCGGCGTTTACGCATCACTCGGCGGGCCAGAGCCATGTCTTCCTCAAACTCAGGGTCATATGGCGTGATCCGGAACCCATCCGGCGAGTCCGTCAAAAAGACAGAATCCCCTTTTGCCACCTTTAGCCGTGCCAGCGCTTCCTTGGGCAACACAATCCCCGCCGAACTGCCCACCGTCGTCACCTTGAGCTTCATCATGATTGCACTCCGCCTCGCTATTATAACAAACATTATAATAAACGAAGATCCAACTCCGGCGCGGTCTACGCCCTTCGCTTAACCCTATATCCCTTTCCTATCTGGATCCCTTGTCCTCCAGGCCCCCGCCCTCAAAAAAAACGGCCCCCGTTTTCAGCGGGGGCCAAGTTGCCTTGGTTCTCTCGCGTTGCGAGAGCTTGGTTGGCGGCCGAACGGCGGGGTGGCCGTTGGCGCAGGAGCAGAGCCTCGGGGGAGGTGTTGGCCGCTATATTACGGCTGCTCTGTGCCAGCTGCGGCGGGAGCGCTTTGGGGTGACGCTCCTGCCTAGGCCGCCAAACTGTTTTCCATCAGCCGCAGATGCACGCTGCTGACCCGAATCCGTTCCGGCTTTTGGTCTTGATCGCCAGTTCCGGTCGAGGCCACCTCAGCTTCATTGCCGAGGGCCACGGAGTGCATGCGGTAGACGGGAATCTGGTGTTCGGTTACGAGATAGCGCTTGACTGCTTCCGTCAGGCGCTCGGAACTCTCTATGCCTGCGCTGCCCGCCATCGGCGAGTGCGCTTCCATCTCCAGGATGTAGCCCGCGCGCCCGGTCAGGCTCGAGGCCAACTGATCCAACTGTGCTTTCGAATCTGAAGACAGCGTCGGGTTCGATCCATGGAACTTGATCTCGATGTCCGTCGCCTGGTGATATTGATCCAGGCCATTGACCGTGGTGTTCAACCCATCCACATGGGTCGACGCGCCTTGTGCCGTGCTGCTGGCATTCTGCGCCTCGGTATTGGCGTTCATCGCCAGTTGGTTGGCTGCGTCGGCCGAGGATTGCGCCTTTTGAATGCCCGCCTGCGCCCGCTCATCCACATCCTTGATGTCGCGCGCGTTCTTGGCGTTCACCTCATCCAGTTCGGTCAGCCGGTCGTTGATGGGGTCAATTTGCCTCTTCACCCACTTCTTCCGCGCAAAAGGATTCACGCGGCCCCAGAACCCCTCCTTCGGCGGGTTCAACGGTTGCTCGGCCATAGGCATATTGGGGGAGGGCTGCTGCGCGGTCGACGGAGCCGTGGCCTGTGGGGTAACTCCAGACGAGATCCCTGTCGATACTTGATCTTGTGCGAAGGCGGGAATCGTAAGCGCCGATGCCAGCGCAAATGTGGCCACAACGGCCCACTGGCGGGGGAACAGAGTCGAAACTTTCGCGGAGTTTGTCATGGGTACTATCCCTCTTGGTTCGCGGCTTTCAAAAAACCACTGCCCGCGGGATGAGCGATGTTGTCCGCTCGCCTTGGATAAGAGCAATACCGCTGCCAAAAAAAGCATGTCGCAGGGGAAACAACTATCTATATGGAAATAAAACTCTTATATGAATTGGCGCCCACGGGAAATGTACCCATTTCACGCACTGTATACGCCCGTTGCGCGTAAATTTTGCACGCTTGCGTACTTTCTACCCTAGGGAAGCTGACCTCTACGGCGCCGGCTTTGACTCGACACGAATGATCCGAATCTCCGGAAAGGCCCCGTCCCAGTCCTGGGCCACCGTGTCGAAGACCAGCCGGAAGTCCTCGGTCTCACTGGGCTTCAGCGGCGCCGCCGAGAGCGCCTCCACATCCACATACGGGTCGCGCGTCCGGATGATCCGGAGCGGCTGTGTTTCGTTCTGCGCCACCTCGTGTGCCGGGTCGCGGAAGAGCACCTGGACCGTGATGCCGGTCACCGTTCGGCTTCCGTTGTTGCTGATTTGCCCGTCCAGGTAGGTCACCTTGCCGCCGGCCAGGTTGGCAGATTCGCTCATCGCCAATCGGCTGATCGTCAGGTCTCCAGCGTAGGGATCGGTTGGCGTCGAGATGGGCGTCACCGAAGGCGCGCTCTTGCCGTGCCC
>JBEKXX010000129.1:0-8694 GCA_049511595.1 Occallatibacter sp. | reverse complement strand
TCCCAGCACCCGCTTGAAGATCGCGTCCACATTGCCAAGCTGCCGCGAATAGTCGAAGGTGCGAGCAAGTTTCCTAGGGCTGAGGAGCTTTGCAATCTTCGGGTCGCGCGCCACTTCGTCGCGGAAGTTCAGGTCTTCTTTCCAGGCGTGCATGGCGTGGCGCTGGACGAGTTCGTAGGCGTCCTCGCGTAGCATTCCGGCCTCGGCCAGATCGAGCAGCAACTGCCCCGAGAAAATCAAGCCGCCTGTCGATTCGAGGTTTTTCTTCATCCGTACGGGGTAAACCAGAAGGCGGTCGATGAGGTCGGACGTCTTCGCCAGCAGATAATCCGTTAGGATCGTCGAATCGGGAAAAATCACGCGCTCTACGGAAGAGTGCGAAATGTCGCGCTCGTGCCAGAGGGGAATGTTCTCCATAGCCGCCTGCGAGTTGCCGCGCAGGACGCGCGCCAGGCCGCTGATCTGCTCCGAAGTAATCGGATTTTTCTTGTGCGGCATCGCCGAGGAGCCTTTTTGCTTTTCGCTGAAGTACTCCTGCGCCTCGCGCACCTCGGTGCGTTGCAGGTGGCGCAACTCGACCGCAATTTTATCCAGAGAACTGCCGAGGATGGCCAGCGTGGCAATGTAAGCCGCGTGCCGGTCGCGCTGGATGACCTGCGTGGCCACGAGCGCCGGCTTCAAACCGAGCCGCTCGCAGATGCGCTCCTCGTGCTCCGGCTTGAGATGGCCGAAGGCGCCGACTGCGCCAGAGAGCTTGCCCACGCGCATGTCCTCGGCGGCGGCATCGAAGCGGACGAGGTTGCGCTGCGTTTCGGCGTACCAGTTCAGCAGCTTCAGCCCGAAGGTGGTCGGCTCGGCATGAACGCCATGGGTGCGGCCGATGGTGGGTGTGTGCTTGAACTCGAGGGCGCGGCGCTTGAGCACGGCAAGAAGCGCGACGATGCCTTCACGAATCAGCGCCGATGCTTCTTTCACTTGCAACGCCTGCGCCGTATCGACGATGTCGTTCGACGTGAGCCCATAGTGCAACCACCTAGATTCGGTGTCGAGGCCCTGCGCTTTGAGCGATTCTGCAACTGCGGTCGTAAAGGCGATGACGTCGTGCTTGACCTCAGCCTCGATCTCCGCGACGCGGGCGGCGGAGACGGTTGCCCTGGTCGCGATGGCTTCAGCGGCGGCGGCCGGAATCACGCCGTCCTCGGCCAGCACGGTGCTCGCCGCAGCCTCCACCTGGAGCCAGCAGCGGTACTTGTTCTCGTCCGTCCAGATGCGGCCCATAGCTGGGCGCGTATAGCGTTCGATCAACGGAGAACTCCTTGCACAGCCAACATTTGCGGCTTTAAGCCCAATATCAATTGTACGAGGAGAACTGGACTACCCGCGAGGAATTCCGAGGCGCCGGTGCAGTTCGTCGACCAACAGGCCGCGGCCAGGCGTGTAGGGCTGGAACCACTCGCCATCGACCACCAGTTGCGGAACGGCGCGCTTGCCCACGCGGCGAATCACTTCGGCTGACGCTGCAGCATCTCGGTCTACATCGACTTCGGTGTACGGAATGCCATGAACATCGAGAAACTGCTTGGCGGCGCGGCAATCGGGGCACCAGATCGTGGCGTACAACTGCACGTTCATAGGGGGATTCTACTCAAATTGCGATGCTACGATCTGTGATGACGGCCACCAGGGAGGGCGATGACCGCGAACGAGATTAAGGCGCTGCTGAAGCTGGAGCCGCACCCGGTGGAGGGTGGATGGTACCGGCGCACGTACACGTCGGCAGGCACGGTAGAGTTACCGCGCGGCGCGCGGGCGCAGGGCACAGCCATTTATTACCTGCTTGAAGCTGGAACCTTCTCCGAGATGCACATGGTCGCGTCCGACGAGATCTTTCACTTCTACCTCGGCGATCCGGTGGAGATGCTGCTGCTACATCCGGACGGGCGCTCCGCGCTTTTCACTCTTGGACAGGATTTGTCTGCCGGCCAACACGCGCAAATCGTGGTTCCGGCCGGAGTGTGGCAAGGCGAGCGGCTGGTCGAGGGCGGAAAATGGGCGCTCTTCGGCTGCACCGTCACACCCGGCTTCGACTTCGCCGATTACCGCAGCGGGAGCTGCTCGGAGCTGGCGTCAAAGTGGCCGGCGGAGGCGGAGCGGATCATAGCCCTGACGCGGAGCTAGCGAATTCGCGGGGACGCACTCTCGTAAGCAAGCGAGCAAGTTAGCAGGATGGCGCCGACGCGCGGTGGGCAAGTGCTGGCCTCAGCGCCGGTCGCGGAAGAAGTTCCGCAGCAATTCGGCGGATTCTTCCGCGCCAATCCCCTGCTCCACCAGCATCTGGTGATTCAGCAGCGGATGGTTCAGCACCGTGAGCACCGAACCGCAAGCGCCGGCCTTGGGATCGGCAGCAGCGAATACCAACCGGTCGATGCGGGCATGAATCATGGCTCCAGCGCACATGGCGCAAGGCTCGAGCGTGACATAAAGCGTGCAGCCGGCAAGGCGATAGTTGGCGAGCGCCGCAGCCGCCGCGCGCAAGGCGACGATCTCCGCATGGGCGGTGGGGTCCACATCGCGGAGCACGCGGTTCTGCCCGCGCGCAATGATCTTTCCCTCGCAAACGATCACCGCGCCGATGGGCACTTCGCCTGCTTCGCCGGCTTGGTGGGCTTCGGCCAACGCGGCTTGCATCGCTTCGCGGTCGTCGATCATGGCTTTGATGGTAGCGCCGCCGGGGTCCCCACAGACGGGTTCTTGTCTGTGGGGTGGGCCGCGGGCTGTTGCTGGGTCATGCAGTGCAGCGCACCGAGGCCCCAAATCAGGTCCACGCTGTGGATGCCAATGACCTCGCGATCCGGGAAAACCTCGGCCAGCGTGTTGAGCGCAACGCGGTCGTTGGGATCGTGGAAGGTCGGAACCAGCACCAGACCATTGGCAATGTAGAAATTCGCGTAGCTGGCCGGCAGACGCTGATCGCGGAAGACGACCGGGCGCGGCATGGGCAACTCGACGATGGTGAATTGCTTGCCGTCGAGGGTCCGCGCGGCCTTCAGGCATTTCAAATTCTCCTTGAGCGGCGCATGGTTCGGATCGCTCGCATTCGGCTCGACCGCGGCCACGATCGTGGCGGGCGCGACGAAGCGGGCGATGTCGTCCACGTGGCCGTGGGTATCGTCGCCCGCAATGCCGCGATTGAGCCAGATCACCTGGTCCACACCGAGAAAATCCGAAAAAACTTGTTCCATTTGCTCGCGGCCCACGCCCGGATTGCGTTGCTGCACCTCGCTAAGCAGGCATTCCTCGGTGGTAAGCAGAAGCCCTGCGCCATTTGCGTCAATGGAGCCGCCTTCGAGGACAACCCGGCGCATTTGTCCGTCCGCCAGCCGCACTTCAGGCTGCCACTCCGGCAGGTTGAGTTGCTTCGCCACGCGGCCGGGCAGCTGGTCGTCCAGCCGCCAGTCGGAGTACTTGGCCCAGGCGTTGAAGCGCCAATTGGTGATCGCAACTTTTCCGTCGGCGTTGCGGACGAATACCGGCCCAGAGTCCCTAGTCCACCCGCGATCCGTCGGCCAGCGATGAAAAATCACGGCTTCGAGGTTCACTCCGGCGCGTTCTAGCATGCTTTTCACGCGCCGTTCCGTCGATGCGTCTTCCACGATCAGATGCACGTGTTCGTGCGCGGCAAGAAGGCGCACGATCTCCACGTAGAGCCACGGGATGGATGAAAACTTGCCAGGCCAGTCGCTGGCGTTGTGCGGCCAGGCAAGCCATGTGGCCTCGTGCGGCTCCCACTCGGCAGGCATGCGGTAGCCGAGCGCACGCGGCGTCTCTTCGCCCATCAAGCCAAAAGTGGGCTTGGTGGGAACGCGGGTCTTCGCATGAGATCGAACAGACATAGTTATTTACGTTTTTCGTCCGTCGGGTTTGCTGCCGCCGGATCGAGAAAGCGTTGCGTGATGGGCGCATACGCATCCACGCGGCGGTCGCGCAGGAAGGGCCAATTGCGGCGTGTCTCCTCAATCAATGCGCGGTCGATCTCGCCGATCACAATCTCCTCGGTCTCATGCCCGGCCTGGGCCACGATGCGGCCGAATGGATCGGCTAAAAAGCTGCCGCCCCAGAACTCAAGCCCCGGCCCCTGGGCGCGATTGCCCAGCACGTCGCCGTGCTCCTGGCCCACTCGGTTCACGGCAGCCACATAGACTCCGTTGGCGATGGCGTGGGCGCGCTGGATGGTGCGCCATGCGTCAAACTGCGCGGCGCCGGTCTCGTCCTTCTCCGCCGGGTGCCAGCCAATGGCTGTGGGATAGAACAGCACCTCCGCGCCCCGCAGCGCCGTAAGCCGCGCGCCTTCGGGATACCACTGGTCCCAGCAGACCAGAGTACCCACTCGGCCAAAGGCCGTATCGACGGCCTGAAAACCAAGATCGCCCGGCGCGAAGTAATACTTCTCGAAGTAGAGCGGGTCGTCAGGAATGTGCATCTTGCGGTAGACGCCTGCGATGTGGCCATCGGCATCCAGCGTGACCGCAGTGTTGTGGTAGAGCCCCGGCGCGCGCCGTTCGAAGAGCGACGCGACGATCGCGACCTTCAGCTCCCGCGCCGCCTCGGCCAGCTTCGCTGTGGACGGGCCAGGAATCTCCTCCGAAAGATCAAAGAGCGCAAGCTCCTCGCGCTGGCAAAAGTACTGCGTGCGGAAGAGCTCGGGCAGGCAGACGATTTGCGCGCCCAGGCGCGCGGCTTCGCGGATGCGGCCGAGCGCAGAGGAGAAGTTTGCCTCGGGGTCAGCGCCCATGCGCATCTGCACGAGGGCGATCGTGAACTTGCGCGCAGCGGTCATGCTCCGTTTCTTCGAGCCTCCATCACAATTGTTCTTCGCCTACACGGAAAGGCCAACCCCGCCGGACGGAATTGGCCCCAACCTGCCTCTTGAACGCCCAGCCGTCACTCTTCCAGGATCAGCACCGCGGCGGCGATGGTCGTGGTCCACTTACCGCGCTTATCTCCCACGGCCGACTGGGTGATGTTGCTGGTGCGGACGATCTTATTGGAGATGCGGTAGATCTCTTTCTTCTCGTCCCAACTGGTGTCGGGATCGAATTCCACATCCAACGTTGTGGCGAGCATCTCTGCGGCCAGTTCCTCGGCGTACTCGCCGGCCTGTTCCTCAGTCTCGCCGAAGCTGTGGTGCTCGCTCAGGTAGCCGTAGGTGTTGCGGTCGGCCGGAATGGCCACGCCGATGCTGGAGGCGACAAGCCGATGCGGCTCGCGCGAGGAGTTTTCCGCAATGACCGCGAAGACCACCTCGCCGTCGTTCAGGTACTTCAGACCTTCTTTGCGGGGAATCAACTTGCACTGCGGAGGAAAAATGGAAGAGACGCGCACCAGGTTCTGTGAGGCGATGCCCGCATCCCGAAGGGCCAACTCGAACGAGGTCAAACGCTCCTTGTGTTTTCCGACGCCCTTGGTAAAGAAAATCTTCTTCGGGACCATGCTTTTTCCCAATTTCTATGTACCCTCCGTGCCTGAAAGATTTGTGGCCGTTTTCAAACGTTCCCGCATGAGTCTATCGCATCTGGGCGGGCGCGAACAGAATTTCAATAAAATTCATCCGCGGCTTATGCCAGAGGGCCAGATTCGGAACGCATCGGGCCGCTTTTGCCAAGCCGGAGATTCATGAAGCGCTGAAAGAGCAGGGCGCGAAGTGCGCCATCCGCATTCCGGCCAATGAAAACCTGAAACGGGATTTGACGGAACTGCTACCGCGCCGGGTGGGAAGGCCCAGTCACAAACCGGTCTTGTGGTACAAGAGCTTTCTCTCGAAGGCCGCCAGTGGACGACGGCACGGCGAGTAGTGGCGAAGGTTGAGCTTCATGCCGGGGGGCGCGGTGGGAAGGCGAAACCGATCTGGAAAATGGAGGAGGTTGAGGGAGAATTGTCCGAGAAATCGCTGCGGAATGGAGGAAATCATAGCTTTTTGGTTCCGGCAAAGGCCCTTTCGCGACGACCGGGTCTTTGGTTTTGGAAGCAATGCAAGAAAGATCGCGAGCGGAGGCAGGGCGCGTATATTGGTCATTGGCCGGGGTGGCAAGATGGAGATTCCGGCTAGCTTGGCGAGCCATGCCGGTCGTACTCGTTCATCGCCACCAGCATTGACCCGTCCCCACAGCTCGTGCCTGAGGACGACTGGAGCCACCACGGGGCCCCGAAGACGCGGCAGCAATCAGAAAGGCAGATTGGGGATGTCTCGATTCAGTATGTCGTTGATGACAGTGCTTTGCGGCGCGCTCGCTTTGCCATTGCCTCTGCTGGCCAGGGATTACACAACCTGGGCCCTGTATAACCCACGTTGGTATCAACCGCATTATTTGTCCAGCGTGGAGGAGGCCTCCAACCGGCTGCAATTCATTACTCCGCGCATTGCCCCGGTCACAGTCAACGAGGAGTTGACCACCGGCTACTCGCTGCAGCGCGTCGATGTAAACCGGCTTGGCATCAACCTTTCCTTTACAAAGAGCGGCGTTGTTCAGAGCGCCCAGTATTTCTGGTCGTGGTGGGGCGGATATATTGCACCCGTCACGGCCCCATACAGCGACGACATCGTCACATCGATCGTCTACGCGGATATCGCTTATTTCAGGCTTTACCACAACGGGAGAGGCGCTTACTTTCCTGCGATCTGGTGCATCAATCCCATCAGTCGCGGAACCCAAAGCAACAGCGCGTTCTGCGTTGCATCCGAGGCGGATGCCCATGGGATCATCGACGCTCTGGCAACCCTGATTGTGGCCAGCGGGCAGGATCTGGACATCCCCCCGGGGATGATCCTGAGCCCGGTATCGGAAAAGGAAGTCCGGAATCATCCCGAGATGGCCGGGATGCAGGTTAAGGATATGGTTTGGGACAGTCCCCCCGATCGGGCGGGCATCAAGAAAGGCGACATCATCCACTCCATCAACGGCAAGCCCTGCACGGAGGAACAAACTTTCACTAACCTCTTCAATGAAGCTGTGCGGGCAAAACCGGAGGGCGGCGTTGTCCATGTGGGGGTTCTCCACAAAGGCAGCACCCAGACTTTTGACCTGCACTATTCCAACCCGGATACGGACTTGGAGCAATTGCGCAAGCAGAGCGCCGCTTCGGCCAGACACCCCGTGGGCTCCACGGTTTCAATTCCGGACGCAAACCAGTCCGCATCCCCGGCCACTGCCCCTGCAAACCCAGCTGCGGCAGCGCCATCCACTGGCGTCCATCTTGGAATCCATGTGCGCGCGGTGACGGAATCGGATGTGACGGCTTTCGGGTTGCCCAGGTCCATAGGGGTGGTCGTCACCAACATCGAAAAGGGCAGCCTTGCCGAAGAAATGCAGATGCAAGTCGGGGATGTCATCTTTGAAGTGAACGGCTCGGAGATCGGCGATGTTGACTCCTTTGCGCAGCTTGTAAGCAGCGGAGCGGCCAAGAGGTTCCGCGTCTGGCGCAGGGGTCAAACGGTTGAACTGGCCGTTCCGCAAAGCATGTAGAGCAGGCGCGATTAGACGTAAGCGTCAGGGCCGGAACCGCAGGTTTCCGGCCCGCTCTTTTCCCGCGCCTCACACCACGGAAATCGAGTTTGAATTCCACCCTGGCCGGCAACCTGAGCCCGCTCGACCTGCTGCATCTGCGCGGCCACTTCGGCATTCCGCGGTTTGAGGGCGACGGACTGCGCGACCCGCAGCAGAAGTAGAACCGTTCCCACCCCTGCGGCCATTGCCACTCCTAATTTGCAGGTGTTAGCCTCAGCTTTGGACCGCTCACAGAAGGGGTTTCCCTTAGAATCATGCAAAGCACGTACAACGGGCAGGATTTGCCCAAAGACGGCCAGCCGATTGAATACAACGACGGGCAGTTTTATGTGCCCGATCGTCCCATTATTCCTTTCATCGAGGGCGACGGAACGGGCCGCGACATCTGGAAGGCCTCGCAGCGGGTCTTCGACGCCGCAGTGGAGAAGGCTTACGGCGGCCGGCGCGCGATCCGCTGGTTCGAGGTCTTCGCCGGCGAAAAAGCCTTCCGGCGTTTCAATACCTGGCTGCCCGACGACACCGTAGCCGCGGCGCGCGATCTGCGCGTCTCCATCAAGGGACCGCTGACCACTCCTGTCGGCGGCGGCATCCGTTCGCTCAATGTGGCCTTGCGCCAGATTCTCGATCTCTACGCCTGCGTGCGGCCGGTGAAGTACTACCAGGGCGTGCCCAGCCCGGTGAAGCACCCCGAGAAACTCAACATCGTCATCTTCCGCGAAAATACCGAGGATGTGTACGCGGGCATCGAGTTCAAGCAAGGCTCAGAAGATGCTGCGCGGCTGATTTCGTTTATCAACGACGATCTGCTTAAGGGCGATAAGAAGAAAATTCGCGCCGATTCGGGCGTAGGCATCAAGCCCATCTCCGTCTTCGGCACCAAGCGGCTGGTGCGTTCCGCCATCCGCCACGCGCTGGAGGCAGGCCGCAAGACAGTCACCCTTGTTCACAAAGGCAACATACAGAAGTTCACCGAAGGAGCTTTCCGCGAGTGGGGCTACGAGGTCGCCACTCAGGAGTTCCGCGACCAGACCGTCACGGAGCGCGAAAGCTGGATTCTGGGCAACGTGGAGGCTAAACCCGGCCTCTCGATTGAAGAGAATGCCGCGCTTATTGAGCCGGGGATGGAATTTGG
>JBEKXX010000128.1:0-8848 GCA_049511595.1 Occallatibacter sp. | reverse complement strand
AAGGAAAAGCTCAAAGAGATCGAGAAGCTGGGGCAGGCCGCGTATCCCAACCGGTTCCCGGCGCAGCAGGACGAATCGGCGATTACGCTGGCCGAGGTGCGCGCCCAGTGGGACAAGGCGACTGGCGAGGAGCTGGAGGCCAAGCGCGAGACGGTGGCCGTGGCCGGGCGCATCATGGCCATTCGCCAGCAGGGTAAGGCCGGCTTCGCCACGCTGCAGCAGGAAGGCGCGCGGCTGCAGATTTACGTGCGGCTCGACGCGGTAGGCGAGCAGGGCTTCGCGCTCTACAAGCTGCTCGACCTGGGAGACCACATCGGAGTCACCGGCTATCTGTTTCGTACCCGCACCGGCGAGCTGACGGTGCACGTGGAGACGCTGACCTTTCTGGCCAAGGCGATGCTCACGCTGCCGGAGAAGTATCACGGGCTGGCCGACGTGGAGCTGCGCTACCGGCAGCGGTACGTTGATCTGTTTGCGAACCTCGACGCCCGCGAAGTGTTTGTGAAGCGGGCCAAGGTGCTGAAGGCGCTGCGAACGTTCTTCGACAGCCGCGGCTATCTTGAAGTCGAAACGCCGATGATGCAGCCCATCGCCGGCGGGGCGGCAGCGCGGCCGTTCAAGACGCACCATAATGCGCTGGACATGGATTTGTTTTTGCGCATCGCGCCGGAGCTGTATTTGAAGCGGCTGGTGGTGGGCGGGATCGATCGCGTGTACGAGATCAACCGCAACTTCCGCAACGAGGGCGTGAGCACGCAGCACAATCCCGAGTTCACGATGTTGGAGTTCTACCAGGCGTATGCGAATTACCACGACCTGATGGACCTGACGGAGGAGCTGATCGCGTTTGTGGCGAAAGAAGTGAACGGCACGACGATAACCGAGTTCAACGGGAACACGATCGATCTCGCCAACTGGCAGCGGCTGACGATGCGTGAGGCGATTGCTTTGCACTGGCCGGAAGCCGCAGGGGCGAGACCGACGCCTGAGGAAATGAGTTCAGCAGAATCGATGCTTGTCCGCCTCAAAGCGGCCCTCGAAGCGGTGAAAGCGTCGATCCCTCTGCCAGTCCAGGAGGCAGAAAAAGCCAACAAAGGGGGCTTTGGCTATCTCGCTAGGTCGGAAGATGATCCAATGCTCGCGGAATACACCCGCGGCATCTGGCTCATCCCAGTAAGAAACCTTCTTACCGAGGTAATCGACGAAGCCCAAAAGGGTGCTCCAACTGGAAAACTCGTTTATAGCCTATTCGAATACTTCGTTGAGCTACACCTGATCCAGCCCACCATCATCTACGAATTCCCGACCGCCGTCTCTCCGCTCTCGAAGCAGAAGCCCGGTGATCCCGATTGGGTGGAGCGCTTCGAGATTTTCGCGGGGGGGTTCGAGTTGGGCAACGCCTTCAGCGAGCTGAACGATCCGGTGGAGCAGCACAAGCGATTCGAGCAGCAGATCGCGGAGCGTGCCCGCGGCGACGAGGAAGCGCACCAGATGGACGAGGACTACGTGCGGGCGCTGGCCTACGGACTGCCTCCGACGGCAGGCGAAGGCATCGGCATCGACCGGCTCGTGATGTTGCTGACCGGATCAAAGTCGATCCGCGACGTGATTCTGTTTCCGTTAATGAGAAGCAGAGAGCTGGGGTCAGAAAACAGGGGTCAGGGGTCAGGGGTCAGGAATCAGGGCCTGGAAAGCGCGGAATAGGCACCTGCGGCGGAGCGGGAAGGAGATCGTCGATGGAATTCGTCAACAGCTATCAGAGTGTTACCTTCGCTGAAGACTACTCGAAGCTCGATTTCTCCAATACATACTATCTCGCCTTCCGCGACTTGCCGGAGATTTATTCAGCACGAGTGCGGGGGAGAACGGCGCTCGATTTTGGCTGTGGTGCGGGCCGCTCGACACGATTCCTTCGCGGGCTTGGATTTGAGACGATCGGCGTGGACATCTCGCCGGAGATGATTGCGAAAGCGCGCGAGATCGATCCACTGGGCGACTACCGCGTTATTCCCGACGACGACGTGAGCGGTTTGACGCGCGAGAGTTTTTCTCACATCCAATCGGCATTCACCTTCGACAACATTCCCGGCATGGACACCAAGGTTCGCCTGTTCAGCGACCTGCGCCAGCTGCTCAAATCGGACGGCATCCTGGTTAGCATCGTATCCTCGCCGGAGATTTACGTGAACGAATGGGCCTCCTTTTCGACCAAAGACTTTCACGAGAACCGAAACGCCAAGCCAGGTGACACCGTAAGAATCATCACGACGGACTTCGCGGATCGGACGCCTTGTTTGGACATCTACTGGCCGCATGAGTCGTATCTTGAGGTCTTTTCCCGCGCAGGGCTTGAGATTGTGGAGATGCGAAAGCCTCTGGCGAATGGGGACGAGCCGTACTGCTGGGTGAGCGAGACGCGCATCGCGCCCTGGGTCGTTTATGTGCTGCGGCATTCTAATTGAGGGATGAAGGACCCCCTGAGGAGCCAAGCCAGTTTGAACATTCTTTTCGTCGGCGATATTTTCGGCAGCGCGGGGCGCAGGATCGTGCGCGAGCACATCGGCCACGTGCGCGAGGCGCACGAGGTCGATCTGACGATCGTAAACGTGGAGAACGCCGCGGGGGGCTTTGGCGTGACGCCGGCACTGGCCGAGGAGATCTTCGAACTGGGCGCGGATGTTCTGACCACCGGCAATCACGTTTGGGACAAGAAGGAACTCGTCGACTATCTGAACTCTGCCGCGCCATACACTCATGAGCGCGCGCGGCGCCTGCTGCGGCCGGCGAATTTTCCTCCCGGATCGCCGGGCTACGGCTTCTATGAAGGAAAAACCGCCGCAGGCGTGGACTACGTGGTGATGCAACTGCAGGGGCGCGTCTTCATGACGGCGATCGACGATCCCTTCCGCACCGCCGACGGCCTGCTGGCCGCGCTCCGGGCCAAAGTAATCGTGGTGGACTTCCACGCCGAGGCCACCAGCGAGAAGGCAGCGATGGGGTGGTACCTGGATGGGCGCGTGACGGCGGTTCTGGGCACGCACACGCATGTGCCGACCGCCGACGAGCGTATTCTG
Source organism: Occallatibacter sp. (assembly GCA_049511595.1). Taxonomy (GTDB): domain Bacteria; phylum Acidobacteriota; class Terriglobia; order Terriglobales; family Acidobacteriaceae; genus Telmatobacter. The sequence continues at coordinate 5,774 of JBEKXX010000128.1, read as the reverse complement.
CCGCATGGAACGGCCTACCAGACCGATGTGGGCATGAGCGGCCCGTATGACAGCATCATCGGCGTGGAAAAAGACCTGGTTTTGCACAAGTTTCTTTCAGGCATGCCGGGAAAGTTCGAGGCGGCGAAGGGAAATCCCAAGATGTGCGCCGCGCTGGTGACCTGCGATGCCGCGACGGGGCGAGCGTCGGCGATCCGGCGCATCATGCTGGGCGAGTAGGCACTGCGTGCGGCAGTTCTCTGGACAGGGGACGTGCGGGGCGCGGCCATTCCCCGCCCTGAAACACTGCATAAAAACAGAAAAAAGGCAGCCCGCCGAAGCGGACTGCCCTCGATGATCCCAGAAGCACGATGTTGCGCGGCCCGCGATCGCAGATGCGACACCGGCGAAGGAGGGCCTGCCGGTTATTGCGCGTGGTGCGCGGGTGAAGGCTTGACGGGGTGATGCACCGGGGCTTTCTTCTCCTCCTGGATGAATCCGCCACTCAGGACGATTTGCGCGGATGCGGCAGTTGTTCCCGCCGCCGCGGTATGCGTGTAGGTATCGTAGGTGCCGTCGAGCTCTGTGGCGTTAGGCTGGAATCCGAGCGCCGTGCCGGTGCCCGGAGCGTCCTTGCAGGAGAGCGGATCCTTGAGGTTGACGATAAAGTCAGCCGTGTGATTGTCCTTGGCGTCCTGCGTCACGGCCACGTCGACCGCCGAAATCGCGGGCTCGATGGCGATCTTGCGGACGTGCGCAGGCGTTTCGGTCAAGACGTCTCCCATGGCATCCGTATCGGCCTTCACTCCGTTCGCCAGAATGTAAGCCTGCGCGTCCTTGATTTTGAGCTCGGTGGGCGGCACGGGAACGGCGCTGCACGCCACTGGATTCGAGAGCTTGACTACGAAATCCTTCGGCTTGGGCGATGCCGCCATCGTGACAACGACCTTCAGCGTGGTAGCGGGGTCAGCGATGACAATGCCCGGAACCGGAGTAGCCTGGCCTTTCAGAAGCGCCCAAAGGCCGCTGGCATCCTGGTCGGAGCCGTTGGACAGAATGTACTCCTTGTCTTCGAGACCCAATGCTTTCGGGTCGCCGCTGGTGTAGGCATGATGCGCCAGTTCCGCAGGAGTTGGAGCGGGTGCGATGGTGAAGTCCGCAGGCGGGAAGAGCGTGGCCTGGGCCTTCGCCTTGATCGCGTCGATCTGCTGCTTGATAGCGGCATCGCCATCGAGCGTGCCGTGATAGCGCTTGTACCAGTAATCGAGCAGTGGTTCGATCTGAGTCTTGTAATTAGGCGGCGCAAAGTCGATGAAGCGGGCGAAAAACCAGACGGCCTTCACTGCATCTTTGTCTGGACCCGGCTTGGCGTAAGCTTGCGCAAGCTGCAGCGTGTCCGCAAGGCAGGGGCCCGGCTTGGCGCACGCGTCAGGCGGATAGAGCATCAGTTCGGCAGTGTATTCCTTGATGGCGCCAGCGAAGTCCTTCTTCGAGACCGCGTCGTCAAAGGCAATGGCCGAGTGGAAGACGGGATACGCAGTAGCCGTCAGATTCTTCCAGTCGCTGTCTGACGTGTCGGCCGGCTTGGGAACCGTGAGCCCCTTCTGCGCCAGGGCCGCGGCATCGTCGCAGGTTTGCGGATCGGTGCTCGATCCCGACGCATCGAGGTTCTGGCTGCACTGCTGCTTCTTGACAAAAACAGACACGAAGATGGCCTGGAAATTCGCGGGATCCACCTGTAGCAACCGTGTGGCGGCGCTCAAAACCTGCGCCGGCTGGTTCAATTGCTGGTAGGTTTGAATCAACTGGGTAAGGACTCCGGTCTTTACCTGGGTTTGAGGGTACGTTTGCAGAAAACTCTCAAGGGCTGAGGCCTTGGCTGCCGGATCGGTTTGTGTGATGGCGTTCTGGTACGCGTTGTACTGATCCGCCGGAAGGCTGATCTGGCTGGAGTCCTGAGCCCGCAGTGGCGGCGCTGTAGCAAGGCTCATGCTTGCCAGTGCCATCGCAGATGCAAAGACTAACTTCTTCATGCAATGCTCCTGGGAAATGCCGAAATAGAAATCAAGATTGACTCTTTCGCCCATGAAGACACAACCATCCTTCAAGGCGGACGAGAGCCGCGGCAACGGATATACGATACCACGCCTCCCAATGCTTTGTAGGAGGATTATAAGAAGCTATAGCGCCGCTGACAAGCGAAGCCACGAAACTGTCGCCGGCGGTTCCGCAACCCGATAAGGCGAGAGGGCACGGGCGGTTGCGATCCATTTGGGCACGGCAGTTCCAAATTGCAGGACAGGCCCTACTGCAGCAGCCGCACCAGCTCTGCCTGTTCGGCCAGGAAAGCATCGTGGCCGTGGTCGCTCTTCATCTCGCGATAGTCCACCCGGGCGCCCGCCTGCTGGATGGCCTCGGCAAAGCGCCGCACCTCTTCAGCCGGAAAGAGCCAGTCGGAGCTGATCCCGACGAAGCTCAGGCGGGCCTTGATTCGCCCGAAAGCCTCCTGGGGCGAAGCGTAGCCGCGCAGCGGATCCCAGGTATCCATGGCGCGCAGGATGGCCAGGTAAGCGTTGGCGTCGAAGCGCTCGATGAACCGCTGGCCCTGGTAATCGAGATAACCGGCAATGTCAAAGCGCCCGCCGGTCAGTCCGCCGCATTTGCCGTCCGCTGCCCAGGGATCTTCACCTGTGCGGTTGGGATTGCGGCCGAATCGCTCGTCGAACAGCGGCGCGGACTTGTAGCTGATCATGCCGATCTGGCGGGCCAGCGCCAGCCCGCGGCGCGGCGGGCGTTGCGGCAGATAGCGTCCGCCTGCCCACTCCGGATCGTGCAGTATGGCCTGTCGCTGCAGGTGGTTGAGCGCCAATCCCATGGCGGAGAGCGGCGTTACGCCGATGACCAGAGCGCGCTCCATGCGATCGGGATAGAGGATGGTCCAATCCAGCGCCTGCATGCCGCCGATCGATGCGCCCAACACCAGCCGCAGACGGCGGATGCCGAGGGAATCCAACAGCCGGGCCTGCGCCCTCACATTGTCGCGGACGCTGACCAGAGGAAAATCGGGCCCATACGATTGACCCGTCTCGGGATTGACGGCGCCAGGCCCCGTGGATCCATAACAGGAGCCCAGCATGTTGATGCAGATGACGAAGTCGTGCTCCAGCGAGAGAACCGCGCCGGGAGCGAAGATCTCGGGCCACCACGAGCCCACCAGCGCCGAGCCCGATAGTGCGTGGCAAATCAGTACGGCATTGTCCCGCGCCGCATTCAGCCGGCCGTAGACGGCGTAATGCAGCGTGGGACAGACAAGCGAGTGGCCGCACTCGAGCGGGAGGGAGCCGTCCAGCACAAAATCGCCTTCGTAGGTGGGCTCCACGATCTTCGACCCCGCGGATGAAGACCCGTCCACGGGAACCCCCGTTTTCGATTTCGGCGGCGAGGCGCCGCTGCGGTTGTAAGTGTCGGTCATCTTATTTATTTTGCCTTATCGCGCCGCCGCCGTGGCCGATCCCGCAAATTTCTGCCCGTTGGCAACTTCAATTGCCTGATCGAGGTCGGCCAGAATGTCGCGGATGTCCTCGATGCCGACGGAAAGCCGTACCAGTTCCGGCGTTACGCCCGTGGATGCCTGTTCCTCGACGGAAAGCTGCTGATGCGTGGTCGATGCCGGGTGAATCACCAGCGACTTGGCGTCGCCGATGTTGGCCAGCAACGAGAACAGCTCGAGGGTGTCGATGAGTTTCTTCCCGGCCTCGTAGCCGCCCTTGATGCCGAAGGTGACCAGCGACGACTGGCCGACAGGCAGATACTTCTTTGCCCGCGCGTAGTAGCGGCTGGAGGGCAGGCCGGGATAGTTGACCCACTCCACGCCGGGATGCTGCTCCAGGTGCCTGGCCACGGCCAGCGCATTCTCGGAGTGGCGCTCCATGCGCAGGTGCAGGGTTTCGATGCCCTGCAAGAGCAGGAAGGCGTTAAACGGCGAGAGCGCCGCGCCGGTGTCGCGAAGCCCTTGCACGCGCGCCTTGAGGATGAAGGCCAGCGGACCGAAGGCCTCAGTGTAGCGGAGGCCGTGGTACGAGGGATCGGGCTCGGTGAAGTCCTTAAAGCGGCCCGAGGCGGCCCAGTCGAACTTGCCGGCGTCCACAATCACGCCGCCTATGGCCGTTCCGTGGCCGCCGAGAAACTTGGTGGCCGAGTTCACCACGATGTCCGCGCCCCACTCGATGGGCCGTGCCAACGCCGGCGATGCGCAGGTGTTGTCGATGATGAACGGCAGCTTGTGCTCGTGAGCGATCGAGGCGAGGGTTTCGACGTCGGCCACGTCGAGCTTGGGGTTGCCCAGCGTCTCAGTGTAGACGGCGCGGGTTTTCGAGTTGATGGCGGCGCGCAGGCCGTCGAAGTCGTCGCCATCGACGAACTTCACCGTGATGCCGAGCTTGGGCAGCGTGTAGTGGAAGAGATTGTAGGTGCCGCCGTAGAGCGAGGTGGTGGAGACAATCTCGTCGCCCGCCGCGGCCAGCGTGGTGATCGCCAGCGTCTCTGCCGCCTGGCCTGAGGCCGCGGCCAGTCCCGCCGCGCCGCCTTCGAGCGCCGCCACACGCTTCTCGAAGACATCGGTTGTGGGGTTCATGATGCGCGTGTAGATGTTGCCGAACTCCTTGAGCGCGAACAGGCGGCCTGCGTGGTCCGCGTCCTGGAAGAGATAAGAAGTGGTCTGGTAAATGGGTACGGCCCGCGCGCCGGTGGCCGGATCGGGCGACTGGCCGGCGTGGACGGCCTGCGTGGCAAGCTGATGCTGTTTTGGTTCCGACATGATGATCTCCTTCAAATTCGTGTGGTTTTTACTTCGGGGACGGCGGGGATCGATAGCGGGTCGAGCTGCCCTGGGTCCCCAACGACGGGCTTTTCGCCGTTGGGGGAAAAAACAATGAAAACGGCCCGCATCCGTTTTCAGGACCCGGGCCGCTTGACTTCTGAATCGGTTGCGTTGTTAGCGCATTCGCCGCTCAAGAGCCGCACGGACGGGCCCGCATGATCTACACATGCACATGGCCATAACCGCAATTCCGTGTTCCCGTGAGACCGGCATAAAGGCAGTATCAAGGGGCGAAGGGGTGGGTGTCAAGCAAAGAACGGGAGAGACGCGCTACAACTTCGTGGCTAGTACGGTTTCAGGTTCCGGGCCTACTTCGCTATTCTTCGGGCTTCCAGACGTAGGCTCCGGGCTGGGGCAGGCCGATGTGGGCCAGCACGCGGCAGGCGAACTGACGGGCCATCTCCTCAGAACCGGCGGGGTGGTTGTAGAACGCCGGGATGCAAGGGAAAATCGTCGCTCCGGCTTCGGCGGCCAGCGCCATATTGCGCAGGTGGATGCGGTTGAAGGGGGTTTCGCGGACGCAGAGCAGGAGCGGACGGCGCTCCTTGAGCGTGACGTCGGCGGCGCGGGCAATGAGCGAGTTGGCCAGGCCGAGGGCGATTGCGGCCAACGTGCCCATGGAACACGGCAGGACGATCATGCCGTTCGAAGGATGGCTGCCGCTGGCGATGGGCGCGCCGATGTCGGCATCGGCGTGCTGAACGATCTTTTTCGGCGTCGCGCCGAGCAGTTTTTTCAGCAGATTCGTGCGGCCCGAAACGCCCAGTTCCTCGGCGAGCACGCGCAGCGAGTTCTCCGAAGCGACAAAGTGGACGCGGGCCACGCGGGAGTCGGCTTCGAGTGCGAGCAGCAGCTCACGGCCGAGGAGAACGCCGGATGCGCCGGTGATGGCGACGGTGAGATGTGCGGTTTCCAT
>JBEKXX010000127.1:0-9081 GCA_049511595.1 Occallatibacter sp. | reverse complement strand
CGCCCAGCACGCCGATCTCGCCCTCGACCGTCACGCCGCGCTCGTGCGCGTAGTCCACCACGCGCCGCGTCACGTCCACATTCTGCTCAAAAGTCGACGGAGTCTTCCCGTCCTCGAGCAGCGACCCGTCCATCATCACGCTGGTGTAGCCCAGCGCGATGGCGCTTTTGCAGGTCTCAAAGCTGTTGCCGTGATCCTGGTGCATGGCGATGGGAATGTCGGGGTTCAGCTCCGCCGCCGCCTGAATCAGCTTGAATAAGTAAAGGTCCTCGGCAAACGACCGCGCGCCGCGGCTCGCCTGCACGATCACCGGCGACTTGGTCTGCTTGGCCGCCATCATGATGGCCTGAATCTGTTCCATGTCGTTGACGTTGAATGCGCCCACGCCGTATCCGCCCTTGGCAGCTTCGTCGAGGAGCTGCCGCATTGAAACGAGAGGCATAAAAATTCTCCTTTTGAGTTGGTTCGGCCGCCTGTGTGCTCACGCAAAAACGTCCGGCCGCAGGGACTCAATCATCTTTATGGTAGCAGAGGGGCGCGTGGAAAAAGGTTCGGACGCGCACAGATGTTGCATCCGGTCGGTACCGAATCAGTCCTGCTTGAGTTCCGCCGTTTCCAAAAAGGTATAACTGCCTGAAGGCGAAGGAACTACATGCCGCAGGCGTCTGTTATGCACTACCAGCGTGTCCAGATACAAGAATCGGAAACACGACGGTCCCCGGATCGCACGGTGCCGAATGGCATCCCGCAAGCAATACGAGCGCTGCGGGCGCGGCCGCTTTACGTGTAGGTCACCTGGCCCAGAATCACTGGCCGTTTTGCTCCCGTCGCGGCGGCCACATTTCCCGGCAGCCGATGCCATGTGCGCCATGCGAGCAGCGCGAACGCCGCCGCCTCTTTGGCTTCGGCGGGCATGCTGAATTCATCGATCTGGCGCAAGGTAGCTCCAAGCGGCTCGAGCTGCGCTGCCAGCATTGCGACGAGAGTTTTGTTTCGCGCGCCGCCGCCCGACAGAATAAAGTCGGCCCCGCGTCCCTTCATCTTTGGCTGCACAAATCGCGCGTAACTCCGCGCAATCGTCTCCGCTGTGAGCGCTGTCGCGGTGGCCAGCGCATCTTCGGGTTTTTTGCTCTGCCGCCGGCACGCATCGAGAAATTTCGCCGCATACTCCCGCCCGAACTGCTCGCGCCCTGCGGTGCGCGGTGGCGTGATTCGGAAATAGGGATGGCGCAGCGCCTGCGTTAGGACGGGTGCAAGCACAGAACCCTTCGCCGCCAAGGCGCCATCGTGATCGAACGGCTTGCCGAACAGCTTCTGCGCGAGCCAGTCGATCACCATATTGCCCGGCCCGGTATCGAATGCAATCAACTCGTCCGACGCCGCACCCGCAGGAATGGCAGTCAGATTCGCAATGCCCCCGATGTTTTGGAGGACGCGTCCACGCTTTGCATCCGCGAACAGCACATAGTCGAGCAGGGGAACTAGCGGGGCGCCCTGGCCGCCGGCCAGCATGTCAGCCGGACGAAAGTTCGAGACGACCGGAACGCCGAGCGCGGACGCGATCGCCTGCGCCTCGCCTGCCTGCCACGTGCAGGCAAACCTTCGGCCCGCGTAGGCTTCCGCGCGCGGCTGATGATAGAGTGTTTGCCCGTGGCACCCGATGAGATCGAGCGGCAAGTTGTGCCTGCGCGCCGTCTCCTTTACGGCTTCAGCATACGCGAGGCCGAGGCGCCAGTTGAGCCTCGCCAGCTCTGCCGTGGAAGTCGAGCTCGCGTTCATTGCGGCCAGCACAGCTTTCCGTAGCGCGGCGGGGAAGGCAAATCCCTCATGCGCCAGCAGCTTCAGCTTCGACAGCATACCGTCCGCCCCTGGAATCGGGTGCCCCATCCTTATCGCGCTTTTGTTTCTGCGGTTAGGGTGGGGTGGCAATATCCGTACCACCGCCACGTCGATCCCATCGGCCGACGTGCCGCTCATCACTCCTGCCACGGTCATTGCGCGTGCGCTCATTGGGCAGTCGGTTCCTCTTTGGGCGCGGTTTGCGCCACGGTTTCGCCAAACCGCAGAATCTGCGTTCGAAGCGCTTCGAACTGCCGAGTGCTAAGTGCCGGCGGCATACCCGCTCGAAACACCCTGGCCCGCTTGCGCTCTGCTTCGCGCGCCCGCGCGAGCAGCAGCTTGCGAAACGCCGCTGATCGCTCGCCCTCGGCGATGAGCGCCTCATACACGCTCAAAATCGGCTCCGGATGGTGGCAGATCAAGAGCAGTTCGGAGCCCACGCGCACGCTTGCAACCGCAGCCTCCTCTATCGGCATGAATTTTGTGACTCCGCCCATCTCGAGGTCGTCGGAGAGAATGATTCCGCGGTAGCCGATGCGTTTCCGCAGCACTGCGCCGATCCAAAAGCCCGATACGCTGGCGGGACGCTTCTCGTCCGGCGCCGAGGGATACGCCGCATGGTTCACCATCACCATGGGCAACTGGTCGCGCAGCGCCCGGTATGGCCCCAGATCGTCCTGCAACAGTTGCTGCCAAGTGCGGCGAATCTGCGGTGTCTCCAGATGCGAGTCGAGTGTGCCGCCGCCCAGGCCCGGGAAATGCTTTCCACAACCGGCCACGCCCTGCGCAGCCAGCCCAGCCAGAAAATCGTGCGCGTACGCGACGACCTCTGCTGCCGTTGGACCGGCGCAGCGCGTCCCCATCACCTGCTGCGACTCCGGCAGCCCCAGGTCCAGCACCGGCGCGAGCGGAGAGTTGAAGCCGAAGGCTTTGACCGCCTGCGCCACCAGTTCTCCATGCTCGCGCGCAATGGCGGAGCGGTTGTTTGCTTGCGCGGCTTGCGCCACGGCCTGTACTGAGGGGTTGGGAGCGAGTGCGTCGCGCAGCCGGTCGACCGTGCCGCCTTCCACGTCAACAAAGCGCGCCGAATGCGGCGCGCAGAACTGCGTCGCTTCAGCCAGGAGAGCCTGCGTCTGCTTCGCATCGTTGATGTTTCGGCGGAACAAAATAATCCCCGCCGGCCGCACGAGCTTAAGCCAGGCGCGCTCCAGCGCCGTCAATTCGGTTCCACCCACCCCGACGGCCAGCAGGCTTCCCGCGGCTTGGCGAATGCTTTGCGTCATTTGCGCGCAACTCCCTCTGAATTTTGCATTTTCTAATCCTTGTTTTCCTTCAGCTCGCTCTGTAGCTCCTCGAGGAGATTGAGGGCCTGCAAAGGCGTAAGCGAATTCACGTCGGTGGACGCAACCCGGTCCACAATCTTTTGCGAGAGCGGCGTGAAGATCGTAAGTTGCATTGGGTCGGCCGCGGTCTCCACCTGCACGCTCTGGCGCTCCTGTTTTTCGTGCTGGCGCAATACGTGCTTGGCGCGCTCGATGACCGCCGCCGGCAGTCCAGCCAGTCGCGCCACCTCAATCCCGTAGCTCTTGCTCGCTGCGCCGGGTTCAATGTTGTGCAGGAACACGATGCCGCCGGCAGTTTCCTTCACGCCCACGCGCAAGTTGCGTACGCGGGGCAACTTCTCGGCCAGCATCGTCAACTCGTGATAGTGCGTGGCGAAGAGCGTGCGCGCGCCCACCTCCGCGTGCAGAAATTCGACCGTGGCCCACGCCAGCGAAAGCCCGTCAAAGGTTGCCGTTCCGCGTCCCATCTCGTCGAGCAGAATCAGCGAGTGGCGCGTCGCGGTATTCAGGATCGTCGCCGTCTCGGTCATTTCGACCATAAAGGTAGAGCGGCCCCGGGCAACGTTGTCGCTGGCGCCAATGCGCGTGTAAATGCGATCCACCAATCCCAGCCGCAGACTCTCTGCCGGAACGAAGCTTCCCATCTGCGCCATGATGACCAGCATCGCGGCCTGCCGCAGGTAAGTGCTCTTGCCGCCCATGTTGGGGCCGGTCACCAGGAGCAGGCTCGGCCCGGAAGAATTCGAGCCTTCGTGGCTGGCGTTCAAATACACATCGTTGGCAATAAAGCGCCCCTCGCGCGTCTCCTCCATCCACTGCTCGATGACCGGATGGCGGGCAGCCACGGCCTCGAGCACCGGCTCCTCGGCCAACTCTGGGCGCGTATAGCGGCGCGCCGCAGCCAAATGCGCAAAGCAAGCCAGCAGATCGGCCTCGGCCACTGCCGCGGAGCTGCGTCGAATCCGCCTCGCGCTTTCGAGCACGCTCTTTCGCAGCTCAGCAAAGATCCGCTTCTCGATCTCGATCGACCTGTCGTGCGCGGTGAGAATCTTGCGCTCGTACTCCTTCAGCTCCGGAGTAGTAAAGCGCTCCGCATTCACCAGCGTCTGCTTGCGCTCGTAGTCCGCGGGCGCCAGCGCCAGGTTGGCCTTCGTAATCTCGATGTAATAACCGAAGACGGAGTTGTAGCGCACCTTGAGCGACCCGATTCCCGTGCGCTGCCGCTCTCGATCCTCGATGGCCGCAATCGCCTGCCGTCCCGAGCTCGAAATGGAACGCAACTCATCCAATTCCGCATCCACGCCGGCCGCAATCGCGCCGCCATCCACAAGCGTCAGCGGCGGCTCGGCCACCAGCGTCTTCACAATCCGCGCCGTCACGTCATCGAGCGTGTCGAGCTGTGTCGAGATCGCTCGCCACAGCGGCGCAGCCATCGCCCCCAGCGCCGTTTTCAACCCAGGCAGCCGCGCCAGGCTTGCCGCCAGCGCGCGCACATCGCGCGGGCCGGCCGAATCCAGCGAAATCCGCGCCAGCAAACGCTCCAGGTCGAGAATTCCGCCAAACGCCCTGCGAATCTCCTCGCGCTTGAGCAGATCGCGATGCGTCTCGGCGACCGCCTCATAACGCGACTCGATCTCCGGCGCGTCGTTGAGCGGGCGCAGAATCGTCGCACGCAGCAGACGCTTGCCCATCGGCGTCAGGCACGCATCGAGCGTGCGAAACAGCGTCGCGCGGTCGTCCTGGCCGCTGAAGAGCGGCTCGACCAGCTCCAGATTCCGCACCGTCACCTGGTCCAGCTCCAGCGCGGTCGAGTGCTCCTGGAATTTGAGGCTGTCGATGTGCAGCGCCTCGTTTTTCTGCGTGGTGCGCACATAATGCAGCACTGCGCCTGCGGCAATCGCCGCCGCATCGTGCCCGCTCAAGCCAAATCCCTCGAGCGACCGCACGTTCAGTTGCCGCTCCACCAGCGGAATCGCAAACTCCCGCGTCCAAACCCAGTCCTCGACGCGCGTGCGCGCCGGAACGCGCTCCAATTGCGCAGGGACCTCCGCGCTCGCGGCCACAAGCACCTCGCTCGGCGCCGCGAGCAGCAGCTCGTCAATCGCCTGCGCCCGCGCATCCTTCCCGCGAAACTCCGCGGTACGAAACTCGCCGGTAGAAACATCAAGCAACGCCACTGCGCAGACTGCGTCAATGTGTCCCGCAACCGTAGGGTGCCCCATCCTAGCCGCGCCTTTGTCTTTGCGGCTAGGGTGGGAAGCATCGATCGCCTCTGCACGCGCCCCATTCCCACCATCAAAATCGACCTCATACAGCGCCGCCAGGAAATTGTTTTGCTCCTGCCCCAGCGCTGCGTCGAGCGCCGTTCCGGGTGTCAAAACCCGCGTCACTTCGCGCTTCACCAGCTTCTTGGTGAGCTTGGGATCTTCCATCTGGTCGCAGAGGGAGATCCGGTAGCCCTTGCGCAGCAGGCGCGTGATGTACTGCTCAACGGCGTGATAGGGCACGCCGCACATGGGAATGTTGCGCTCTTTGTCGCGTGCTGTCAGCGTGAGTTGCAGTTCGCGGCTGGCCACGGCTGCGTCGTCATAAAAGAGCTCGTAGAAGTCACCCATCCGAAAGAACAAGAGGGCGTCGGGATTCTGCCGCTTCGCCGTTGACCATTGGCGCATAAACGGGGTCCCCACGGACGGGCTTTTGTCCGTGGGGTGGATGGACGGCGTCACATCCGTCGCGCCTTTTTCGCCGCGCTCTTTCTCCATGGGCCGCCTGCTCGCGGGAAGCGAAGTGAGCGCAAATTGCTGCTCAGCCGCCTCCAGGGGAAGAGACTCCGAAGCCGCAGCCTCCGAATTCGCTTTTGCGTGCGTTTCCTCTCGGATCACAATTGAATACAAGATTACCGCGCCGGTTCAACTTCCCGGTTAGCAGGTATCGAAAGCTCCTCCTTAAGCTGGTTCTCCTGGAGAACAATGTTTGCACAAGGAACTCCGTCCTTCGACCGGAACGGCTGGCGTCAGGCGTCCGGCACACCTCCGCCAACAAGGCCTCGATTGGTGATATGCATCACAGTATACTGATTGGTTACGCCTTAAGGTAAAAACTGCCATGTATCTTTTTTGGCTACGAGTTGCGGCCATTCTCTATGCCGGCGGATGTGTCACCGTCTTCCCGGCTGTCTTATACAACTCGATCCCGTGGCGTAAGACCTGCGTCCACCTCGGCGGACTGGCCTTCTTCTTTCATTTCGTCTCCGTGGTCGAGATGCTGGTCCTGGCCCACCGCTGGATGCCCGTCGGTGTGCGCGAAATCGAGTCCCTGCTTGGATTTGTCGTCGCTGGCCTCTTCTTCCTGGTCTGGTGGCTCTACGAGGCGATCTCCCTGGGCATCTTTGCCCTGCCGGCCACATTTTTCCTCGTCTTTGTCCCCGCGCTGGGACCGAATCGCTATCAATTCCCCTCGCAGCGCGTGTGGATGAGCTGGCTGGTGGCGCACATCGTCGCTTTGCTGCTGGCCTATGCGGCGCTGTGCTTCAGCCTGCTTGCCTCTGTCCTGTACCTGGTGCAGGAACGGCGGATTAAGGCCAAGCACAAACCGGGAGAAAAGTCCCGGTGGGCGCCGCTGGACTGGCTGCCGCCCCTCGACACGCTCGAACGTCTGGCTCTCGCCACCCTCGAATTCGGATTTCCTTGCATGACGATTGGCTTGCTCATCGGTTCGGTTCTGGTGCAGCAAACCTCGCTGGGCGCCTCCTATTTTCTCGATCCCAACATCCTCGCCTCCTTCGCCATGTGGGTCGTCTACGTCACGCTCCTTTCGCTTCGCCTCGGCGTGGGTCTGCGCGGTCGCAGGGCCGCTTACGTCTCCGGCGCGGCGCTCGTCGTGATGATGGCCGTTTGGGCGGCGAACTTCTTCAGCCAGGTGCACAGGTTCGGTCCCCAGTGACGCTCAAACTCATTGGCGTGAACCACAAAACGGCGCCCATCGCGCTGCGGGAGAAGATTGCCATCGGCCGCGACGAGCTGCCGGAGGCCACCCGGGCTCTGGCCGCCACGCCGGGCGTGGCCGAGTGCATGATTGTCTCCACCTGTAACCGCGTCGAGCTGCTGGCTGCCGTCGAGGGCGAAGATGCGCCGGTGACGGAGTTTTTTTCGAGGTATTTTGCAATTGACGCCTCGGTTCTTGCGGCCCATCTGTACGAATACCGCGGCAAAGAGGCCGTGAACCACCTGTTCCGCATGGCTGCGAGCCTGGACTCGATGGTCGTGGGCGAGCCGCAGATTCTTGGCCAGGTGAAGGAGGCATTCGCCGTGGCGCGCGCCGCTGGCACAGTCTCGGGCCAACTGGAGCATCTGCTGCAGAGCGCCTTCGCCGCCGCCAAGAAGGCGCGGAGCGAGACCGGGATCGGGTCGAATGCAGTGTCCATCGCCTCGGTGGCCGTCGATCTGGCGCGAAAGATCTTCGGCTCGCTCGAGGGGCGGACGGTCTTCCTGGTGGGCGCGGGCAAAATGAGCGAGTTGGCTGCGCGGCACCTGGTGCAACAGGGGGCTGGGGCGATCCTGGTGTGTAATCGGACGGCTGAACGTGCGCGCCGCATGGTCGAAGAGTTTCCCGGAGCGGTCGTGCCGCAGGTCATCGACTTTGAGCAGCTTTACGAGGCAGCCAGCCGCGCGGATATCGTCATTAGCTCGACCGGTGCGCCGCATCCCATCTTCCGGCCGGAGCATGGGCACGCGTTCCTGCACCGGCGGCGCAACCGGCCCATGTTCTTTATCGATATTGCCGTGCCGCGCGACGTGGACCCGGAGATGAACAAGCTCGATGGCATCTTCGTCTACGACATCGACGATCTGCAGCAGGTAGCCGCGGCGCACATGGAGGAGCGCAGCCGCCAGGCCATCGACGCGGAGACGCTGATTGCCGCCGAAGTCGAGCGCTTCCACGAGCGCCAGCGAACGGTCAGCGCGGCGCCGGCGATCGTGGCGCTGCAACGCAAGGCCGAAGAGATCCGCACGGCGGAGGTGCAGCGGATTCATAGCCGGCTGGGGTCGCTCACGGCCGAGCAGTTGGCGGCCGTCGAGGCGCTGACGCGCGGGCTGGTGAACAAGTTTCTGCATCCGCCCATGCAGGCGCTGAAGCAGGCGGCGCGCGAGGGGGATACGGCGCGGCTCGAAGCCCTGTGTGAGGAGTGGTCCGTGTCGCCTGCCGGGCCGAACGAAACCGAACGCAAGCCTGCAAATGAAATCGCGGAGGCAGAAACTAAGAAAAGTCTGGAAAAAGTCTCGTGAATGTTTTGTGTCAGGGCACGGCTTTACAGCTTGCTAAAAAACTCGGCGAGAGAAAGTTTTGTAACAATGGCACGAGCGGGGCACCACCCACCCAGTGGGTGGGTCGCGGGCCATAACCGGCGCAAAATCAATTTGGGCTTTATTGAGAACTGTATAAGGAATGTCTGGGCAGCCGCGCCGTAGGCGCAGTGTTTGTTAGCCCCGCGCTTTAGCGTGGGGGAAGCGGTATTCACAAACGCACTCTGGAGTCCCGTAGGGACGGCGCAAGGACAATTCTTATGCAGGGTTCAATAGCCCCTGAGGGTTGACAATTTGCAAACGAGGCGAGCGATGAAACAAGTTCTGCAACAAGCCGAGGCCAGCCGATGAAGCTGCGCATCGGCAGCCGAGGGTCGCAACTGGCGCTGTGGCAGGCGAATCACATCGCCGAACTGCTGCGCATTCAGGGGCACGAAGTCGAAATCGAGATCGTCAAAACCACCGGCGACCGCCTACAGGAAGTGGCCTTTGCGCAAGTGGGCTCGAAGGGAATGTTCACCAGGGAGATCGAGGAGGCTCTGGCGGCGGGCCGCGTCGATCTGGCCGTGCACTCGCTCAAGGATTTGCCCACCGAG
>JBEKXX010000126.1:0-9120 GCA_049511595.1 Occallatibacter sp. | reverse complement strand
GTGGGCGGCACAGCCAGCCGCGTGGCCGACAAGTCGCGCCTGGATGCCAAGAACAACGGCTTCGTGCGCTTCATCAACCTGAACACGGTGGAGAGCAAGGAAGGCGAACTGGTGGCCATGAACCGCTCCGGCTCGCTGGCTATTGTGGACGAGCGCGGCCGTGAAAAGGAACGCTACCAGGTGGTGTATGGCGCGCGCCTCCGCGTCCGCGAGGGCTCGGCGGTGAAGCTCGGCGAAGTGTTGGCCGAGTGGGATCCGTACACCTACGCCATCCTCACGGAGATTGGCGGCGCGGTGCAGTTCAAAGACCTGCAGGAAGGCATCACGCTCAACGAGGAAGTGGATGAAGTGACCGGCCTCTCGCGCTGGGTGGTAGCCGACTCGCCCGACGAGAAGCGGCAGCCGGCCATTGCGGTGAAGGGCGCGAAGAGCCACAAGCGCTACCTGTTGCCGCGCGGCGCGCACCTGATGGTCGAGGACAGCGCCGAGGTGGGTCCGGGTGACGTGCTGGCCAAGATTCCCAAGGAAAGCACGCGGACCAAGGACATCACCGGCGGTCTGCCTCGCGTGGTGGAGCTCTTCGAGGCGCGCAAGCCGCGCGAAACCGCGATCATCTCGGAAATTGACGGCGTGGTTCGCTTCGGCGAGGTCTCCAAGGGGCAGCGCAAGATCTACGTGACGGCCGACAACGGCGACGAGAAGGAGTACCTTGTGCCGCGCGGCATTCACGTGAACGTGCAGGAGGGCGAACGGCTGCGCGCCGGCGATCCGCTCATGGACGGCCCGCTGAACCCGCACGACATTCTGGCCGTGCTGGGCGAAAAGGAGCTCCAGGCTTACCTGGTGAACGAAATCCAGGAGGTCTACCGGCTGCAGGGCGTGGCTATCAGCGACAAGCACATCGAAACCATCGTGCGGCAGATGCTGCGCTGGGTGCGCATCGATGAGGTGGGCGACACCAACTTCCTGCTCGAGCAGCAAGTGGACCGCTTCCGCTTCAAGGAAGAGAACGAGCGCGTGCTGGCCAACGGTGGCCGTCCGGCGATCGGGCGTCCACTGCTGCTGGGCATCACCAAGGCGTCGCTGTCCACCGACAGCTTCATCTCTGCGGCCAGCTTCCAGGAGACCACGCGTGTGCTCACCGAGGCCAGCATCAACGGCGCGGTCGACAACCTGCGCGGCCTGAAGGAGAACGTGATCGTCGGGCGGCTCATCCCGGCCGGCACGGGCCTGGAGTACTACCGCAATGTGCAGCTCTCGCCGGAGCTCGAAGAGGCAGCGGCGCGCGTGCAGCAGGAAGTGCACGCCGAGATCGAGGCAGCCGAGCGCGAGCTGGAGCTGATGCGGCAGGAAGGCGAGGCGGAGGAGATGGCCACCGAATAAGCACGGTTGACGGTGATCGGTGGGGCCCGGCGCAAGCCGGGCCTCTCTTATGTCGGGCCTTTCGTCGTGAGTTATCGGTTCTCGAGGCCGGCCAGCATTTCCCCGATGTGCCTCTTGCTGTTTTTCTCCGCGTACATGGCGGCGTCGGCGGCGTTCAGCAGGCTGTCTTTTGTGGCGCCGTCCTGCGGGTAGAGGGCAATGCCCACGCTTGCCGAGCCTTGCAGAACATTTCCCTCTATGGCATACGGCTCGTCGAAGCAGCGCTCCAACCGTAGCGCAATCTCCTCGACATCGGCGCGGCCGCGAACTGTCGGGACCAGAACGGCAAATTCATCGCCGCCCAGCCGCGCCAGCTGGTCATCGGAACGAAGCTGACGCTTCATGCGCAACGCCGCTTCCTGTAGATAGCGGTCGCCGATCCGATGTCCATAGAAGTCGTTCACTTGCTTGAATTCATCCAGGTCGATGTAGACCAGTCCGAAGACGCCGCCATTCTCGCGCGCCTCTTCAATCATGGCGCCCAGATGCTTTTCGAGCGAGAAGCGGTTGTGGATGTCGGTGAGCAGATCGAACTCCGAGCGGTGGTGCAGATCGGAGTAAAGGCGGCGGTTTTCAATGGCCAGGGCAGTCAGGCTAGCCGCCATGGAGAGGGTTTCAGATTCGATGGCGGTGGACTTGGTGAGCGGGCCGAAGGCGGCAAAGATGGTGCCTAGCGGGGAGCCGGAGCGGGAGGCGATGGGCTGCTCGACCATGCGAAGGGAGGCGCAGCCGAGCTGCGCGGGGTGGTTGCCTAGTTGCGCGCCATCGGCGATCTGGCACCAGCAGGGAACGCCATGCAGGCTGAAGGAGGCCAGCTCCGTGATCTGCTCGACGACCTCAGACAGTGGACGGGAGCCGTTGATGTCTTCGAGGATGCGGCTGCGCCGCCCTTCGATGTAGGCCAATGCGGCGGTTTGGCGGCGCCCCTTGCGCTCGACTTGCCAGCCTCTGGCGCCCACGGCTAAAACAAGCAACAGCAGCAAGCTGACCAGAATCACCAGGTTGCGAATATTCAACAAAGAGGGTTCGCCGACGACCGTTATATCGTCGAAGGAGCGCAGCAGAATGTTGAACGGCACCTGGCCGTTGAATAGATCGGAATTCTCGGGCATACAGATGCCGGAGACACGAACCGCTGCGCCTAAAGGAATCTGCTTCATGGGCGGAAGCGGAATCAGGCTGGTCGTGTCCGAGTGGCGGTAAATCGCGGAGAACAGGTGTCCGTTGAAGTTTAGGACATATTCGTCCTGGTCGGCTTCCCGGACCTCCGTCACCACTTGACCTTTGATGGAGACCAGATCGTAGATGTGCGCATCGCGCTTGTTGGCGCCCCAGATGGCGAGTTGGGCCCAGGTCACCGGCTGCGGCGTGACGGGCGCCTGCGCGTGGCTATCCTCGATTTCGCCGTGAACCATGACTAGAAAGCCGTTATGAGTTTCGGGAAAGCCGGTTGCGTCGGCTTCGTCGCCGATCTGCAGGGGGCTGCGCATAGGGGTGTTGATCCACAGGCTCTTGGCGCCGTCCTGAAGCACAACCGCCAACCCTGGCCGGTAATAGGTGATGGTTCCATGAACCCGGATCCGCCGCGTGAGGTCGCGCACATGATAGCCGGTAAGAATCTGGTCCAGGGGCGTGGGGGGGGTGGACCACGGACTGGCGCCGGCGCGCTTCAAAATCTTGACGTTCGCAAGCGAGGAGAGGTGTAGCAGGACTCCCGTCTGCTGCATCTTGCCGTCGAACTTTCCTCCGGCAACCCCGGTGACTTCCACTTCGGCGTCGAGTAGGTCTTTGAGCGCGTTCTCATCGTCGTTGTCTACCGTCACGTCGATGTCACCCCCGTCCATAAGCATCTGTAGGTGGGTGGCGCGCGAAGTCAGGGTCGACCATATGTTGGCGGTCCGGACCACGGCGCGGACAGTGACCAGCCTGCAGTCGTACTGGGCGCGGATCAACTCATCGAACGTGGCCGGCACGGGTTTGGGCAAGTCGCCGTGGCGAAGCACGGTGATGTCGTTGCTCTCCACAATGGGGTGAAAGCTCGATTGTGTCGTTCCCTTGATCAGGATGCGATCGCCGGGAACAAGTTTGGCTTTCGTGGTGGTGAGCACAAAAATGGCTACATCGCCGTCCTGGACAAAAAGTATCCTGTCGTAGCCGGGGAAGTAGGTAACCGTGGCCTCGAAGGCGACCGGCAGCTTATGGCTGGCCTCGGCATTGGTTATAGCGTGAACGGCGCGCAGCGAAGTCAGCGTAGCCGGCGCGGCAGGCGGGGCTGCCCAGGCAACTGCTGCCCATCCGAGCAGGATCGTAACCGCCGGAATCAGTCTCTTCATCAGGGAAACTCCGGTCACACAGGCAATGCTTTGCCTGGCCCTTGAATTGCCTATCGGCACGTTCGCGTAATACATGATCTCTGGCTGAAGAATAGCCAGGAGCCGGAACCAAGGCGTTATAGCAGATTAGGAAATGGTGTCGTGTTTTGTATCGGGGAACGGCTTCAGTCGGGCCGCACAGGCCTAACAAATTGCGGGCTGTAGCCCCTGAGGGACGCTTCTCCTGGACCTTGCGCCTTACTCGCACCATTTTCTAATCCGCCCTGGAACCGAAGTGATCGTGCGGCAGATGCTGCGCTGGGTGCGAATCGCCGAGGTGGGATAGGTTCAGGCGTGGTCTTTATGCGCGAGTTCGGCGTCGGCCTGATCGCCGGGCGAGCGCTTTTTTTCCAATCTTGCGGATTTGGCAACGTACATTGCGGCATCCGCCACACGAAGCAGGCCGTCGGCGGAACTGGCGTCATCGGGATAGAGGGCCATGCCGAAGCTGGCGGAGCCCTGCACCGCGTAATTCTCTCCGATGAAGGGCTCGTGGAAACAGCATTCCAGGCGCGCGGTAATCTCTTCCACATCGGCGCGTTGCCGAACTTCTGAAACCAGCACCGCGAACTCGTCGCCGCCCAGGCGCGCCAGCGTGTCGCCGGGACGCAGTTGGCGCTTCATGCGCTGCGTCAATTCCTGCAGATACAGATCTCCGGCCTGGTGTCCATACACGTCGTTTACCTGCTTGAATTCATTCAGGTCGATATAGATCAAGCCAAAGATTCCGGCGGTTTCGCGCGCGGTTTGAATCATCGCGTCCAGAGTCTTCTCCATAGCGAAGCGGTTTTGCGTGTCCGTCAGGAGGTCGAACTCCGAGCGGTGTACGAGATCGGAGTAGAGGCGTGAAGTCTCGATAGCCAGCGTAGCCAGTTCCGCCGCCACTGCCAATGCCTCGTTCTCCGTGGTCGTAGGCTTGGTACGCGCATGGAAGACTGCGTAGATGGCGCCCAACGGTGGGCCGGAGCGGGCAGCAATCGGGTGTTCGACGGTGCGCAGGGACGAAGAGTGAAGCTGGTCCGGGCGATTGCCCAAAGTTGCGCCATCGACGACCTGGCACCAGCAGGGCGCGCCGTTCAGCCTTACAGAAACCAGTTCGGTAATACGCTCCAGAATCCCGGCCAGCGGCTTGGAGTGGTTGATGTCTTCCAGGATTCTGGCGCGGCGCTGTTCGATGTAGGCGAGCGTTCCAATGCGGTGCCGGGTCCTGCGTTCCATGTACCACCCGCGCATGCCAAGGGCGATAACCAATGCGAGAAGAATTCCGACAATCAACGTCAGACTGCGAACATTCAGCAATGGAGACCGTGCGACGACAACAATGTCGTCAACATCGCGCATGAGGATATCGAAGGCAGTTTGGTCGTTGAGAATGCTTGCGTCTACCGGAATGCAGACGCCGGTGACACGAATGCGCGAACCCAAGGGAACTTTCATCATTGGCGGCGGAGGAGCCGGAGTCGGCGAAATCGGAAGCGGATGGGGCAGGATGGCGGAGAACAGATGGCCTTCGGACTCGAGCACGTACGTATCTTGTGTAGCCTGCTGCACCTGCGCGACCACTTGGCCTTCGACTGAGACCAGTTCGTAGATATGGCTAAGCCCTGCGTTGCGGCCGCGGAGGAGAGCCCGCCATGCGAGCAGGGGTGGGGTGACCGGCGCCCGCACCATGCTGTCGCGGATCTCGCTGTGGATGAGGGTGAGAGAGCCGTTTTCAACGGACGGGAACCCAATCGCGTCCGCGACATCGCCCACGCGCAGAGAGTTCCAACTGTCGGTCTTGATCCAAAGGCTTCTACGGCCGTCCTGGAGCACCAGCGCCCTGCCCGGCTGATAGTAGGTGATGGTTCCCCGCACGCGCATTCGTTGCGAAAGATCGACCGTACGATAGCCCTCGATGATACGGTTCATGGGCGTAACCGGCAGCGACCAGGGATCGGAGCCGGCGTGTTTCAGGATTTTGACGTCGGCTATCGACGGAATGTGGATCAGGATGCCGGTTTGCTGCATCTTGTTGTCGAATATGCCGCCGATAACGCCCGTGATCTCGACCTCGGCATCGAGCAGGTCCTTGATGGCGTTCTCATCCGCGTCGTCGACGATGGCAACTACAGGGCCTCCTTGCACGAGCATGTAAAGATAGGTGACGGGCTTCGGCGTACGATCGTCGGGAGCGAAGTCAACGGAGCGGATCAGGCCGCGCACGGTGGCGAACTTGCTATCGGACTTGCCCCAGATCATCTGCTCGAAGCTGGGATGATCGGGTTTGGGCAATGCGCCGGGGCCGATGAGCGTGATGTCGTTGCTGTTGACAATAGGCCGGAAGCTCTCGTGCATCGTTCCCGTCACCCGGATGCGGTCGCCGGGGCTAAGTTTGAGGACTTGTGTGGGGGCCACATAGATCGCATCGTTGCCATCCTGGACCATAAGTTCATGGGCGTACGAGCGGTAGTAGGTGACGGTCGCTTCGAAGGAGACCGGAGGGTACAGGCTCGCTTCCGCATTGGTGATCGTGGCCGCGGCATGAAGCGTGAGCGGAGGCGGGGGCGCGGCTGCAGCCGGGAGGGTTGCGAAGAGCATGGCAGCCGGGAAGAGGATCCTTCTCATGGGTTCGAATTTCTTTCCGCCGTTGCGGTCTTTCCCAACCGCATTCTGCTCGCGGAGCTGTTCGCCGTTTCCCGTGCCGAAGCGCCTATGCGGTACGGCGCCCGAAAGGTGGAAACCCTGCGGGGAAAGGTCTTGGACCTATCTTACTCACTCGGATGTGTTTGAGAATAGCACTTTTTGGTGCGCGGTGCTTGGTATAATCCATGCGCTGGCGGGCATGGGAAATCAACGCCTTACCGTCTTGGAGGCCGGATACCCTGTCGAGTCCGGCTGCATGGATGGAAATCGTAGAGGTGAACCCGGTGATCGACGAACACAACCGCACCGCCGACCTCGCCGTCGAGTTGGCCTGCTCGGCATTTGGGAAGAAGATCCTGTAGGTGGTTCTACACTGAAAGAGAAGTGAGCCGTTTTGCGAGTCGGAAACGGCGATTTGACGGATAAATGGCAAAAAAACTGCGGGTGGGCATTCTTTTTGGCGGCCGCAGCGGCGAGCATGAGGTTTCGCTGCTGTCGGCGGCATCGGTTTTGGGGGCGATCGATCGCGAGAGGTTCGACGTAACGCCCATTGGCATCACCAAGGAGGGCCGCTGGCTGGCGGCTGCGGATGCGCGCGGGCTACTGAATGGCGGCATGAGCGCGGTGGCGCGGCGGCTGCGCGCGGGCGATCCCGATGCCACGCCGGGCGCCAAACTGCTGCACGAAGGCATTCCCACACTGATGGCGCCCATGCCCGGTCCTCAAGGCCCGGAGGGGAAAGCGATCGATGTCGTCTTTCCCGTGCTGCACGGCACCTTTGGCGAAGACGGCACCATCCAGGGGCTCTTCGAGCTGGCCGGCATCGCCTACGTTGGCTCGGGCGTGTTGGGTTCGGCCGCGGGCATGGACAAAGACGTGATGAAGCGCCTCTTCGTCCAGGCCAAACTGCCCATCGTGAAACACGTCGCGCTGCTCCGCGCCGATTGGGAGAAGGCGCCGCGCAAGGCCATCGCCCGGGTGGAACAAGCGCTAAAGTATCCGGTCTTTGTGAAGCCGGCAAACCTGGGTTCGTCCGTGGGCATCACCAAGGCGCACAACCGCAAGGAGCTTGGGCCGGCTCTGGCGCTGGCGGCAAAGTACGACCGCAAGCTGATCGTGGAGCAGGGCGTGGGCGGCAAGAGCCGTCGCGGCGGCCAGGCGGCACGCGCACGCGAGTTCGAGGTGGCCGTGCTGGGCAACGACTCGCCCGAGGCCAGCGTGGTGGGCGAGATCGTTCCAGGCAGGGAGTTCTACGACTACGAAGCAAAGTATTTGTCGGAGGGATCGGTGCCGGTGATTCCGGCTCCCATTACCCGCGCGCAGAGCCGGCAGATCCGGGAGATGGCGGTTGCGGCCTTCAAAGCCTGCGATCTTTCGGGCCTTGCGCGCGTGGACTTTCTCATGGAGCCCGACGGCAAGAAGCGCATCTTCGTGAACGAAGTGAATACCATGCCCGGATTCACCCGAATCAGCATGTACCCAAAATTGTGGGAGGCCTCAGGGCTGAGTTACAAGGATCTCATCGCGCGGCTCATTGAGCTGGCGCTGGAGCGGCAGGCGGAGAAGGACAAGACGACGTACAGCAGGGAGTAGGGAACAGGGAACAGACTTACGGTGTCTAATGGAAAAGGCGCGAGCTGTCGCGCGGGGATGGGCGAGTTCATCGTATCTGACTCGTCGGGTCTATTTTCTATTCCCTACTCCCTATTCCCTGCCTTTGCGCCGTATTCTGATTTCAAGGAACGACTCCCATGACTTTGCTCGATGCTCCTCAGTTCGACGCCGCGCGTGCCAAGCGCAAAACCCTCATCGTCGAGTGCTGCGCGGGCGCGCTGGCGTTGCTTTTTGTGGCCTGGTGGCTGGTGGCCAGCCGGCCCGTTGACTGGCCGTGGAACTGGGACCGCTACTTGTTCGGGCGCGCCACGGTGAACAAGTTTCTCAGCGCCGTGGAGGCCAACGACCTGCCTAAGGCGTACGGTATCTGGGTCAATGACAAGAACTGGCAGCAGCATCCGGCGCAGTACAGCGTTTATCCCTTCAGCCGGTTCGAGGGCGACTGGGGCCCGACCAGCCCCGACAACGAATACGGGACCATTCGCAGCCACAAGATTGCGCTCGCCGGCCGCTATGGCAGCGGGCTGCTTGTGGCCGTGCTCATCAACGGCCGCAAGAGCGGCGCGCTCGACCTCGACTACGATCCCAAAACCGGCCAACTGAGCTATGCGCCGCCGGGCGTGAGCCTGTATCTGGGACCGTGACTCGCAGGCTCTCGGCGCGTATTTCTCGCTACCGTGTTCTGCCGGACGGCGCTGCCAGGCCGAAGCCGGTCTGAAGATGGGTTTCCGCTGTCAAGCACCCTCACGCCAGATTTCTGTTCGCACGCTTGCTAACTTACTGAATCGAAAGCCGATCTCTGTTCCCCCATCTTTGGTCTCCTTTTGCAGATTGTTTTCCCCGTTTGTCGCATAATGTTTCCATGATGACCGCGCAGACCAGAACCGCTCCCACACCGGCTAGTGGCTAGTGGCTACTGGCTTCTTGCTACTGGCTAATGGCTGTCTCTGTTCTCTGTTCTCTGTTCACTACTGTCCGGTTAAAAGTCGAACAGAGTCAGTTGGTTGGGATGGGGGATGGTTGCGATTGTGTAATCGGCTTGCTGAAGGGCCTGTAAAATGGGCATTTTCTCGAACAAGGTGACTGA
>JBEKXX010000125.1:0-9289 GCA_049511595.1 Occallatibacter sp. | reverse complement strand
CAACAACCGGAATTCTCTGGTGGAAGAAATTTGGCGAAATGGCGCAAACGGCGGGGTTTTTCTCTATACAGGCTAAGTAGAGCCAAACAGTCCAGACTACATGGCGGAGAGAGGGGGATTCGAACCCCCGATAGAGCTTTTGACCCTATAACGGTTTAGCAAACCGCCGCCTTCAGCCTCTCGGCCATCTCTCCGGTTCCCAAACTGGATTATACCGGAATTCTTGTTCCCGCCGCCCTTCAGTCTTTTCGCTTCCCCGCTTCTGTCGCGCCAGTTAAGATGCACAATGATGCGTTTCCACTTTACACCTTCGCACAGCAAGCTGCTCCTTCTTCCCCTGGTCGCTGCAACCTTCTTCATGGTTTCGGGGGGGCCCTACGGCCTCGAGGACATCCTCGGCGGCGCGGGCTTCGGCTTATCTATTGTCGCCCTGGTGGTGCTGCCCTTCATCTGGAGCCTGCCCACCGCGCTCATGATCGGCGAACTCGCCGCTGCCATCCCTGCAGAGGGCGGCTTCTACATCTGGGTGCGGCGCGGCCTCGGGCCGTTCTGGGGATATCAGGAAAGCTGGCTTTCGCTCTCCGCCAGCATCTTCGACATGGCGCTTTACCCCTCCATCTTCGTTCTCTACCTCGGCATGTTCAGCCCTGCTCTCACGGCCGGTTCCCGCTCTTACCTGTGGTCGCTGGCCGTCGTCGTCGTCTGCTGCGCGTGGAACCTCCGCGGTGCGCCTCGCGTCGGCGATGACTCTGTTTGGATGTCCGCTCTGCTCCTCGCGCCTTTTGCCGTCTTCATCGTTCTCGGATTCTGGCGAGGCATTACGCTCCACCCTTCCATGCACTGGGGACCTCCCGCCGCCGGACCTGACTCCAACTCGAGCCTCACCACCGCGTTTCTCGTCGCTCTATGGAACTATATGGGTTGGGACAACGCTTCCACCGTGGCGCGGGAAGTCGACAACCCCCAGCGCAACTATCCCCGGGCCATGGTCGGCGCAACTGCGTTTACCGCTGCGGTCTATATACTTCCGCTCCTGGCCATGGCCGTTGCAGGCCTCTCGCCTGACGGCTTTACCACCGGCTCATGGGCCCTCGCGGGCGGCGCCATCGGCGGACCGCTGCTCAGCGCCGCCATCGTAGCCGGCGGCGTCATCTGCGGCGTAGGCATGTTCAACGCGCTCATGATGAGCTACGCGCGCCTGCCCATCGCCATGGCCTCCGACGGCATGTTGCCGCGCGTCTTTGAACGCCGCAACCGCCGTAACGTTCCCTGGGTCAGCGTCCTCTTCTGCGGGCTTGGATGGGCGCTCGCCCTTAAGCTCCCCTTTGAAAAGCTCATCTCCATCGACCTGATCCTCTACGGCTCGAGCCTGATCCTCGAATTCCTCGCCCTCATCGCTCTTCGCCTGCGCGAGCCGCGGCTTCCGCGCCCTTTCCGCGCCGGCAGCTTCCCCTTCGCGTGCGCGCTCGCCGCCGGTCCAGCCATCCTCATCGCCTGCGCGCTCTTTCTCTCGCGCAGCGAGAAGCTCGGCGACCCCGGCACTGCCCTCGCCAACATCTCATCACCTGGCTTTGCTTTGCTGATTGCGCTTCTTGGACCGCTGCTCTACTGGTTCACCGCGCGGCCCATCGCTCGCCGCCGCGCGCTCGCCGCGGTCGCCGGCGAGCCTGCACCGGAGCCCGCAGCAAAGTAGCGCGCTCCTATTCCCTCGTCCGCTGTCTTTCTGATCTCTGACCCCTGATCTCTGTTCTCTGTTCTCTGTTCCCTGTTCCCTGACCACTGCCTTTATAATCTGCTCATGAAGGCGCACGTCTACGTCACGCTGAAGGCATCGGTCCTCGATCCGCAGGGCCAAACCATCTACAACGCTCTGCGCAAGATCGGCTTCGCCGATGTCACCGCCGTGCGCCAGGGCAAATACTTCGCGCTCTCCCTCGCCGACGGCCTCAGCGCCGACGCCGCGCGCGCCGAAGTCGAGCGCATCGCCCGCGAAGTCCTCACCAACCCCGTCATCGAGGAATACTCCTACCGCATCGAGGAATAACCCGGCCGCCCGGCAAGCGCCGCCTTCCGACTCCTCCGCTTCGACCGGTCCGTCTTCCCCTTCCAGCCGTCAATCGGACAAAAATTCTGGAAAAGTTTACATTCCTGGTTCGGAATTACACGGTACCGCTCGGCCTGAAAGCGCCTTCAATCCTGGCAGTTTAGCGTTTTCCACAACTTAACCTAAACCGCATGAGCACGATACGGAATTCTCCAGTTTCTCCCCTCTTATGGTAAAGCGATTGCTGCAACTTTGGACTAGAAGCCCTTATCTCAAGCCGATCGGATGATTGGTTTTCTGGCGCATCGCTTTTCTGCGCCGCAGGATGGTCTCAAGTGTCAACCACGCAGCTTCAAAGTTGGAACCTGGCAACTGCATCGCCCGCACTCCTCGCGTCCTCCCTACCCTTAAGCAGCTATGTAGCGCCTTCCGCGTCAGCCGCGAACGATGATGCCGCCATATCCCCCAGCGCGGAATGGGCATTGGAAGCAATCCCCGCGAGAGCAATCAATGATCTCAGGCGCGTTGCCGCCGGTGTAAGCTACGCGCTGATCATCGAAGGTGCAACCGCGCTCTTCATCTATGCGACCTGGAATCTCTGGCATCTTCGGTAGCCAATTCCTCTCCGGCCCCACAACTGGTACCGCCTGGAGCGGATCGAGGAATACTCCTACAAAATCGAGGAATAGACCCGGCCACCCGCCGCCGCTTTGAAAGGGCACGGCTTTAGCCGTGCCAAAACGATCCCCACTAAAAAGAGACCGGGCTTCAGCCCCGCCTCGTGCTGCTTCAATATCCCGATGATCTGCTCTTCCGTGTACCGGCTCTTCTTCATCCAAGTCCTCCCGTTCAGATTACGAGAGAACTTCAGTTTCAACTGGTAGAGTTTTCCGGGGGCAGGTCACAGGCTCTCGGCGCGGCAGAAAAATCCGTCGCGTGCGCGTCTTTGACTCCGGATCACGGTCCACCGACCCCCTGATCTCACCGGGGCTCCCCAGCGGACGATTTTTGTCCGCTGGGGTGTAGATCCCGCTTTTTGGACCTGGGATAGCACGACACTCGCCAACCCGGCTGACTGTTCTTCAGAACCCCGCACCCATCTCCGCCTGCTCCGCCTGCGCCACCTGCACGCGCGCCACTTCCACCGGCTCGCCGTAATGCGCGGCCACAATCTCTGCCGCTCGGCTCTCGTTCAAGAAAGGCTCAACCGCCGCCAGCTTCACGCCGGACTCCGCCGCCATCCGCGCCACCTGGGCCTTGCTGGAGATCGACTCGACCAGCGCCAGAATCGCGGTCACGATCGTCGCCACCCCCTGAATCGCCGTCAGGGCGCGCTGCTGGCTGTCCGTATTCGTAATCTTCGCCGCCTGCAACAGCGCCGTATTCACCTGCTGCTGGAACGTGACCACCTGGGTTTGCAGTTGCGCGAGCACGCTGGCCGAGGGATTGGCCAGATACGCCTTGGCCTGCGCCGCCAGCAGGTTGCTCGCTGCGTCGAATCCCACCGTGGACGCGGCGAAAATTGGCGCGTCGGCCGGCGCCAGCAGCGCCGCCGTCGAGTCCACCGTGGCCACAGCGCTCTGCAGGACCGGCGTCCAGTTCACAATGTTCTCGGCCACGCTGGTTCCCGTGCAGCCCTGCATCCACGGCAGCGGGATCAGCAGCGCGATCAGCATCCATGCCCCCAGCTTGGCATTGGTGGTTGATGCGCCAGCCTGCTGGCTGGCTGACCCGTACACCGCGGCGGGCTGACTCGCTACCCCTCCCGGATCCTTCGCCAGCAGCCCCAGCAGCGCCGTGGCCAGCGCGCTGGCCAGAGTGACCACTGTGCCGCTGCCCACTTTGCCCAGGGTTACGCCCTGCTGCGACAGAACTCCGGCAACGCTCGCGACCGCGATCAGCAGCCCCGCCGCCGACGTCTTCGGATGCTTCCAGATATTTGAGATGAAGTTCATACAAATGCTCCTTCGCGCCGCGGCTTTCAGCGCGGCATGCGGGGTTGAATTGAATCTGCGATTTTGCGCCGGAATCTTCTCCGGCGCATGACTGGCGCGGCCAGCCTGCGATCGAACGCCGGCCCTGCGCATGGCGGGTTGGCGCCTTTCGATCTCAAGCCAAAGCCATCCGGTGGCGTTCGCCGCGGCGAGCGCCACCGGGCACGGCGGCCGGTTCTCCGCGATTGCCGGAGAATCGCCGAAAAGCAGCTCTCAAAAGCCTGAATGCCTCCGTGGTTCCGGCCCAGCTTCGGGCCGAAAGCTGCTCCGTGCAGACAACGACGGTCCACCGCCCCGGAACCCGCCGCTGCGGCGGTTCTCCAGCGGCCTTCGTCATAGCCCCCGCTCAAAACCTCAACGGGGACAAGCGCGCTGGAGAACCGCCAGGGGGAGGGCGTACTCATTCGCCGAGCGATGCACTTCCGTCATTTGTCTGGCTATGTATAAGGGTAGGAGATACTGCGCATATTCCCTGCAATTTTCCCCATGCCGTGAGTTGTTGAAAAATAATCCAGTTACAACAAATCTTTGCGCTTGCCCTCTTGACACGGGATTGGGGGCGCTCCAAAATCCTAGGCCGATTGCCCTGCTTGTCCAGCCGGCGCGGCGCCGAATTCGGGTGCAGCCAAACGGACGTTTGAGGCCAGTTTCGCTCAGAAAATCGGCGAAATTACACCACGGTTTTTCAACCGTTTTGTTGATTACAAAAGCGTTAAGCGCAGAAATGCGCGTTTTTTGTGTGAGATTTTTTCTTTAATTCATTTCTCTTCACTGGCTACGAGCAAAGCCCGAAGAGCATTTGGCGATTCTGAATTCAGGCTAGCAAAATGCGCGGATTGATCGGCAAACTTGGCAAACGATATTTGCGATGTGTTTTCAATGGGTTGCCGTGAATCGGCTTGGGTGGTGGGCTTGACATTTCGGGGCGCGCCCGCGAGAGACGACGGGCTAAGTCCCCGCCTTCCCTGATCCCTGTTCCCTGTTCCCTGTTCCCTGCTTTTTCACGTATCTCCGCCCCCGCACCTCATACTCCCCGCTCACCACGCGCGCAATCGCCTCGGTGTACGCCTGGTGCTCCTCCTTGAGGATCCGCTCCGCAAGCGAGTGCGCATCGTCCGTCTCCAACACCGGAATCGTCCGCTGCACCACGATTGCGCCGTGATCCAGCTCCTCGTCCACAAAGTGCACCGTGCAGCCCGTCACTTTCACACCGTAGTCGAATGCCTGTTCCTGCGCGTCGAGGCCCGGAAACGCCGGCAGCAACGAGGGATGAATGTTGAGAATACGATGGGGAAACGCCGCAACAAACTGCGGCGAGAGCAGCCGCATGTAGCCGGCCAGGCAAACCAGGTCCACGTCGTGCGCGCGCAGGCAGGCGATCACATCGGCGTCGTGCTCCGCGCGCTTGCGGCCCCTGGACTCGAAGACCGCCGTCGGCAACCCCAATTCGCGCGCCTTGGCCAGTCCTGGGGCCTCGGCCACGTTCGAGATCACCACCGCGATCTCGGCGCCCTTGAGCCGTCCCGCGCGAATCGATTCGGTAATGGCCAGAAAGTTCGACCCACGGCCCGAAAGCAAGATGCCCAGTCGAAACGGTCTTCGATCATGCAAAAAGTTCGGCAATGGAAGTCCCGAGTAGTGGAGTTAGCGAAATAAAAGATCGCGGAATGAGTCAGGGGTCCACGACTTAACATCGACAACCGATCCCTGATCCCTGTTACGTGTACTGCACCCGGCGCTCGCCCTTCGCCACGCGGCCGATCACGTAGAACTTCTCCTCGGCGCGGTCCAGAAGGTTCTTGGCGCGCGTGAACTTCGCCGCCGGAATCGCCGCAATCAGCCCGATGCCCATGTTGAAGGTACGCATCATCTCTTCCTGCGGAATGTTGCCCAGCCCGCGCAGGTGTTCGAAGATGGGCAGCACCGGCCACGAGCCGATCTCGACCTGCGCCGTCACTCCCTTGGGCAGGATGCGCGGCAGGTTCTCGGTGATGCCGCCGCCGGTAATGTGCGCCATGCCCGCGGTCACCCCCGCCGCGACCAGCTTCTGAATCACGTGCAGATAGCAGCGGTGCGTTTTGAGCAGTTCCACGCCGGCCTTTTCCCTGATGGCCGTCACGTACTGCGTGGGCTTGTAGCCGCCCACCTCGAACAGCAGCTTACGCGCCAGCGAGTAGCCGTTAGTGTGCAGCCCCGTCGAAGGCAGACCGATCAGCACATCGCCCGGCTTGATCCCCGCGCCCGTCACCATCTTGTCGCGGTCCACAGCGCCCACAATAAATCCCGCCAGGTCATACTCGCCGTCGGCGTAGAACCCCGGCATCTGCGCCGTCTCGCCGCCGATCAGCACGCACCCATTCGCCCTGCAGGCATCGGCCAGCCCGCTCACTACGCTCTCCACCACTTCCTCATCCAGCTTGCCCGTCGCCAGGTAATCGAGGAAGAAGAGCGGCGTGGCTCCCTCGACGGCAATGTCGTTCACGCAGTGGTTCACCAGATCCACGCCCACCGTCTGGTGCAGCCCCAGCTCGAATGCCACCCTCAGTTTGGTCCCCACCCCGTCGGCCGAGCTCACCAGGATGGGGTTCTTCCACCGCTGCATGTCCAGCCGGAAAAGCGCGCCAAAGCTGCCGATCCCCCCCAGCACGTTGCGGTTAAAAGTCTTTTGCGCCAGGTACTTGATGCGCTCCTTGGCGCGTTCGCCGCTGCGCAGGTCCACTCCCGCATCGGCGTAGGTCACGGATTTGGTCATTGTCTCTTGAGGCACGGCCCGGCTTTCTTTTCGGGAAGATGCTTCGGCACGCATGAGCCGGAAAGCAGAATTCTAGCAGCATTTGCGCCCGGCATTTCCCACAAATCCGCACGCCGCTCTTCACGCCGCCCGAAACTGAGGTGGTCCCGGTAGTTTGGACTGTTTTTGCTTTTTCCTTAAGGGGAAGTTCCTGCATTTATGCTGCCATCGGTTGCGGCAGGCGGTTGAAGGATAGCGGATCGGGGGTTTGCGCTTTCAGGCTGGAGTGCGGCCGGATGGAGTTGCAGAACTCCAGGGTACGGCCGGGGGAAGCTCGGGCCTGGGCAACCGAGGCGTAGGCGCGCAGGAAACCTCCGCATACTTGATGGACTTCCAGACCCGCTCCACGAAGACTTTGTCACGCCAGCGGCCGCGACTGTCCATGCCGAGAGCCGGCACTGCGGTCCGAACATCAATTGAACAATACAGCGTTGCCGGAGCATCCGTTGCTTCTCCGAAGGCAATCAGGCCGGAGGTCGCTTGCCCATCCCTGAATTGCTAGAATCGGAACCATGCCGATCTCGCGCCAGCAGGCCCTGGATTACTTCCGCTCCCCCGACCTGATCGGACTGGGATTCGAGGCCGACGCCGTGCGCCGGCGCCTGCATCCCGAAGGCGTGGTCACCTACATCATCGATCGCAACATCAACTACACCAACTTCTGTACCGAGTACTGCACCTTCTGCGCCTTCTACCGTCCGCTGCCCCGCGCCGGCAAGCACGACCCGCGCAGCGACGAGGGCTACATCCTCGACTTCGAGACGATCTACGACAAAATCGCAGAGACCCTGGAGATGGGCGGGACAGGCGTGCTGATGCAGGGCGGCATTCATCCCGATCTCAAGATCGACTGGTTCGAGCGGCTGTTCACGGGCATCAAGCAGCGCTTTCCGCAGATCTGGCTGCACTGTTTGTCAGCTTCTGAAGTGCTGGCCATCGCCGAGTACTCCGACCTGGACCTGCGCACCACCATTGCGCGGCTGCGCGACGCCGGCCTCGACTCCATTCCCGGCGGCGGCGCGGAGATTCTCGACGACGAGGTGCGGCACCGCATCGCGCGCCTCAAATGCGATACCCAGGACTGGGTGAGCGTGCACCGCACGGCACACCAATTAGGCATGCGCACCACCGCGACCATGATGTTCGGCGTGGGCGAGAGCTTCGACCAGCGCATCAATCATTTCGAAGTGGTCCGCCGCCTGCAGGAAGAGACTGGAGGATTCACGGCCTTCATTCCCTGGAGCTTCCAGCCCAGGCACACGGCGCTGGGCGGGCTCGGCTGGGACGAGGCAACGTCAGTCGAATATCTCAAGGTTCTCGCCATCTCGCGCCTCTATCTCGACAACATCGAGAACGTGCAGGCCAGTTGGGTGACGCAGGGCTTGAAGGTGCTCGAGCTCGGCCTGCACTTCGGCGGCAACGACGTGGGCTCGGTGATGCTCGAGGAGAACGTGGTCAAGGCGGCCGGCACTTCGAACTGCACGACGGAAGAAGAGCTGCGCCACATCATCCGAGACGCCGGCTTCAAACCCGTCCAGCGCGACACGCTGTATCGCACGATGTTTTTGAATTAGCGAGAAGCCCGGATTCGCGATTATTTCTTAGGATTCGTGCCCGAACACCATAGCTGGACTGAGAACTCTGGTGCTTGAGGCGTACCTGGGATCTCAACATCTTTCCGAATCGCCCAGACTAACCTAGAAAGCAGGGCCGCTTCTTTTTCAGATGAGTGGTTTGGATTGGAAGATCTCGACTCATCCTGGAATGCATGAAGCGCATCCAGCACGCCTTTTGATCCAATCAAGTGAAGTGTATTGCAGGCCTTGGCAAAAATTCGATTACCTTCTGGAGTTGCGT
This sequence comes from Occallatibacter sp., assembly GCA_049511595.1. GTDB lineage: Bacteria > Acidobacteriota > Terriglobia > Terriglobales > Acidobacteriaceae > Telmatobacter. Next base: position 603 of record JBEKXX010000125.1, on the reverse strand, counting down.
CGCCCGCAACAATTCCGCTTATAGAAACAACAAACTCTTTGTATTGCTCATATTTCCACTCGCGCCAGTCCGCTTCTCGTTCCTTCATTTTTGTGAACAGGTAGCTCAAAGCTGCGACCATCACGGCAGCAGCACCGGCAATCGCTTCAACAAAGACTGGAGTATTCATTGCGTTCTACTATACCCGGTTTTTGAGTGGAATTGTAGCTTTTATGCTACACTCATTCCGTGTTCGACCTGATCGTCTACGAGCAGGACCAGGGCCAGCGTCCCTATGACAAGTGGTTCGATAGCCTCCGCGATAAACGGATGCAATCCCGGATCATAACGAGGCTCGGTCAAGTCCAGGCCGGGAATCTTGGTGATTGCAAACCGGTCGGTGAGGGAGTCATCGAGCTGCGCATTGATGCAGGACCCGGATACCGTATCTATTGTGGCCGATCAGGGGCGACTTTGGTCGTATTGCTTTGTGGCGGCGACAAAAGCAGCCAGGACAAAGACATTGAACGCGCTAAAGAGTTTTGGCTGGACTGGAAACGGAGGCGGAGATGAAAACATATAAGGCCGGCATTCCATATCATGATTGGGAGGTCGAAAAGCTTC
>JBEKXX010000124.1:0-9345 GCA_049511595.1 Occallatibacter sp. | reverse complement strand
CCCCGTGACGCGGCTTGCCAGTTCGAGGTCCAGCTCCTGCTGAGTGGGCACGGAGGCGCGCGAGTCAGAGACGCCCTGGAAGTTTTGGGATTGTGCGTTTCCGCCCACCGGTTGCCGCGAAGTGAAGCCGGCGACGAGCTTGGTGAAATCCACCTGCCAAATCGGCAATTGCTGGAAGCGCTCGTTCGACGCCGTGACCGTTTCTTCGACCGGCCGGGGTTGCCCGTTGGCCTGGCCGGTAAGTGCGATTTCAACGTCATTGTCCTGCAAACGATCGATGAGAAAGTGCGATAACCGATGGGTCACGAAATAGCGGCTGGTTTGGTGATAGGCCTGGGGCAGCTTCTGGAGGGCCCCATAAACCAGCTTGTCCTGCGCCATCTGATCGGTGGTCAGCAGCCAATAGTATGCATCGTCGGCGATGGGCGTTCCATCGATGCAATAGGTGCTCCTGGCTGTCGGGGATGGGGTACACGATGGATCGACGGGAACCCAAAGAGGCTCGTTGTTGCGGTTGACCTCGGTGAGATTCGACAACGAGGCCTGAACGATGCCGTAGGAGGCGAGCCACTCCTTGGTAATGTCTCTGTCGGCCAGGTCCGACTGCTGCTCGATCAACTGCTCCGAAGCCGCGAGCATGGCCTGGAGGTCTTTTCCGGTGACGGCCACATTCTCCATGTAATCGCCCTTCCAGAGGATGCGGTCGAGGGCGACGCGCAACATGCAGATGTTTTTTTGCCTCTCGGGCGAGACGGGGCACATATCGTAGTCCGCATAGTCCTTAACAGGCGCCTGGCGACCGTTCGCATCCGACACGACCTGACGCCCGAAGTCATCCAGCGGGGCCGGCTTCCCGTTCGAACCCAACACGGCCTGCTGCCCGATGGTGTCCAACTGCATGTCTCGGCTCTCGAGGAGCACCAGGTCGGATGTGGGCTGCGATGCCTTCTCGAGGTACTGGAGGAGCATCAATTCCGCCCTGTTTTCGTTTTCGATTTCAGCATCGGCGCCGGCGGCAGCGGTTGGCGATGCTTGATCGCCGCGCAACTTGTGGATCAGGTCGAAGAGGAGCGAAACGGCAGTGATGCGGTTGTCGGCAGGTTTGGGGACGAAGGCGCTCTTGGAATTGTCGATTTTGGGGCCGCTGCTCCCGGAGGGGGAGACGAGCGTAACGCGCGACACCGTGCCTGGGAATTGATTGCCGAACGAGGAGTAGCCCACCGACGAGGAGTAGCCCTTCACCGGGGTCAGGACGGGGGCGGGATAGGCGGCGTTCGCGGAGGCCGCAGCCTGGGCCGGGTTCGCTGTTGCCTGGGCGGGAGCCGAAGATCCTTGAGCGCCGGCGGGGTTTGCCTGCCCGGCATTTGCGGTCCTCTGAGCGGGAAGCGCGTAGGATAACTCGAGCGCGGGCGTGTCGTAGCCGGCCTCGGGCTCGCTCAAAATAAGGTCGACAGGGCGTTCGCCCGCGGACCTCAGCTTTGCCCACACGCGCGTGGCGAGGACTTCGGCTTCTGTGTGCGTCATTTGCGCCATCACAACCACGGCGTCGAAAGACCCATATTCGAGACTGGCCCCGCGTACCAGGGCCCCGGTGACTACGGTGGGATCGGTCACCACCACTTCCGCCGCGGGCACCGCATCGTCGCAGCGGCCAAAGTCCTTGGGCCAGTTTTTGCCGTTCAACGCTTCGTTAGGGAGGTCCTGGCTGCCCTTGCCGCCGATGCATAGGCGAAGGTTGGTCTCCGAGACCGCCTCCATGGTGTCTTGTCCGACGACTCCGACGACCAGAATCTTCTGCCCATTCTCCTCGGCGACGGTATAGCCGATGTCTTTCTGTTCCCTGGCGATAGTGCGCAGCAATCCGCGGATTGCGGCTTTGCGCGACGCCTCGCTGAGAATAAAGCATGCGCCCGCGCTGGAATCTCCATCGTCTGCCGTGCAATTTTCAAGCGGCTCGTCGGGCTTGGCCAAATTGTCCTTCAATTTCGCGAGGATCTGCAGCAGCCTGTCACGGTAAGCGCACAAATCGCGGGCATTGTCCCTGTTGGCGGGATCGTTAAAGGCCGCTCCGGCATGGCACACGGAGGAATCGAGACCTTGCAAAATTGCCGACAGGCTGGTTATCGAATCCGGATCCAGGTCCGGGCTGCCGCTTTCGTGTCCTCCGAAAGCGAATTTTCCGGGCAGTGCAGGAAGTTGAATTTTATCGGCTGACTTAAATGCCTGTGGCGACCACCACGCCGATTGCATGATGGCGACCTCGTCACTGACTAAGGCATTGCGTACGTTTGTGGTTCCGGTGGCCAGTTGCCGCATTGCGGTAACTGCCGGATTTTTGCCTCGTTCCGAGCTAAGCCGGTCGAGGCGGTCGAGCCAGTCGAGCGGCTCGACTTCCGGGGCGGTCCCCCCGGCCCCGCTGCCCTGGTTGACGCATTTTACCGAGCCCCTGGCGAACGGATCGCCGGCGAAAAGCAATGGGCAATTGCTCTTCAGCCCGTAGGCAGAGCCTGGACCGCCATTGGGCAGCAATTTAAGCCTCGCTGTCAGCGCCATGCGAAGGTTGGCCGCGAGCAGGTAAAGGCGGCCATCGCCGCTCTTGATCCGGGGAGACCCTTGAGGCCCGTACTTATCGCTCTCCTCGGCGAGCAGGCGCGCGACTCCGCGCAGCCAGCCCGACGAATACATAAAGTCTTCGCGTCCCGGCACCACGGCGCGGAATCCGGCGGTCATGAAGAAGTTGAGGACATTGTCGCAATAGGCGGCGCGAGCAATGCGATCGTCGTCCTTATAGAGGCTCTCCGGCGGGCCATCGTTGTCGGGCAGTCCCGTTTTTTGCGGCAACTTGCAATCGCCCAGACCCATGTTTTCGAACTGCAGCGAAGCGCCGAACTCGGGGCCGAAGTCGTCTCCCATTCCCAGCAACAGGCGGCGGTCCTTCGGGTCCTGGGCTTCGTCATCGCGAAACTTGAGAAAATCTCGAACTGGCTGAAGGACAGGAACGGTCTCGGTGGCTTCGATCCGGTAGTAACCCATCAGGCTGCCCGTATAGTCGATCTCGGTCTTGGTTGTTTGTCCGCGAATAGCGCCGGCAAACAGCAGTGGAAAGATCGTCGAGACGGACAGCAGAGAAAAGAACCGGACGAGAAATAACCTTGTGTGCATTGTGCCCTCCAGGCTTCCTACGGGAGTGAGAAGCACCGCGATTTTTAATTCATCATGCAGAAACGAACGGGGATCGTCAATTGCTTTTCTCTGGGTATCCCCCGCTCAGGCCCGGCCCGCCCATGCTCTCGGCAGGCCTGACGGACTCCAATGTTTGCCGGGCAGCAGCCGGTGCAGCTCCGAATTGCCATTCCAGAGCCCGAACCCGCAAGCCAGGAACGCAAGGGTGAACGCGGGCACGGTTCATGAGTCGAGAGCCACCGAGTCCCGTTGCGCCCAACCGTTGGCGCGTTGAATCAAGGCGGCGCGGCTGCTCCCCTGGATTTGCTGCCTGCGCAGGGAGAACTCCCGAGGCTCTTCGCGCGAAAACAGCCAGAGGCCCAGTGAAGGCAGCGGCAGGGCGCGCGCGGCGGCGTTCACGGCCTGGGGTTCGTCGAGATCGACGACCAGGCTGCAATGGGCGGAGGCCGGGGCGGCGAGCAAGCGATCGAGTTCCGCGGGCGCGCCGGCCAGGTGCTTGCCATAGAGGCGCACGGGGCGCACGGGATGCAGCTCGATGCCGAGGCCGGCCATGATCGCGGGCAGGCGGGTAACCTCCAGGCGATTCCAATTCTGCTGCTCGGCGCTGAGTTCGCTCCACTGCGCCATGTGCGCGCGCGGCGGGAAGCGGCTGTCGACGAGGCGGCGCTCGACGGTGTAGCGGCGGTGCTCGAGCTGGGCAAGCAGCTCGACCTGTTCGCCGGTCAATGAGGTGACAGCCGGCGAGCGTACATCGCCTGCCAGGTGCAGGCCGGCCAGCTCCATGAGCAGGGGCGTGTGGTCGGCGCGCCAGCGATTCGACATTTTCATGAACTCAGGCAGGTCGTGCCAGGGGACATTGGCCTGGGGATTGATCGTATCCTGCGAGCGATGCCGGTAATCTTCGTGGAGGGCCTGGGCAAAGGCATCCAGTTTTGAGCCGAATAACACCTCCGGGCTGAGTGTTTCCTCGAGAGTTCCGAAGACCTGCAGCCGGTCGCCGAAGCAGGAGATGTCTTCGACGGTGCGCACCACGTCGCCCAGGCGGCGATAGTGCTCCAGGCGCACGTAGATGGGAACGTGGAGATGGCCCTTGCGGTCGAGCAGCGAGCGCATTTCGAGCGCGGCGCATAGGCTCACCTCGTCGTCGCCCAGGGCAAGCGCGATGCCGAGCAAAGGCCCGGCCGATTCGAGCTTGCGCTCGACGACGCGCGTCAGGTCGGGAGATCCCGGCGTCACCGTAGCCGCGACGAACTCGATTGCGGCGATCTCCGCAACGGCGGGATTGGCGATGGAGAATTTTTCTCTTTCCGCATCGGCATCCTGGTCGAAGACGACGATCTTGAGCGTGCGGCCGAGCGCGACCGGAGAGGATCGGATGAGGTGCAGCGCGATCTCGCGGCCATACGCCCCGAATCCAACCAGGACGAGGGTGTGCGCCTCAAACTCGGGACTGGGCGGCAGGTGGAGGCGCTTGACCAACATGCGCGCCGCCGCGGTGAAGGGATTGAAGAGGCGCAGATCCACATTGGCAGAGCCGAGGGACGCCTTGTCGCTGGCAATCAGCCGCTTGTGCATCCAGTCGTTGCGCAGTTGGGCCAGCACCTGGATTGTTCCCGGCTTGAGATAGGCAGGGCGATCGTAGACGGCTTTGATCTGGAGCGCGATATCGACGTTCTCGCTGTCGGAACCGGTGGTGACGACGGCCGTTCGCGCGCGGCGGATGCCCGCGGCCAGCAGCACCTGAGGATTCTTGGCGTCGCCTTGGAGCACCGGGACTCCGCTGTTCTCGCAAGTCGCGGCGTTGGGCGAATCCCCCAGCAGATCGACGGCGACAACGCGATGATGCGCGGCGCGCAGGTTCTGCACGATCTGCATGCCTACGTCGCCGATGCCGCAGACCACGGTATGGTTGGTTTTGCGGCGCGCCATCGCGGTGCGGAGATTCTTTCTGACTCCGGTGAGGAACAGTTGCGCTGCGGAAACCAATGCGATGCCGGGCACCAGTACCTGCGCAACCACGAGCTGCCACGGATCCTGCACGGGCTGGAACAGGTCGTAGAGCCTGAGCAGCCCCATGGAACTGATGAGACAGCGAATGCCTTCAAGGAACGTGAAGGGCACAGCCGGACTCCATGCGTGGCCGGCCATGTAACCGCTGCCTGCCCTTGCATATCCCCAAAAGCCGAGCCCCACGGCAAGAATGGCGAAGGCAACGAGAATGACCCTTTCGAAGCGCTTACCCATAGTTCTCCTTGCAATCCACGGCGCGGTGTCAGCCCGGAAGGTTCAACGTCCGGTAGCGGAAGACAAAGCTCCAATCCATGGTCTCGGCAATCATAACGCTCGCGATCTTCTCGGCGGTCTGGCGCAGGGCCGCGAAACTCTCGTGCGGCGAAGCGAGGGCCTTGTCCAGTTCGGCCGACTGGATTGCCTCGAGCTCGCGCGCCATGGCCAGCGACCGGTCCGCGGTGCGCGAGAATTCTCCGTGATTCGCGATGCCGTAAAACGCGGCGCCGAAGGCGGGCGGCACGGTTGCCAGCAGAAGCAGCCAGGGCGATTCCCCGAAGATCACGTGCCAGACGCAGGCCAGCAGAGTTCCAATGAACAACGCCGTGCCGATCAGATGGAGGTGATGGCTCAACTTGTGCATCGTCTCGTGGTTGCGCTCGTGATATTTCACCTGGCCTTCGAGAATGTCCGCGATCAGTTTGGCGACGGAGGAGACATAGGCGTGGTTGACTTGGGCGTTTACCAGGCCGAGGTCGCGTGCGATGTTGCGAAACATGCCATCCACCCAGGAACGGTCGAGGCCGGATCGGAAGTGGGCCGGGGGCGGCGGCGCAGCCAGCGCGCAGCCCAGCGGAGCCAGGTAGCAGTATTGGCGTAATAGCTCGGCCAGTTGCCTCAGGTTGAGCCAGCGCTCGTGCCAGCGCTTCCGGCGGCCGTGCCAGGTAATGGCGAGAATGATCGCGATCAGAGAGAATTCGGTGAGCGCGGGAAACCTGCCCAGGTCGATTTTGTGCCTGCTGCAAACGTAATCCGCCATCGGAACCAGGACAGCCAGGGCCGCCATCAGGCTTGTCGCCAAAGAACTCGAGCGAAGAGCGCCGGCGTAGTAACCGGACAATCCGTCGGCCCATGCATAGTGAGGGCAGAGACGGTCGAGCAGGTAGTGGCGCGTATCTTCGGGCAGATCGGGAGAGCTTGCGATCGTCTTCTCCCATTCCTCCCGCGAGGACTTCTCGAAATTCGCCACGCGCCACGCGCCCCTGCGCAGGCGGCCGCGGGCCACAAGATCGCGAAAGATGCGGAAGATCCGGCCGGGATCGAACCCCGGCTGTTTCTCGGCGAAGTAAGCGTGGCTGAAGTCGAAGTCCTTCTCCTGGCCGCCGCTCCCGGAAAAACGCCCGGCGAAGATCGATTCGAGACGATCCAGCGGCTGAATCTGGCGCCTGCCAGATTCATCGGCGAGGAGAATGCACGGCTCCTTCGCTTCGGACGCATGGAGCCAGACCACGGGCACGTGCTGCGCCAGCGCCTCCTCCACGATCTGCGCGGTGCCGCCCCTGCCCGCGGCCGGTTCGCCATCCCAGATGGCAATCAGGAGATCGGATTGCTCCAGCACCATGCGCCCGGCGCGCTCGTAGGCGGCGTCTTCTTCGGCGCGGGAGCCCTCCATCTGAAACACCGCCGAGGCCTTTGCCAGCAGCCGGTGGAATTCGTCGCAGGAAGCGTCGTCTTCGAAGTCGTGGCAGTACTCGGCGGCGAGGAACGGCAGCGGGCACTGCAAGTCCGCGCCCAGGGCGAGGCCGGCGTGGGCCACAATGCGGTCCGCGCCTTCGGCCAGCGGAGAGAGGATGCGCAGCAGCGGGGGTTCGGGCGAATACAGATGACGATCGTGCGCGGAGGCCGCCAGATGCGCGATGGCCTTGAGGATCTGCTCGCATTGGCCCGGAAGGACCGCGGCAACCTCAGGCGAAAGCCGGTTGAGGCGATGGCCGGTCACACCAATTTGAACCACCTGGCGGGGCCGCGGCGGCGAACTTGACTGGCGAGGGGCCATGGCGCGGTGAGAGACGGCGCTCCTTAAATCTGGGTTGAGCATATCACGGCGCGAGATCGCGGCAGGAGGCTCATCGGGGTTGATGTCGAGGCGCCCGCCCGGCGGAAACAAACCTTCCTCAGGCGGTCCTTGACGCATGTGGCCGCGAATGATCGACTGATTCAGGATCGCGGCCGAGTCAACCCATGAACATGCCTCAGTTTACCCTCGATGATTACGAAACAGTTTTTGCCGATCGTCATCTGTTGCATGGCGTGGTGGCGAAGTGGGCCAAGGCCAAGCCGGCAGCTCCAGCGATTCTCAGCGCGGATGGCGATCGCGCCGTCACCTGGAGCGATTTCGACCGCATCACCACGGCTTTGGCGGGGGAGCTGTTGCGCCTGGGCTTCGCCAAGGGCGATTTCCTGGTCACCCTGTTGCCGCTCTCCGTGGATCACGTATTGCTGGAATACAGTTGTTTCAAAATCGGAGTGATCGTCGCCCCGCTGGATCTGCGTTTGTCCTCCGCCGAGGTGATTCGATCCCTGCAACTCCTCCGGCCGCTCGGGTTTGTCGGTCTGGGCGTAAAAGCGCCGTTCGATTTTCGGGAACTGTGGCGCGCCGTGCGGGCGCAGTGCCATTGGATCCGGCATTCCATCGTGGTGGACTCGGAAGAAGAGATTTCCGGCACGCAATCCTTCGCGTCGATTGCGGAGCCGGCATTGCGTGCCGTGACGGATGCAGACTCTGCCGCACTGGCCGGGATCGCCTCCACCGTGACCGAAGACGATGGCGCGCTGGTCGTCTTTACCACCGGCTCAACCGGTTCGCCCAAGCCCGCCCTGCTTTCTCACCGCAACATCACGGTACAGAATATGTGCCTGTGCGGCGCCTTTTTCGGCGGAGACCGCGGCTCCCGCACTCTGGTCAATCTGCCTCCATCTCACGTAGGCGGCCAGACGGAGGCCATGATGAGCACCTTCTTCGGAGGAGGCACGGCGGTCCTCGTGGAGGTCTTCGACGCCGGCCGTTCGTTGCGCGCCATTGCGAAGCATGGCGTCGAGATCCTGGGCCAGATCCCGGCCATGTTTCAACTCGAGTGGATGCTGAAAGATTACGATCGCCACGACCTCTCCAGCCTTAGGTTTGCCGCCTACGGCGGACATACGGTCTCGCGGCCATTCGTGGACCAGCTTGCTGCCATGGCGCCTGTGATCGGCACCGGACTGGGGCTCACCGAAGCTGCCGGTTTCTGCACCTATACGCAGGCGGGTTCGAGCGGCCGGGAGGCGCTTCTCGCCGGGCTTGGCCAGGATATGCCGATCTATCCGTGCTCCATTCGCGAACCCATGCGCGCCGACGGCAACGCCGGCGATGAGCTGCCGTCAGGCGAGACAGGCCATGTGTGCTTTCGCGGGCCACAGACGTTTCTTGGCTACGTCAACGATCCTGCCGCAACAGCCAGGACCATTTCGCGCGACGGCTTCTTATATACCGGCGATCTTGGCCGTAAAGACGCCGCGGGCCTGCATCTGACCGGCCGGGAGAAGTGGGTGATCAAGTCGTTCGGCTACCAGATATTTCCCGGCGACGTGGAATCGCATATCTGTTCGTTTTCAGCAAAGGTAGCCAACTGCGTCGTGGTAGGCGTGGCGCATGACGTAGTTTCCGAAGCGGTCGTGGCCGTGGTTGAGCGGCGGCCGGGAGTTGAACTGAACCGGCGGGAACTGGATCGGCACGCGCGTTCCTTGCCGTCTTACATGCGGCCGCGCCATTGGATCGTTCTCGAACCCGGCCAGATGCCGCTGAACCGCGTAGTCAAGCCGGATTACGGACGCGCCCAGGAAATGGCCCGGCAGGAGATCGAGCAGTTGCGCGCCCGCGGCGAGTGGGACACAGGTCACAGATAAAGTCCTATAGCGGGTCTCCTGCGGGCGTAAACCGAGGCGGCTTCGCTCTCCTCCTCCGGACTCCGGTACTGGCTCACGCTGCCGTGTCTTAGAGCTTATCCGTAAATTGCGCATTCTAGTAGCGCCGGTCTCCAGACCGGCTGTACTGGCGGCGTCCACGCCGCCAGGGCCCGGGTGCGGGCCAGGAGGCCCACACGACAGCCGACCTGG
>JBEKXX010000123.1:0-9570 GCA_049511595.1 Occallatibacter sp. | reverse complement strand
GTACCAAAGCGACACTGGCTTCATCGGCGGGGCGGGTAAAAACATGAATGGCAGGGAGCGAGGGAACCGGCGTCAGAACGGCACACGCACTGTGGCGGTGACGGCGTGGTTGTACTGATGGAAGTGCGTAGCGGCGATCTGGAAGCCGGCGCCGGCGACGAATGCGACGCGACGATGGATGGGGAAGCGGCCGAAGATGAGTCCCGGAGTGAGGAAGGTCTGCTTTTTGCCGTCGTTGGCGCCTCCCTTCCAAAATGTGGAGTTGATTTCGGCCTCGGGCCAGAGGCGCTTGAGTACGTGAATTTGGAATGCGGTATTGGAAGCGATGGCGCGGCCCAGGATATTGACGCTGTTGACGGGCAGCGTGCCGGCAAGGGTGGATTGGACGCTGAATTTGCCCCAACCTTTGCCCCCGGCGAGCGTTGGCGTGACGATGGCGCTGGACGATCCGTTCTTATAGGTTCCTGTGGGAATGCTGCCGCCCAGAAAGGCGGTGAGGATAGCGTTACCTTTCTGTTCGTTGCGAGCGTAGAAACGGTACTTTATGGTGAAGGAAACGTCGCCGGGGCCGTCGCGCACATCCGGGTTCTCGTGGAAGAGCCAGGGCGGCAGGTTGATGAGCAGTTCGGTGCGGCTGGAGGGAATCAGTTCGAGGCCCTTGCCGTTGTCAATATTGGTGACGTCGCCGGTGGGCGTGACTTCGTGGAGAACGTCGAAGCGGAACTCTTGCTCGAGACGAGGCGTGACGGTGGCAAGGGGCGTCATCCAGTGGGGCTGCGAAGCCTGGGTTGCGGAGACGCGGCTGAGCCAGCGGCCGGTCCAGGATGGGTCTTGCACGGGAGCCGGCGGCGGATTCTGGGCGGCAATAGCGGTCGAGGACGCGAGCAAAAGAGAGAGCAGAAGAGAAGGTTTTGGGGACGGCAACCGATTCTCCTGGGGAACAAGATCGATTTCAGGTCGATTCTACACAAAGAATCGTATTTATTCGTATTAATTTAACCAGAAATGATCGCTCTGGAGGGTTTTCGGGCGCCGAGCGTGGTATTAGCGGCTGAGCGGTGACGGCTGGCTGATGAGTCACGGCCGGATGATCATCACTTCGGTGGCTTTGATGAGGGCGATGGCCGAGTCTCCGGGCTTGAGGGCAAGCTCGCGGACAGCATCGGCGGTGATGATGGCTGTGACGCGCTGGTCAGCTATGGAAAGAACGACCTTGGCCAGCAGACCCTCGATGACGACCTGGATAACTTTTCCCTGCAATTGATTGCGGCCGCTGATGCGAGAAGAGCCCGGACGCGGCTGCGATGAGGACAGAAACTGGCCGAGGGCCTCAAGCGGAATGCGATGGTGGCCGCCGGGTGTTTTGACGGTTTGGATGCGGCCGGCGAGGATCCAGTGCTTGAGCGCGGGATAGCTGATGCCGAGCTTCTCCGCGGCCTGGCGCGGTGTGAGCAGTGTTGGAGAGTTCATTGGGAAGCGCGAATCCCTTTATGACGAGAGTATTACAGGACCATCAATGCCATGTTGGGAATTTGTGTTCGACGCTGTTCTGGAGTGTGGATGATCCGTGACAGCAGTCACTCGACAGAGGTATACCCGGATGATAGCCTGCCGGAGGCTGTTCCCCTAAAATGTTTGCGAGGTCCGTTCAGGGGCCGTCCGTCATACGGCTTCAGAACCTTAAGTATGGAGGAGATGTGACTGCACTGGGTTGGGTGTACTTGTTTTTGGGTGTGAGCGTGCTCTCGCCTATCGTAGCTTTTCTGAAGCGGCAGATGAAGACCGTGGCGGTTCTTCTGGGTCTTCTGCTTCCCGCCTTCGCCAACGCGCAGTCGGAATCGACGGGCGGAGACGAAGCCAGCTTAAGGGTGCCGGATTTGTCGACCGTGAATTTTCTCGGCATGAACGGACATGCCCTGCTGACGATCGGATTGCTGTTCTGCGCCGGCGGCCTGTTGTTTGGCCTGGTGATTTTTGTGCAATTGAAGAACCTGCCGGTTCACCGCACCATGCGCGAGATGTCGGAACTGATCTACGAGACGTGCAAAACGTATCTGATCACGCAGGGCAAGTTTATTCTTCTGCTCTGGGCATTTATCGCGGTCATTATCTCGCTGTACTTCGGCTATCTGGCGCCGGTCCCGGGGAAATCGATTGCGGTTACGCTGCCTATCATCTTATTGTTCTCGCTCATCGGCATCGCGGGCAGCTACGGCGTGGCGTGGTTCGGAATTCGTGTCAACACCTTCGCGAACTCACGGACTGCATTCGCGGGATTGCGCGGGAAACCATATCCGTGTTTTGCGATTCCGCTGAAGGCGGGTATGAGCATCGGCATGATGCTGATCTCGGTCGAGCTGTTGATCATGCTGTTTATTCTCTTGTTCATCCCGGGCGACTATGCGGGACCATGCTTTATCGGCTTTGCCATTGGCGAATCGCTGGGCGCCGCGGCGCTGCGTATTGCCGGCGGCATCTTCACCAAGATTGCCGACATCGGTTCCGACCTGATGAAGATCGTATTCAAGATCAAGGAAGACGATGCGCGCAACCCGGGCGTGATCGCGGACTGCACGGGCGACAACGCGGGCGACTCGGTGGGCCCGAGCGCCGACGGTTTTGAAACCTACGGCGTGACTGGCGTGGCCTTGATCACATTCATCCTGCTGGCGGTGCCGAACCCCACGACACAAGTGCAACTGCTGGTGTGGATCTTCGTGATGCGCGTGGCCATGCTGGTCTCCAGCTCGGCTGCTTACTTCCTGAATGGCGCGATCGCTCGCGCGAGATATGGAACTGCGGACAAGATGGACTTTGAGGCGCCGCTGACCTCGCTGGTGTGGATCACGTCCATCGTTTCCATCATCCTGACCTACATCGTTACGTACCTGATGATCCCCGCTCTGGGCGACGGAACGCTGTGGTGGAAGCTGGCTTCCATCATCTCGTGCGGAACGCTGGCGGGCGCGATCATCCCCGAATTGGTGAAGGTTTTCACGTCAACCAACTCCAGCCACGTGAAGGAAGTGGTGAAATCGGCGCAGGAAGGCGGAGCTTCCCTGGGAATCCTTTCGGGATTTGTGGCCGGAAACTTTTCAGCTTACTGGCTGGGACTCAGCATGGTGGCCCTCATGAGTCTGGGGTATTACTTCAGCACGGGCCAGTCCATGGCGGTCCTGATGCTGGCTCCGGCAGTCTTCGCGTTTGGCCTGGTCGCATTCGGCTTCCTGGGCATGGGGCCGGTGACGATAGCCGTGGATTCCTACGGGCCGGTTACCGACAATGCGCAATCGATTTATGAATTGTCGCTGATCGAGAACGTTCCCGGCATCGAAGCCGAGTTGAAGAAGGACTACAACATCGACGTGAAGTTTGAACGCGCGAAAGACCTGCTGGAAGCCAACGATGGAGCCGGCAACACGTTCAAGGCTTCGGCAAAGCCGGTGCTGATCGGCACCGCCGTGGTGGGCGCAACCACGATGATTTTCTCGATCATCATGGCCCTGACCGGCGGACTGACGCATGACGTCGCGAGCCTTTCTCTGCTACATGCGCCATTTCTGCTGGGGTTGATCACCGGTGGGGCCATGATCTACTGGTTCACTGGCGCTTCAACGCAGGCGGTTACCACCGGCGCTTACCGCGCGGTGGAGTTCATCAAGGCGAACATCAAACTGGAAGGCGTGGAGAAGGCGTCGGTCACGGACAGCAAGAAGGTGGTCGAGATCTGCACGAAGTATGCGCAGAAGGGCATGTTTAACATCTTTCTTGCGGTCTTCTTCGCCACGCTTGCGTTCGCGTTCATTGAGCCGTTCTTCTTTATCGGCTATCTGATCTCGATTGCGGTCTTCGGCCTGTACCAGGCGATCTTCATGGCCAATGCGGGCGGCGCATGGGACAACGCGAAGAAGATCGTTGAGGTAGAGCTGAAACAGAAGGGGACACCCCTGCACGACGCGACCGTGATCGGAGACACCGTCGGCGATCCGTTCAAAGACACCTCGTCGGTGGCATTAAATCCGGTGATCAAGTTTACGACGTTGTTCGGATTACTTGCTGTCGAGCTTGCGGTGACGCTCAGCCATCAGAACCCGGTGCTGGCGACTTCTCTGGCAGTCGCGTTCTTCCTGGTGTCGGTGTTCTTCGTGCATAAATCGTTCTATGGAATGAGGATTGAAACCAAGGAAAGCAACTGATTCCTGTCTTGTGAAGGGAAGAGAACGCCGCCTGGAAACGGGCGGCGTTTCCTTTTGACAGCCGTGTGGCACACATGCGTCAAGCTGCCTTGCACCGTCAGGCTTGTGACGCCGCCGCAGTTCCTGTAATCCTCTCTCCGGGCGAATCGGCCTCGGGCGCGATGGTATGCGGGGCCGATTTTTTGCGGGCATGGACGGGAACGGCGTTTCCCGGGAAGGAGCGCTAGAAAAACATTTGCCTTCAACAAAGCAACCTTGTGCCGCCTTGGATCATCTCATCTAAAGCGGTAGAAGGTTCGTCACCGACATCCCCGGGGGCCTGGCAATGTCAATTCGCATCGTCTTTCTCAGCAAAGAGCTGGATCCCTGCGTTGATTCTCTTGTAAAGAGAGGGCGCTATGCTAGCGGCAGCGAAGCGATCCGCGCGGCGCTGCGCCTGCTGGATCTTGAAGAACGGGAACAAGAGGGAAGGGTGGCTGCGCTGTGTTCTGCGATCGAGGAGGGGCTTGCCAGCGGAGACGCGGATCCAGGCGTTCTCGACCGGATGTTTGCGTTCATCGACGCGTTGACCGGGCAGAAAGAGGCGCAGGAGAATCCATGCGGAGCTGCAGCGTAACCAAACTTGCAGAATGGGATATGAAGGCGATCGCAAGATATATCGCAAAGAGCCAGGGAAGCGCTGAAAGCAAACGTTATGTAGAAGGCCTTTGGAAATGCTTCCAGCTTATCGCTAGCGACCCGACACTGGGCCGGCGCTCAGAGGCCGTCCTCCCAGGGCTGCGCAGGATCGAGTACAGCGCGCACGTGTTTTTCTATGCGACCGAGGCAGAACGGGTGGTGATTGCGCGCGTCCTGCCCCGGCACTTGATTCCGGGCATACCCCAGCCGTGAACCCGGAGACAGCCTGACTGGCCTTAATTGTCCACAACTTGAACAAGAATGCCGCCAAATGCACAGATTCTGCGCCTTGTGCCGGGGTCGGGATAAGGCTAGGCTTGAGCAGTGGGCCAAGGCCAGGGTGTGACCCACTATAGCGGGTCTCCTGCAGGTGTAGACCAAGGCACAATCGCTAAGTGGCTTTTTCATCAAGAAAAAGCCACCTTGAATTCTGTCCGAAATGGCTCATAGTTGCAGGAGAACCGCCGTAGAGCAGTTTCGGAAGTACCGTGTCCGATCAAGGCGTTTGAAGGGGGCGTCGCTCACTGCTGGTCGCGCCGGCTTCAATATCGTGAATGCGGCTATACCATTTCAGAAACTGCTGTGTTAGCTCCAGGATTTAGGCACTCTGGACCGCGCAACCCCGCGCCGCGTAAGGCTGTTTCAAGCTTTCCACAGGCAAATGACGGGGTTTAGAGAGCAGGTGCGCGAAATGTGACCAAAATACTAGATGTTGTGGTTTGTTGTTGACACGCACCACTGACAGCGGTATTTTTTCATCTGCGGCTGTAAACGGACTGTAACGCAAAGCCGGAGCGAATCGAGCAATTCCCGAGTTCAGGTGCTTTTTCCAGCGTCTCGCGAGTGGGCATGCGCGACAGCAGTTCCTGCTTGGCGAAGATAGCAACTGGGCATGGCGGCGAGGGGAAGGCTGGAGGCGTCGGCAAGCCGTTGGCGGCACAGAAGCTCGTGGAGTTTTAACCAAGTATTCCGTTTGTTTTCAAAATGTTGCGGGATGGCCCGCACTCTGGCCTCGCGGCCGGACACAAGGATTTGTTCACTGAATTTTCCCCTCGAGAGGATCAAGATGAACGAGGCTTACCTTCAGACTTCGGCTGTTGCCTTCCAATCCACCCCCCGCGCTCAGGAGGGCCTGACCTTTTCCCGCCGGTTTTCGAAGGAGGGCATCTCTCCATACGACGAGGTGCAGTGGGAATGCCGGACGGCATTGATCACGGACGCCAAGGGCAGCACGATCTTCGAGCAGAAGGACGTCGAGGTTCCGGTGGACTGGTCGATGACAGCGACGAACATCGTGGCCTCGAAGTACCTGCATGGGCAGTTGGACACGCCGGAACGCGAGACGGGCGTACGGCAACTGGTGGCGCGCGTGGTGGAGACGGTGCGCGACTGGGGTCTTGCCGGGGGGTACTTTGCCACGTCGCTGGATGCGGCGATCTTCCACGACGAGCTGGCGCATCTGCTGCTGGCGCAGAAGGCGGCGTTCAACTCGCCGGTATGGTTCAACGTGGGTTGCGACCGGCTGGAGCCGGAGGCGGACGGACAGAACTGGCACTGGGATCCCGTGACGGGGGGCGTGCAGTACTCGGCGACGGGCTACAGGAATCCGCAGTGCTCGGCCTGCTTCATTAATGCCGTGGACGACTCGCTGGATTCGATCCTGACGCTGGCCAAGACGGAAGGAATGCTGTTCAAGTGGGGATCGGGCACGGGGACGAATCTGTCGTCGTTGCGCGGGTCGATGGAGCTGCTCTCCGGCGGCGGCGTAGCCAGCGGTCCGTTGAGCTTCATGCGCGGGTTTGACGCCTTCGCGGGAGTCATTAAGAGCGGCGGCAAGACGCGCCGCGCGGCGAAGATGGTGATCCTGAACGTGGACCACCCCGACATCGTTGATTTTATCGAGTGCAAGTCGAAGGAGGAGGCGAAGGCGTTCACGCTGATCAAGGCGGGCTACGACGGAAGCGGGCCGGATTCGGAGGCATTTTCTTCGATCTTCTTCCAGAACGCCAACAATTCCGTGCGGGTCAGCGACGAGTTTATGCGCGCCTACGAGGCTGACGGCGACTTCACGACGTACACGGTGAAGGGCCGCCAGCCGGTGAAGATCTACAAGGCGCGGGAGATCATGCGCAAGATTGCCGATTCGACTTGGCAATGCGGCGATCCGGGGATGCAGTTCGACGACACGATCAACAGGTGGCACACGTCGAAGAACACGGCGCGGATCAACGCTTCGAATCCGTGCAGTGAGTACATGTTCCTGGACAACTCGGCGTGCAACCTGGCCAGCCTGAACCTGATGCGGTTCGTGACGCCGGCGGGGACGTTCGATATTCCGGCGTACCGGCACGCAATCTCGGTGCTGATCACGGCGATGGAGATCCTGGTGGACAACTCGGGATATCCCACGGAAGCTATCGCCCGGAACTCGCACGACTACCGGCCGCTGGGGCTGGGCTACGCCAACCTGGGCGCTCTGTTGATGTCGTTCGGGCTGCCCTACGACTCCGAGGCCGGGCGCGACCTGGCAGCCAGCATGACCGCGATCATGACCGGGCAGGCGTATCTGCAGTCGGCGATCATCGCGGCGCAGTGCCCGCCGCTGAGCTCGGCGACGCCGTTGACCGCATCCGTGGAGCACCAGGGCGGAGCCTGCCCCGGCTACTACGTGAATCGCGAGCCGTTTCTCGATGTGGTCCGCATGCACCGCGCGGAGGTAAACAAGATTGGCAAGCCGGCTGCCGCGGCGCCCCGGGAGCCCTTCACGGTGCCGCAACTGGACGCGCTGATCGGCGCCAGCCGCGAGAGCTGGGACATGGCGCTGCTCTACGGCGAGCGCTATGGCTATCGCAACTCGCAGACCACGGTGCTGGCGCCCACGGGAACCATCGGCTTCATGATGGATTGCGATACCACGGGCATCGAGCCCGACCTGGCGCTGGTGAAGTACAAGAAGCTGGTGGGCGGCGGCATGATCAAGATCGTCAATCAGACGGTGGCGCCGGCGCTCTTCAAGCTGGGCTATGGCGAGGACGATGTGAACGCCATCGTCAGCTATATAGACGCCACGGGCACAATCGAGGGCGCGCCGGGCATCAAGCCGGAGCACCTGGCGGTGTTCGACTGCAGCTTCAAGCCGGCCAAGGGCACGCGCTCCATCCACTACATGGGGCACATCAAGATGATGGCGGCGGCGCAGCCGTTCCTCTCGGGAGCAATCTCAAAGACGGTGAACCTGCCGCACGAGGCAACCGTGGAAGACGTGGCCGAGGCATACGCGGAAAGCTGGCGCCAGGGCATCAAGGCCGTGGCGATTTACCGCGACGGTTCGAAGGGCACGCAGCCGCTGAATACGAGCATGGACGCGAAGAAGGAGCCTTCGCCGCTGGACGCGGCAGGGAACCGCCTGCTGGGGCACATGGCTGCGTCGCAACCTGCCGCGGAAGCCGACCTGAAGACGCTGGAGACGCACTCCGGCGACAAGGTGGAGGTGAGCGCCATGCAGTTGCTGGCCGGCGTGCAGGCCTTCCAGAGGGCGCTCGACGAGATCGCTACGGCCGCCGCGGTGCCGGTGCTGACGGCAACGCCGGCGCTCGATGCCGTAAGAGAGCCGGGCAAGGACGAGCAGGACCTGAATGCGCCGCCGCGCGCGGTGCGCCACCGGTTGCAGGAAGAGCGGGCGTCGATCACGCACAAGTTTTCCATTGCCGGCCACGAGGGCTACATCACCGTCGGCCTGTATCCCAACGGCCAGCCGGGCGAGATCTTCATCCGCATGGCGAAGGAGGGATCGACGGTCAGCGGCCTGATGGATGCATTCGCCACTTCGGTTTCGCTCGCCTTGCAGCACGGCGTACAACTGAAAGTGCTGTGCGAGAAGTTTGCGCACACGCGCTTCGAGCCCTCGGGCTGGACGGGCAACGAGCAGATTGGCTACGCCAAAAGCCTGATGGACTACATCTTCCGCTGGCTCAACCTGCGCTTCCTTTCCGGAGAGCAGTTGACGCTCTTCGCCGGGCTGGCGCCGAAGGCGCCCCAACTGCCTGCTTCGCCGAGCCTGCTGCCGGAGAGCGATGCCGATGAAGACGCGGACGCCTCGACGCAGCAGCACATTGCCCGCCTGGCCGAAGAAGTGGCCAAGCGGCTGAGCCAGGTGACGGCAGCCGGAGGGCACGGTGGGGCAGCGGGCGGCGGGATCGCGCCCGAAGTTCGGCCGCGCCAGGCGCCCCCGCCAAGCCCCATGCGCGGACCCAGCCTGCAGGACCGCGGCATCTACCACACCGCCGACGCCATGCGCGACATGTACGACATGGGCGACGCGCCCAGTTGTAACGTATGCGGAGCCATCATGGTGCGCAACGGCAGTTGCTACCGCTGCATGAGCTGCGGATCGACGTCTGGTTGTTCTTAGGAGCGGGTGCAGCTAGGAGTTAGGCTGTATGTCGGTGGGCGTCAGGCTCGACTCCTGCGCCGGGCAGGCAGTCGCCCAGAGGGGATCGTTGGCGGTTCGGTTGCCGAACGAGTCGTAGGCCCAGCAACCGTACATGTTGGCGTACTGAATTGAAGCCGGGGTAGTGGCCGTGTTGTGCCCGCTCACGAGCCGGTTCAGCGTGTCGTAGGCGTACGTCCACGCGCCCATCACCGAGCCGCCATTTAAATTGATGTCGCTGGCGCTGGTGACGTTGCCGGCCAGATC
>JBEKXX010000122.1:0-9781 GCA_049511595.1 Occallatibacter sp. | reverse complement strand
GAAGGCGGTTGCAGTTAGATCAATCGCCGCGCCCGAAGCGGCGTATTTGGAGGGGCCGAGGTCGATGAGCGGGAATGACTCCACCTGACCCGATATGCGATTGACTACGCGGACAAGAGTTCCCCAGGGAAGCCTCGGGATCGGGCTGCCGTCGGTCTTGTGGAAATGGAAGCCGTCCATCGGAAGCGCGCATCCAAGAAGCTTTGGATTGTCCCGAGTCGACACGCCGCTGGCTGTCCGGCCAGTGTCGCTCGGGTCACCTGGCCCGCTGAACCACGTTGCCGTGACGTTGCGAATCACCAGGTCATCGCCAACCGCCTCAACAACAAACTTGAATGCCGGGTCCCGCGGTTGAATCACCTTCATTTCGTCCATTGTACCGTTGTAACGAAGTTCACCATAACTGGCCGACACTGCCGTCGAAGTCTCCAAGTTCCTTTGTACGGATCAGCAGGGCCGCGTTTAAGCCTCTCAATCGGTTTGGAGCCACAAATATTCGTTTTCAGTTCCCACCGGTGTCCTGTCCGATGAACGCGGAATTTACGTTTTGTGGCTGCGAGCCAACTATACCCCATTTGCCACTTTCCGGTCGGGAGTTTGTTGTACGAATCGAAGCAAATTTGCTTCATAACGCCCGGAGAGGGACTTGAACGCTCACTGCCGATTAAGGTCTGCGAATCTTAGGCCCCCGGCACTTTCAATATGCTCCTAATCCGCTTCTGCTTGGCGCCATATCCCCGCAAATCCGCGCCCGCCGCATTCCAGCGCGCGTGACGCGACAAACCTGGGCATTCGCTCGCACAGCGGAGCCGAGACATCTTACTGGCATAGCTTGGTTATCTGCTGGAATGGATCGGGCTTAGCCGACGGGTACGGCAAGTGGCGTGCATCCAGGAACTGCTCGGGAAACGTGCCTCCCGACGCGAGTCCCACATCCGGATCCTCGGCATAAGCCGGGTCGCTCTCCACCTGCGCGAGGCTTTCGAAGCGGAATCCCTGCTTGCGAAGCATGTCGAGCAAATCCGAAAGCATCAGCGTGGTGAAAGGCGTTGCGTGCAGCAGCATCACGTTTGGAATCTCGCGCCCAAACACGATCCGCTCTTCTTCACGCCCCAGCCGGACGTACTCCGCCGCGGTGTCGAGGTAGCTTTGCCGCAGCCACATGATCGCCGCCTCGTCCTGCCTGGCCAGGCACCGGCAGTATGCGTCGTTCCACGCCCAGTCCTTAAACTCCAGCGTCACCTGGGCGATGCGATATCCGTGCTCGCGCAGGTAGGCGCGGACGGCACGGCGTTTCTCCAGAGTGTCACCCTCCTCCAGAAACGGATAGCGGAACCAGTGCCAGTCGAGCGATTCGCCATACTGCTCAAGCGGCGGCTCATTCTGCGCGATGTCCTGCTCGAAAGCTTCGACGGAGTTCGCGCTCAGCCTCATGTGCGACCACGTATGGTTACCGATATTCATGCCCGCGTCGAGCCAGATTTGTAGTGCCTGCGGCGCGCCGGGACGGCTTTCGATCTTGTCGCCGTTCACAAAGCCATACGTGCCCTCAAGGCGATTGGCCTTCAACACGCGTACCAGTTCTGTCGCCACCTCGACGCGGCTTGCTCCTGGCGGCAAAGTGCCTACGGCCGGCAAATCGTCAAAGGTAAGGGCTACTACTGGATGTGCGTCGAGCGGTGGCAGCGGCTGGCCGGGCCGTCGTTTCTGCTCTTCCGGATACGGTGTGGGCGACGACTGGGCGCCGGCGCCCGCCGCGGCTTCCATTGCAACAAATCCCATCGACGCGCGGCCAGACGTCTGCTTCACCATTTCGTAACCTCGCGCCACTTTCTCACAAAGTGTAGCAGCCGTCTAAATGCTGCACAGAGTCCGCGCTCCCGCACCCGCTACGGCGGAGCCGCGATTCAACTTGTCCAGGTCGAGCAAGCCAACTGCCTTGGCGATAGCCGCGATGCGCGCTTGCGCTGGAAACTCGGCGCCTGATCTGCCTGGGACGCCTAATTGTTACCACTTGCCTGCTCGCGCGGGGAAATTGCGCGCGAGCCTGGATCGGAAGCCAGCCATTTCCCAAACTGATTCACCGGATCGCTCCCGTCCAGCCCCAGAAGCGTATTTCGTAACTGTGTGGAGTCTTCGTCTGAGGGGGTCGGCTGCAGAACGCCGTTTGCGTCCAATTGCTCGCCCCCCACTAACTCCGCAAGTTCAATCAGCCACGCGGGTGCGCTGCCGGTCACGATGGGGCCTTCCTGAAGGCGTGCTTCCCACCCCCGCGGTGCTTCATTCTGGTTCACGTCTTGCCACGCCGTCAGGATCCACTTGCCATCGCTCGTGAATGCAATGTGAACGGGCAGGCTCTCCGCCGTGCCCATCGTATGGTTCAGCGGCCGGCCCGCCTCCACTCCGGTCAATCCGTCCCACATTTGTGCCACTCCGTCTTGCGATGCGGTCAGCACCCACTCGCTGTTGGGGCTGAAGGTAGACTGCAGAACCGTATCTTTCTCCTGCATCAGTTGGCTAACCCGGCTCTTGCTTGCCACGGACCACACCTGCGCGGCGCTCCCGTAGGAGGTAGCCACCCACTGTCCGTTGGGGCTGAACTCCGCATCGGGCACCCAGTTATCTACCTGCAGTATTCCCACCTCAGCCCCGGTCTGCACCGTCCACAGGCTGGCTTCGTGACCGGTCGTCGAGGAGGCCACGAGGAGCTGTCCATCCGGACTGAAGTTCGCGCTCTTCACTTCACCCTTGTGGATCATCGGCTGGCCGGTTTCCGAGCCCGTCCCCACATTCCAGACCCTGACCGCCCCGCCATGCGACCAGGTCGCGATCATGCTTCCATCGTTGCTGAATACCGCGCCGGTGGCGCCTCCGCCAAGTTGTATCGGGTTCCCCTGCGGCTGTCCCGACGCAGCATCCCATATCGCCAGATCGTCCGGCGAGACCACGGCCAGCCAGCGATCGTGCGCATCGAAAACCGCCGCGCTTGGCGTCTCCGGCAGAGCAATCGCGCTTCCCACGGGAGCGCCAGTCATTGCGTTGCGAATCTGGCCCTGCTTGCCCGATGCCGTGAATAGCAGCGTTCCGTCGGCGCTGCATGCCGCCATCGTCACCGGCCCCGTGGCCGTCATCTGTCCCGCTGCCTGCCCCGTGCGCGCGTTCCAGATTTGCGCGCCGCTTGCGGTCACCGTCACAAGTTTCTCGGCGCTCGCATCAAGGCACACAGCCTTCAGTGCGCCCGTGCCGCTGATGGCCGGCAGTTCCGCTACCCGGTTCCACTTCCAGATGCGCGCGGTATGGTCGAATGACGCAGTCACAATCAGCGACGAATCCACCGGGCTGAACCGCGCCATATATACAGCTCCGCTGTGCCGCATCGGCTCGCTCAGCGGCTGCCCGGTGCGCGCGTCCCACACCCGCGCCGTCCGGTCGTAGGAGGCCGTGACGACTAGTTTGCTGTCCGCGCTGAAAGTCGCCGCCCGCACCCAGCCCGAGTGGCGCATCGGCTGCCCAATCGGCTTGCCCGACGGAACATCCCAAAGGCGCGCCGTGTTGTCCTTCGACGCCGTCACGATGGTGCGGCTGTCCGGACTGAAGGCGATGTAATTGATCGAATTGCCGCTCCCGTGCTGCAGCGGCTGTCCCACGGCTTGAAACGTCTTCGCGTCCAGAATGTATCCTGTCCCGTCATCGGCGCCTGTGGCGATCCATCGCCCGTCGGGGCTCATCACCGCCATATTCACTTCGTCGTTGTGCAGCTTGTGGAACTTCTCCGTGTGCGTCGCCAGATCCCACAGCCGCGCCTCATGATCGGCAGACGCCGTGACCACCACCTGCGGCGCGCCCCTGGGATTGAATACCGCCGTCCATACCGTCTCCGAGATCGCGTTGGGCATCTGATGCACCAGAGACTTTCCGATTTGCGGGTGCGCGGGCGTCGTCGCGTCCCAGATGCGCGCTGTGCGATCCCACGACGCAGTCACGATCTCCGTTCCGTCCGCGCTGAAATGCGCGCCATTCACCCTGCCCCGCTCAATGGAAACATCGTGTTGCATGACGCTGCCGATCTGCGCGCCGGTCTTCGCGTCCCACACCCGCGCGGTGCCGTCCCAGGACGCGGTCAACACCTTGGCGCCGTCGGGGCTGAACTCCGCTGTATGCACCCAATCCGAGTCCTTCATCGCCTGGCCGATCTTCTGCCCTGTCCTCGCGTCCCATACCTGCGCGGTATCATCCGCCGAGGCGGTCACCACCCGCGTTCCGTCGGGACTGAAGCTCGCATCCTGCACCTCGCCGGCATGGTGCAGCGTCACCACCGGCAACACCGCGTTGCGCAGCTCTGACACCGCCAGCGCAATCGCTTTCTGGTTCCCGGGATTCTTGCGCAGGGCATCCGCAAGATACGCCAGCGAGACCGGCTCCTCGCCGCGCTGCATCTCCGCCGCCGCAAACTTGAAGTCCGTTTCGCTCGCCGCCAGGCGCGCGCTGGCCGCCGCCGCCTGTGCGTCATGCCGCTTCCTCACCTGGTACGCGATCACAAAGCTGAAGACCAGGCAGAGCACCACGGCCAGCGCTCCTGTTGTGCGCACCACCTCACGCCTTCTCAACGCCGCCGCATGCTCCACTGAAGCGTCGATAAATCTCCGTTCGGCTTCGTTCAACTGCCGTGGCTTTGCCGTCTGCCACGCCTGTGCCCGCGCCAGTTTCAACCCCCACAGCAGCGCTTCCTTTTTTTGCTTCTCCGGCGCAGCCTCCCAGTCCGCGAGATCCTGGTCCAGTTGCTCTTTACCG
The DNA here is from genome assembly GCA_049511595.1 of Occallatibacter sp. Taxonomy (GTDB): domain Bacteria; phylum Acidobacteriota; class Terriglobia; order Terriglobales; family Acidobacteriaceae; genus Telmatobacter. The sequence continues at coordinate 4,990 of JBEKXX010000122.1, read as the reverse complement.
GTCAGGAACTCTTTCTCTTCGTCCAGCCAGTTCTTCAGCCGCGGCCACTTGCGCAGCAGAGCTTCGTGGGTCACCTCGACCAGCGTCACGCCGCGCTCGTGGCGTACCGTCAACAGGTAAGCTTTGGCCAGCCGCTCGATCGTCGGCATGGCCCGGCTTGAGATTTTCGACATCTCCGCCGCGCGCCGCGCATACTCGCCCTCCGCGTTCACCCGCACCAGGCCGGGTATGAATGCTTCTTTCAGCGCCTGCAAATCCTCCGCCGTCGGATTCGCCGCCGCCAGCACCTCATCCGCCTTGCGCCGCACCGCGTTTTCCAGAGGCGAAAGCTGTGCCTGCGCATCGCCCATCGCGCGATAGGCGTCCACAGTCATATGTTTTGTGCCGGCAGAGCGGTCATACAACTCACGCAGCGCGAAGGCCAGCAGCGGCAGCGCGTCATCGGTCCGCGCATCCGCCATCATCTCCGTCACCAGCGCATCGTCCACGGTCATCCCCGCCAGCTTGGCCGGTCCCAACACGATGTCGCGTACCCGCTCCAGCGGCATCGGCTTCAGAGAAAACTGCTCGAACGGCGCCGCCAGCCGCGTCTCCTGCTGCAAATGGCCCAGGTAGTCCGAGCGCAGCGCCATCGTTGCCAGATACGGCAGTTGCGCGCTCAGCATTGCATTCAGCACCGCGAAGAACCGCTCTGTCTGTCCGGCATCCGCGCCGCTGAACAGCTCCTCGCCCTGGTCGATCGTGATCAGGATGTGCGCTTCGTTTTGCCCGTGCGCGGCGCGCAGGTCGCGCGCCAGATCCATCAGCTCGTGCGACGGATTCTCCCCTTCCAGCGCTGTCCGCCATTGCCGCCAGCTCTTTGCATCGCCCAGCGCCGAGGCAATCGCCAGCGCCAACTCGTCCAAAGGCTGTGCCTGGGGACGAAACGGCGGCAGCACGATCCAATTGTGCCGGTCCTGTTTCAACCGCGGCGCAACCCCGGCCCTCAACAGCGATGACTTACCCGATCCCGATGCGCCCAGCACCACCACCAGCTTCTCGCCGCCCTGTACGCGCCTGGCTTCCAGCCGTTGAATCAGCCCGCGAATGTCATCGTCGCGCCCGAAGTAGATTGCCGCATCGGCCTCCTCGAAGGCCATCAGTCCCGGGTACGGCGGCCGCTTGTTGTCCCAGGGCAGCCCACCGCGCCGATTCATCGCGATCCGCGTCAGTTCCGCGCGCAGCCGGTCCAGCCCGCCTTCGCGGTCCTTCACCAAGTCCAGCAGTTGAATGTCGTCGCCGATGAACTTTTCTTTGGTCGGCGTCTCCACCAGCGGGAAGATCGCCTTACCCAAAGCCCGCGCCTGCGCGAACTCCACAAAGCACCACTTGCTGCGGAACCAGTTCTCCGTCAGAATGAGAATCACCGCGTCGCAAGCGGAGATCTCGCGATATAGCGTGCTCTCCCACTTCTCCCCCGGAGCGATGCCCCGCTCTTCATCGAAATCGAGAAATGTGGATGCAAACCCCTGAGTACGCAACCACCCCAGGAGTTCCTCCGCCTCCTTTCCGTCCTCGCTCGAATGACTGATGAAGATTTGCGCCACGTCACTCCCCCGGGAAACGGAACCTCGCTTGATCCAGAATTTCCATTTTCTTTTCCCGGCTGCCAATCAATATACCTGATATGCCCCATTTGCATCCGCCTGCGATCCGTACCGCTACTACAACTGGTAGTAGTAGAATGGACCGATCTGAAACTGCGGTGTCTTAAAGTAAAGCGTAGACAATTTTCAGCAAAGGATGGGTGACGGGTGAGAAAACCGGAACCGTTGCTTGAGGCTATGTTGCTCGTGACGATCGCGCTTGCAACGTCGCTTTGCTTCTCGGAAAAGGTTGCGGCAGCAGAGCGAACCGTGTTGTCGCTGGACGGTCAATGGCAGATTGCGGACAGCAAATTGCCGGATGCTATTCCCAGCAACTTCACTCACACCGCCCCGGTTCCCGGATTGGCGCATTTGGCAAGCCCCCCATTCCCGAATGTGGATCGATTTATCAGCCGCGAACGTTTGGCCTCGCGCATCTCCAGTCATCAAGCGGACCCCTATTGGATGGTCAAATACTGGGACGGCAAGGTCGAGCAGGATCGCAATTATTTCTGGTATCGCAAGACCTTTCGCGCGCCGTCGGCCCGCGCGATCGCAATGCTGCAAATCAACAAGTCGCAGTTCGGTACTGCGGTCTGGTTGAACGGACAGCGCCTCTCGCCAGAGAACGACGCCTGGCGCTCCGAATATCCGGGCGGCTTCAGCGCCAGCTATTGGAATCTGAGCCGCGAGATCCACTGGAACGCAGAGAACACCCTTATCGTCCGCATCGGGGCGCATCCAGCGGTCTTGCCCGACGACTTCCCGGTCGGCTCGGACTTCGAGAAAACGGAATGGACGCCTGGCATCTACGACGACGTCTCGGTTTTCTTCTGCGACAATCCGGAGATTGAAACCGTTCAAGTCGCGCCGCGCATAGCCACGGATGAGATCGTCGTTCAAGCCACGCTCAAAAATCGCTCCGGCGCAGCGTATTCCGGCTCTATATCTTATGCCATCAATACCTGGAAGGCCGGCGAGCAGGTCGCAGCATTCAAGATGGAAGACGTCTCACTTGAGCCCGGCGGAGAAAAGGTTATAACGCAAACCATCAAGATTCCGCACGTGCATCTGTGGTGGCCCGAAGACCCGTTTCTTTATGTCCTGGAAATGAGTACGGGCGGCGATTCGGTGCAGACGCGGTTCGGAATGCGCGAGCTTCATTTCGATCCGGTCACCAAGCGCGCCTATTTGAATGGCAGGCCTTATTATCTGCGCGGCTCGAATATCGCATTGCACCGCTTCTTTGAAGACCCTCTAAGCAGGGATCTGCCATGGGACGACGCCTGGGTCCGCCGGTTGTTGGGGGCGGTTCCCAAGCAGATGCATTGGAATTATTTCCGGTTTACCATTGGCCCCGTACCGCAACACTGGCTGGATGTTTGCGACGAGGTGGGGCTAATGGTCCAGTATGAGTTTCCTGTCTGGACCGGATGGGGTTGGTACAAAGAACAGGGCTATTCACGCACTTACAACGCCGATGAAACGATCCGTCAATTCAGGGATTGGATGCGCGATAACTGGAACCATCCGAGCGTCGTCGTCTTGGACGCCGTCAACGAGACCCGCAACGACATATTCGATACAAAAGTAGTTCCCGCCGTGCGCGGGCTGGATTTGTCGCATCGGCCCTGGGAGGACAGCTACAATCCGCCCGGCAATCCCGGGGACGTGGAGGAGTTTCACGGCTACTTCTTTGACCAGGGCGCTCAAGGGAAACTCGCCTTCAAAATGAGCGACCTTGAAAACATGCATGGCGAACCTATCGCCGTCGGACTGGATACGCCTGTACCTTCCACCCACAACACGGTGGTCCTCAATGAATACGACGCGTTCTGGTTGAATCGCGACGGCACGCCGGTGAACAGAAACCTCTACGCCCAACTCATGGGAGCCGACGCTGCGCCGCGCCGGCGGCTCGATGAGGCGGCTTATCTTCTGGCAGGTTTGACGGAATACTGGCGGGCGTATCGCCAAATGGCCGCCGTCGATTATTTCGTGTATCTGACCGACAATCTTCCCGGTGTTCCCACGTCGGACAACTGGAGCGACGTGAGGAAACTCAAACTCGATCCAGCCTTTGTCGATTATGTAGGCGAGGCCTTTAAACCCCTGAGCGTGTATATCAATTTCTTTCACCCCACTCTCCCGCCGGGTGCGCCGCGCGAGTTCCTGGTGAAAATGATCAACGATGACGACCAATCGATGGCAGGTGAACTCGTTCTGACACTGGAGACAAAGGAAGGGAAAATGCTGGCCAAGGCAGAACGGCCGTTTGACCTGGCAGCTTTCGGCGCGGAGGATTTTTCAATCACATTGGCCGTGCCTGACGAACCGCAGGACAACCTGATCTTGAAAGCCACGGCGGCGCCGGACGGCAAAACCGAAGTCACGCCGACGATCTCGCGGCGCTGGCTGTCTGTGGCGCCATAATGCCGGTCGTTACGGCGTGTCAACACGAGAGAAGTTTTGGGTTGTTCAATGGCTGGTTGGGGGTTGACTGCTGATCAAGCGGTGAGTGAAAGCTGCCAGCCGTCATGAGATCAAGATTCTTACGAAAGGTATCTGCAATGAACGGATTTCATAAGACAGTGCGAGCGGCATGTTGGGTTGTGCTGGGGATTTCCACGCTGCTGATCGGGGCGAGCACAACGCAGGCACAGTGGGTGACGGAGGCTGAAGCAAAGGCTCGAGCCGACAAACTCCTGCACGAGATGACACTTCAGGAGAAGCTTGGCCTCATCCATGGCGCAATCGAAGATCCCGCGGTCTATCAAGGGCAAGCAGGCTATCTCGCCGGCGTGCCGCGGCTGGGCGTTCCCAGCCTGCGCTTTGCCGACGGGCCGCCGGGTGTACTGACGCGTCATCCGGCGCAGGGCGAGACGGCCACTATGGGAGTTGCAGCCACCTTCAGCGTTAAGGACGCGGAAGAGAATGGCTTGGTCATTGGCCGCGAGGATCGGGCGATGGGCATTGACGTTTCGCTCCAGCCCTTCGTCAACATGGTTCGCGATCTCGTATTTGGACGCGGGTACAACACCTTTGGAGAGGACCCATTTCTCACGGGCCAGATTGGCGCGGCTGAGATCAAGGGCATCCAATCGCAGCACGTGATGGCGATGGTGAAGCACTACGTAGCCTACGATTCCCAGAGCCTCAACAACTTTGTCGATGATCAAACCTTGCATGAAATCTACGTGGCTCCGTTCGATGCGGCCATCCAGGCGGGTGTTGCGTCCATCATGTGCTCATACAACCATGTGAACGGCCCTTATGCCTGCGGCAACAAAGACACGCTGACCGGAATCCTACGCAGCCAAATAGGGTTTAAGGGATTTGTAACCTCCGATTGGGGAGCCACCCAC